>AP018181.1:477931-553734 GCA_002368155.1 Nostoc carneum NIES-2107
TTGGGGATTGGGGATTGGGGACTGGGGATTGGGGATTGGGGATTGGGGAAATATCTATTTTGACCCTTGACCCTTGACCCTTGACCCTTGACCCTTGACCCTTGACCCTTGAAAAAATCAATTCGCCTTCGGTAGCTTATCAATTTGCTGAGTAAAGTATGTTTCATCATACTTAAGTTGTTGGGCTAGTTCTAAGCCTTTTTGAAAAGCGGCTAGTGCTTGAGGATACTGTTTGCTTTCAACATACATTTGCCCTATTTGGTCGTATGCTTGCATCATGCCGTAAAAGTTACTGGCTTTTGTCTGGGCTTCTACTAAAATTTGGCTAGTTTGCAAAGCATCGTTAATTTGTCCTTGAGAACGATACAGCGCGATTAATTGCTGCAAAGCTTCACCAGCATCGACATATTGCTCTAATTCCCAAGCCGTAGAGTATGCTTCTTGATAGTTTTTAAATGCTTCTGGTAGTAAAGCGGGATTATCCTTGGCTAATGCTTGGTAATTAGAAGCGATCGCTAATTTTAATTTAGGTAATGCAGTAGTATTATTCTGGGCAGTGTAAACTTGTGCCAGCTTGTTAAGTGTATTTATGGATTCTTGGAAGTCTTTGCCCTGTTCGTATATATAAGCTAGCTCTTGCAAGTATGCAACCTCGTTTAATTTATCACCTTGAGCAGTCGCTAAACTTAATAGTTGTTGGTAAGTAGTTGCAGCTTGCGGATAATCGAACCAAGCTAGATGTACTTCGCCAATATTTTTGAGGGTATCAATAATCGCAGTAGTATTTTTTTGTTCGAGAACTACCGCCAAAAGCCGATTGTAAACCTCTAGAGCCTGTTTAGGCGATCGCACTTGCTCATAAGCACCACCAAGCGATCGCAATAATTGTAAATCTAGTAATGGCTGAGATAGGGCCTGCTGTTGGATTGCTTGCAAGCGTTGGGTAATAAATTGCACCTCTTCGCGATTATTTTGATTAAACGCTATTCCTCCAACCCGTGATAATGCTTGCACTTCTGTTAATGAACCATACAAGCGGCGTAAACGTAATTCTCGGTTCCACAGTTCAAACGCCGCTACCGTATCTCCAGCTTGCAACTTAGCCGCCGCTTCCTGATTTAATTGATCAAGTTGCGGTTCTAGCTGTTGTAGTTGTGTAGGAGTCAAATTTTTTGGATCGCCCAAAGGTGATAGTAAAGGATCGGGGAGAATATTTTCTAATGGACTAGGCGGAAATTGCTCTGGCTGTTTCGGCTTTTTGTTCTGCGCCAAACTCAACGAACCACTAAACTGCCAAATTATAGCCGCAGTCACAATTACACTCAAAGGACGTAGCATAGATACTTTACTTCGCTTGGAGTAATTTACATTGTGAGTCACTAAGCTTTTACCCCAGCCAAAATGCTTACTATAGTTACCTGCTTTCATTTTCAACTGTTAATCTCCCAACCCCTAACCTAAACTACCAGTTTGATGGACGCATAAAGCGATCGTAATTCTCCCGATTGGGGATTGGTGATTGGGGACTGGGGATTGGGGACTGGGGATGAGGAAGCAGAGGAAGCAGGGGTGCAGAAGAGCAGTGGTGCAGGGGAGAAGAGCCATTACTCATTACTCATTACTCATTAGTCATTACTCATTACTCATTACTCATTCCCCCTTCCCCAAATAACATAAAATACTTCCAGTGGACTTTATTTATCTGTAATGACTCACTCTACAGACATTGCTACCTTAGCTCGTTGGATGGCGGCTGATTTTAGCAATCAAGAACAAGCTTTTGAAAACCCGCCTTTTTATGCACATATTCGTGTGTGTATGCGTCCCTTACCCTTAGAACTTTTATCAGGGGTGAGTTTGTTTTTAGAGCAAGCCTATGACTATGCACTTAATCAACCTTATCGTTTGCGAGTATTAAAGTTTGTCACTGAAGGCGATCGCATTCAACTAGAAAACTACACCGTTAAAGAAGAAGAAAAATTTTACGGTGCTTCTCGCAATCTCGAAAAACTCGCCACCTTAACTACTGATGACGTAGAAAAGATGGCAGGGTGTGACATGATTGTAGAATGGACTGGCAACAGCTTTAAAGGTAGGATACAACCAGGAAAAGGCTGTATAGTCGTTCGCAACGGGCAAAAAACCTATCTTGATAATGAATTTGACATTAACGAAGAGCGACTTCTGAGCCTTGACAGAGGAAGAGATCTAGAAACTGATGAGCATCTTTGGGGGTCAGTTGCTGGGCCATTTCACTTTGTGCGATGGAATAGTTTTGCTGATGAAGTAAAAATTTGATGGTGAGACGCGATCGCTCCTAGTAGGGTTTCTCTGAAGTCATGCGATCGCGCTAAGTACAAAAACTTAATTTCTGCTTGATTGTCTGCAAACCCAGAAATTTCTCCAAACAGAGGATGCCTTTTAGCTAGAATCTTGTTAATATAGATAAGGTCAACTGCGGCGGCATAGCCAAGTGGTAAGGCAGAGGTCTGCAAAACCTCCACTCCCCGGTTCAAATCCGGGTGCCGCCTTAAGGCTTTCAGCCTTCTAAGGTAATCTCAAATAACTAAACTAGGGTAACTTGATAGTCAAACTGATAGTCAAGGGGCACCTTTAGGGTCAACTTGACTTAATAAGGTAGTAAGCCTTGATTACCTCCTATGTCTGCTAAATCCCTAAAGGTTACCCTGAATGATGAACTCTATACCCAGCTACAAGACTTGGCTGCCCGCAATAACATCTCTATGGCAGCCCAAATCAGATACCTTATCTCTCAAGCAGTCCCAGGTAGACCTAAGCTTGACCCTTGAGAAGCTTAATAAGTCCATTGATGAGAACACCCAGGCGATCGCTAAGTTAGTTAAATACCTGGAGGCTAAAGGGTTATGAAGATGAATAATCTTAGACACCTATTAACCCCTGAGCAGTTCGATAGGCTCCTAGAAGTCCTAAAGAGAAAACAGGGACAGACCCAGGAATACAGACCTACCTATGGCGAGTTAAAGATGGCTTGGCGCGCTAAGAACAATATTAAATAACCCTAAGACCCTCTGGTTAACCCCTAGAGGGTTTTTAGTTTATCCGAGGGGTACTTTAGGTTATCCGGGAATCCTAAATCTACTCAAAATGGGTTAACCCAGTAATAAAAGTTACCTGAAATCCCTTGCCACTAGTAGTAATACTGTGATATTATGGTGGTATCACATAGGAAAGAAGTATCACTAATGGCTACTAATAAGCAAGCTTTCCTGTTAAGACTTCCTGAAGAACTAGACAGCCAGATAAAAGCCCAGTCGCTCCACTTGGGTATCAGTAAACACCAGTTCATCATAGATGCCATCAGTAACTATCTGGGGAACCAACCAGACACCCCGGTAACCCTAGAAGACATAAAGGCACAACTAGAGGCACTACAGGGGCAGATAAAGCCCTGCGGTAGCCCTTAGAGAATACTTAAGGTGGCATAGACTTTAGTCTATGGTAACCATAAGAAAGTCCAATGATTAGTATTTTAAGATTTCATTGAATATCATCTATGGCTCTCTGATAGTCATCAGTGGTTACTCTATGCCAATGGCTGTAACCCTGATTATTTGGTTAGGGTTTAGCTTGACTCTAGATTTTGACAGTTTATTAGTAAGACAAGTGAACACTCGGGGGATACACACAATGCCTAAGAATAAAACTTTTACTATGCGATTCTCTGAAGATATTAGAAACCAACTAGGTGCGATCGCAGGACAGAAAGATATTTCATTAGCCCAAGTGGTCAGAGAAGCTCTTCGGGAATACCTAAAGGCTAACAATGTAACCACAATAAACATTAAGGGTTAAACAAATGAACTATAAACAAAAGCTAGCTCAACAATACCCAAAGGAAACCTTAAACAAGCTTATTAAGGAAGCGCAAGAACAAGCTAAGGAAATCAGAGAGATTATTAGGGGAGCTAAACAATAAACCTAATAACCAAATAGGGTCAACCAGTGACCAGCTAGTTGACCCCAATCTCAATATTCAAAGTAAACCAAATAGGGCAGGAAGCCCAAAGGAAATAGAAATATGTCAGATTATAACACAGATATTAACAGTCAGTCAAGTTTTGAGGGTTTTGATGATGAGGATGACAGTACCAAAGGTCAAAGATTACTAGCTTGGTTAAAGTCGGTAGACTTCTTTGGTAGCTCTGTAAGTGTAGGTGGCGACAAGTCCCGATATACTGACCCTAAACAGGGTAATGACCCTGATAGAGCTAGGAAGTTAGCTAGAAAATATATCCAAGATTCTAGAGAAAAAGCTTATAGATTCTGGGAAGTCTTTGAGGCTGTGTATGGGGTTGATTTAGAGTTGGATGGTTGGGCTGATATTGTCCACTACCAAGGGGAAGCTACTACTAGAGCCAAGTTAATGGCTAGATTAGAAAAAGCCTTGCAAATGTCATCCCCACAAGCCTCTAAAGGCTTCTATGAGAGACAGCTAGAGCTAATGTTAGAGGATAGAAAGTTTCAGCCAGTTAAGAAGTACCTAGAACAGAACTATAAAGAACACTCAGAAATATGGATACATCCTGGGACTGACCCTAAAACCATCAAGTTAACCCAGGATTCAGTAGGTAAAACCAGAAGAGGCGATTTAGTTTTTATTAACCATGAAAACTTAGAAAGGTTATGCTCTACTGGGTTTTACCTAACTACTGAACTAAAACCCCTACCAGAATGGGATAGATTAGGGGAAGTTTTATTTGGTACTGATGACCCGCTAACCCAAGAGATGATTACTGCTTGGCTATGTGGGGCAGTCAAGAGAGCCTTAGACCCTGGCTGTTACATGAAGCGGTCACTAATCCTCAAAGGTGACCAGGATGCTGGTAAATCTGCCTTCACTAGAATACTAGCTAAGAACTGGGGAACAGAGCTAAGGTCTGGGACTTCTGAGGCTGATATTATTCGCCAGTGTAAGTTTACCTGGATTATGGAGTTATCAGAGTGCGACCGCTTATTTAAGGGTAAAGAGGCTAGTGTCTTAAAAAGCTTACTTAGCACTACCAAGGATACCTACATCCAGAAGTATAAAGAGGCAGATGAGGCAAGTGTAACTGAGCGGGTTACTCTGTTTATTGGTACTACTAATGAGTCTAAGTTTCTAGTCGATACCACAGGTAATAAGAGGTTCTGGATTATAGACTTAGCAGATGGTTGGAAGTTACCCCTAGCCTGGTTAGAGGATAATGTAGACCACCTTTGGGCTACTGCTTACCATAAGTTAGTTAATAATGGTTACCCCACTGACTTATCTGAGTATAGCCAAGTAGCATCAGAAACCAGAAACAGAGAATATATGGTGGAAGGTAGCTGGAATGAACAGCTAGAGGTTGCCCTAAGTAAGGTAACTATGGATGGTAAGTTCCCTGTGGCTTTTAAGGTAGTTGATATCATGTATGCTATGGGTCTTAGAGGTGAGACACATGGGAAGAATAAGACTGCTATCATAAACAGCCTTAAACAGTTAGGGTATGCACAGGGAACTAAGAAGGTACTAGGGAAACCAGAGAAGCTTTACTGGTTAGCTAGTGTGAACCCCTCAGATATTTACCCAGCAAGATTTAATACAGATAGGATGGTCTGGGAAACTCTAGATAAGGATAATCCAGATAAGGGTTACAGATAAGCACTAATGAAGACCCTGGTTAGTTCTAGGGTCTTTTATTTGCCCTAGCCGCTCCAATGCGCTTAAATGGTTACCCTTAGATTACCCCGGGTTACCCCTGGTTACCTCGGTTACCTCCTGGTTACCTCTAGAGGTAACCGATAGGATTCATAGGGGGTATAGCTTTCAGCCTGTAGGTTACCAAGTTACCTCTATTTCATAAAATAGATATCACCCAGTACCTACATAGAACCTAATGGGTAAAAACAAGGTAACTAGGTAACCCATAGGCTAGACCTTATACTGTATAAGGGTTCTAGTGGTTACCTCTAGAGGTAACTTAGAGGTAACCAGAGAGGTAACCAGAGGTAACTGGTAAACCCAAGGCTACTCTATGACTCATATTAGTCATCCCCTTGGACTAGCTCAACTTTCCCCTAGCTCAAACTG
Organism: Nostoc carneum NIES-2107; assembly: GCA_002368155.1. Lineage (GTDB taxonomy): Bacteria > Cyanobacteriota > Cyanobacteriia > Cyanobacteriales > Nostocaceae > Aulosira > Aulosira carnea. The sequence goes on from AP018181.1 coordinate 484,026, forward strand.
AGTAAAATCATTTATTTTGACTAGCTAGGTTAACCTATAGCACAATAAGTTTATTATAGTCATAGAGTCATTTTAGATACTTATCACTAGTTAGTATCACAGGTTAACCTATTACTAATGTTATAGGTTCAAGGTTAACCATGAGGGTATTAAATATTTTCCCTACAGGTAATAATAGGCAGGTAAAGATAGTTTATGTTGAGACACTAACTAAGGCAAACATACTCAATCTATGGGTTGAGTCAAGGGCTTATCCAGATAGGTATATTCTGGCTGATGCTTCAGATATAAATGAGTTACAACAGGATGTTCCACCTAATGAAGTAACTACACTAAGTGAATATTTAGAATCTAAAAATATTGAGGTCAATAAGTCTGATTTTCACAAGTTAGCTAATCTGATAGTTAAGTTATACAAAAGCCAATATATCCTGGATTTCTCACAAAGGTTAAAAGAAGAGGGGTCAAAAACTGTGAAAATGTAGATTAGGAAAGAATTTCAGCAGTTTTGAACATGACCCCAGTATTCACAGATTGTATACCGGAACAATTCCAATTTGAAAAAGTAGATTCATACTCGGTTCTAGTTAATTTCAAGGGTGAGAATGTAACATCGGATGCAGGACTAAGCTTAATTGCAGAACTAGACCGGAAAAGAGGAATAACATCGCGGTTAGCAAGATGTTTTAAAGATTACCGAGAAGCAAAAAGGATTAAGCATTCTGTGGATAGTTTAATTGCACAGAGAGTATATGGCTTAATCATGGGGTACGAAGATATAAATGACCACGAACAGTTAAGGCACGACTTAATGTTCGGGCTGTCAGTAGGAAAAGTAATTGGTCTAGAGAATGAAGCAGTTACTCTAGCTGGAAAAAGCACCTTAAATCGTATTGAACACTGCCCGGAAACAGTTTCAAATAGAGCCGATAGTCGATATCATCGCATTGAACATGAGGCAGAAGCAATAGAAAATTTGTTGGTGGAAATATTTTTAGAGTCCTATTCAAAACCACCAAGACAGATAATTTTGGATTTGGACGTTACCGACGACCTCGTACACGGTAATCAAGAAAAAGCTTTCTTTAATCCTTATTATGGAGGATATTGTTATGCGCCCCTCTATATTTTTTGCGGCAAGCATTTATTAGCAGCAAAACTGCGTGCTTCTAATGTAGACCCAGCAGAAGGAGCATTATCCGAATTACAACGAATCATTAAACAAATACGCTCACGTTGGAGTAAAGTAAAAATCCTAGTGCGCGGAGATAGTGCGTATTCCAGAGAAGAAATTATGGCATGGTGCGAATCCCAAGTAGGGGTAGATTATGTGTTTGGGTTAGCACCGAACAGTAGGTTGTTAAAACTATCTCAATCAACCAAAAACCGAGCCGCTGAAGAATATTCACAAAAACTTCAAACCTTAGTCAGTTTTTTTGAAACCTTATTTATTCCTGATCAAGAGTTGAAAAAGCAAGCTACAACATTCATTGATGAATCAGTTTGGTATTGTTCGCTCGACTATAAAACATTAGACTCTTGGAGTCGTAATCGGCGTGTGGTTTCAAAAATTGAATACGGTGAGCAAGGGGCAAATACTCGCTTTGTTGTGACTTCACTACCTACTAAATTAGTACCTCCAGGAAGACTTTACACCCGCAAATATTGTCCGCGAGGCGATATGGAGAATCGTTTCAAGGAGCAAAAACTAGAATTGAAAAGTGACAGAACCAGTACCCACACATTTGTTGGTAATCAATTACGTTTGTGGTTTTCGTCTATTGCTTATATTTTGATGAATGCTTTACGAGAACAGTGTTTAGCTAAAACAGAACTACGAAATGCCCAAATTGGTACTATTCGGACAAAGTTATTGAAGTTAGGTGCAACTATTACTTTTAGCACCCGACAAATTTTGATTGCGATTACTAATGCTTGCCCTTACCAAGAGACTTTTGCAATTGCTTACAAGTATTTGAGTATGTTACCTAATTTCACTTGATTTTAGTTGATTTAACCTGATTTAAACCTGAATTATTAACTTACACTTAGAGTTGGATTTATTCAATTCTAATTTTACCGTGTCTAGATTTCATCTCCAGATGTTTTTTATTTTATTGTTTCAGTGTTTAGAGTATTTAATTATCTAGTATACTCAGTATTAATATTGAGAAATATCTAGTTTTTTAGGTCTGAGTTATTTATGTATAAATTCGATTAGTCTGAATCTTGAGTATATCAAGTATATCAATATTTTTTTTCTAACTTGTGAGAAATCCGGGATATGTCTAACCCTCGGAAGATTGCCAGAAAGGATACCCAAGGAAGATTCCTTAAGAAATCTTATGCCTATCATGATAATGAGCTATGGGTTATAGAAGAAGCATTAAAAAAGATACCTCATATTATTGGCTAGGCTTGAGATTATGCCTTAGTGGTAATCACCCTAATCGCTTAAATGCGCTTAATCAATAGGTTTATTATCTCTCAGTTACCTCTCATTCAGCCTACCTAATACAAACCCATTAATAAACCCCCAGGTCTCCCTAGGGGTCTTAGTTATATTTAAGGGTTTACTATATACCCCTAATCAGTCAACAGGTTAACCTTATCTGTTTCTGAGATTTTACTAGACAGATCATAGCCAGTAACAGCGACTTCCTTAAGGGTTGGGATAATGCGCCATAAGGCAACCTCTAGGCAATCCTCTAATGACTCATCAGCATTATTAGCTAACTCTTGAATGCGCTTGAGTAACTCAGGGTCAATAGTAACTTTTAAGGCTGCGCCTTCTGAACTATTGATTATCAAGGCTGTATTTCTAGTCATTTCTATATCCTCAAATAATGTTTAAAGGGTTCCCGGGAACCCTAAGACCTAACCTAGTAATGCCTGGATATACAAGGCATCATCAGTAGTTAACTCAGATAACTCTGGTAACTCCTGAGAGGTTTTCTCTAGGTCAACAATGCGCTTTAGTAGGGGTAATATTCTGGTCTTTACTTCCCCCATTTGGGCATAAGCAGGAAAGGCTGTAGGGTCTTCAAAATGCAGTTGTAATAACTCATAAAACCATACATCAGTACCAAAGGGGTCATTGGCTAGTTCCCCTAGGATGGTACTGAATACAATAGTTTGATATAACTTCTCTGGGTTTTCATAGGTTTCTCCCAGATATAACAAACCCCCATTGCCGATAAAGGCTGTCCTACATTCAATCCCATGCCAAGGATGACTGATAAGTTTGATAACTGTAGCAATAAAGAAGCCTAGTTGGGCTTCAGAATCCTGGTAGACCTCTTTATACTTTCTGTAGACATTAAAGAAGATATCAGGGGTTAGTTTACCTAGTCGAATATGGTTATCCAAATACTGTTCTAGGAATCTAACCAGCTTGACCTTGGAGTTCCATTCAAAGGCTTTCTTAGCCGCAATAGCAGCATCCTCTTGAGCCTTTTTAGCTTGCAAGGAGGCTTGTTCTTTTGCTAGGTCTGCCAGTCTTTTTTCTAGGTCTGTCATAGGGATTATCCTTTTGGTTATTTGGTTTCTTACTATTAATCTGTCAACCAACTGATTGACAAAATACTAGATATAGCCATAGGTACTTTTATGAAAACTAACAAACCTATTCAAATAGCACTGCGGGTAGATAAAGCCACCCATCAATGGTTACAGGAAGTAGCCCAGAATAACCAGGAGACAGTATCAGAGGTTATCAGGGACTTCATTAAGCAGCTTCGACAGACCCATAAGGGTACTAGGAGAGTATTAGAGGAACTAGAAGGACTAGAACCAAATGAAGCCCTGGCAGCCCTAGATATGGTCATAGCTGCGCTAAAGGAGAAGATTAATAATGGCTAATAACAAACCCTGTAAGGTTAGGACTTTACCCGATGCGCTAAGGGCACAAGTGGACACCATGATTACTAGGGGTATCCCTGCCCCATCGATAAGTAAATGGCTGGCTAACCAAGGGCATCAGGTCACAGTTAGGCAAATATACAACTATAAGGATAGATATGTGCCCCTACCAGTACCTAGTGATAGCCAAGGGCAGTCTACTTATTCTGATGATGCCAGCGACCCGGATATGTTTAAGGGTTTACTAAAGACCACATTGGATGCTGTGGATACCCTTAATGAGACTTTTAAGCTTACTGGGGATTTAAGGACAGCTAGGGTACTTAGAGAAATGGCTGAGACTGCATCAGGGATACTTAAATATAGGCTCCAACATGAACAGCCTGACCCAGTGGTTACAGTGAGCCTTAATATGGAGTCTTTAGAGGAGACCCTTGAGATAGATGAGGCTTATTAGGTAGCCCATCATGTAAATCTCCGCCATCATCATGTAAATCTCCATCATGGCGCTCTTAAACCCCTACTGAGTATTAATGCTTAGTGGGGGTTTATTAATAAGTATAAATATGAACATTACTCATATTGACTAAATAAGGGTATCAACCCTACCCCAGAATGACCCTATGACTACAGTGTCCTTTGCACCTCTAGGTACTGAGGAAATCATAGAAGTATCAGCAGAGCTTAGGTACTATCAGAAGTCAGAGACCCTTAAGGTCTACCTGAAGACCCCGGTAGAGTTCCTAGAGGAAGAGACAGAAGCCCTAAAGGAGCAATGGGAGGAACTGATAGCCATATTTCCCCAGATGACCGAGTATGGATTCTCTAAGGTCAGACTAAGCCGCATAGATGGCGAGATGTTCAGGAAGCCTTATTTCGACTGGAACATCCGATGGGTTAATGGGTTAGACAGTCCAACTAGAAGGACTGATGGTTATTGGGAGTTTGGTTATGCGCCTAGTTTCAATACTGACCCCTTTGGGTACCAGTTAGCCCAGAATGTTCAAATACATCAGAAAACCTGGACAGCCCCTTATGACCGCCCTAGAGGGTTTATACCTACCCGAGAGAATAGGGGGCAATGGACAGCCGCCCAGGTTAGGAATATTCAGTTCTATGGCGCATTAACAGAGGCTCAGTTCTGGGCTGATAGGGGCTAACCCTGATACCTAATGTAAATCCCCTTAAGAAGCTGCGAACTACTTAAGGGGCTATCAAACAAACTTAAATACTTATGACCATTATAACACATATTGCGCTCAATGGAGTAAGTAGAGACTCTAGTTACTTTACAGACTCTTGGGATAACCGATTAGCCTGTGGCAACTCATGGGAATATAGCCTAACTGAGTACTTGAAAGCCCAAGGGTTAGACAAGGTGTACCAGCCAGACCAATACATGACCTACCGAGCGGTCTATTTTAACTACAAGGCTGACCCGGAGAACTGGAGAACCCGCAGTCAGTCTAAGCTAGCCCAATACCTCTATGCACAGTTCCAAAGGGACATCCGAGTTATCCACAATGGTAAAGGGTATAACTTAGAGGTTAAATCAGGGGCTAATAAGTTTAAGGATAATAACATACTAGTTGGTGGCATTGCAACCAGATGGGATAAATATAAGTTCCCTGTACACTTCCTAGTTGCCATTGATAGGAATACCGGGGAAGCTAGGGTAACTGAGGCTGATAGGTTAACTAGAGAGACTAGCTGGCTTAGGGTAAAGTCCCAAGAGTTATCCTATGCAGTCCCTAGGCACCTGTTTAAACCCATAGATAGCTGGCTAGATTTCATTAAGGGTTAGCCTTATAAGCCCTTAGGTAACCACTAGGGGCTTCCTAGTTAGATACTGGGTAACTCTAGAGGTACTGTGTTACCCGCATAGTGTTTAAGGATAATCTCAGGGCTGTTACCAACTAACTTGGCTACTGTAGGGACTGTTAGACCCTCAGCCAGCATTAGAGTTATGAAGGTGTGTCTAGTGTTATATAAACATCTGTAGCGGTCTATTCTACCATCATGCATTAGCTGTTGAATAACCCCTTTATATTGCTTTTGACCTACCTTGCCGCCTTTCCAGACCTGATTAGAGAACCTAGTGTTATTAATGATTCCCCCGGTAGGGCTAGTAAATACTGATTGTTCCTGATCTGGGCTAGAAGGTCTGATAGACAGTAATAACTGCCTAACCTGGGTATTACATGGGAACTTCCTAGACTTCCCTGTTTTAGTCCCCTTGCGGATATTCAAGGCACTGTCATAAGACTCACTAAAGGTTATCTGGGTACACTCAGAGTTTATATGCTTCCACTGTAGCGCTATGGCTTCCCCAGTCCTACAACCAGTCCAGAATAGGAACTTAACAAAGGGCGCATAGTGGGGTCTGGTCTCCTCAAATGCTTGGATGATGATATTCATCTCTTCCTTGGTAAAAGGGTCTATGGCATCTGAGTCATGCTTAGGTAGCTTAATATCCTCAGACATACCTGCAAAAGGGTTATCCTTGATTAACCCTGAGCCTACAGCCCATTTACAACAGGCGGCTATGTATGTAATAACCCTCTTGGCAGCATTAGGGGATAACTCGGTGAGCAAGTAGTCCCTAATAGCGATCGCCTGGGTTAAGTCCTTAGTTGGTAGGGACTTAATATGGTTCTTATATTTCCTGGCATAGTCCTTTATATAGGTAGTAGAGGCTAACTGAGGTTTCATAAACTCACAGTATCTATCCCAGAGTTCTACTAGGTCAGTCTGGGGGGTCTTAGGCTTCACTATGGTTAACTGGGGCTGCCTATAAGCCTCTAGTTTCTCTCTGTAGCGGTCTAGGGTAGGGTCTAGCTGACCTGTTAGGATATCCTCTTCCATCCAGTTAGCGACTGAGGAGACCCTGCGGCGATTAACCTCATTAGCATCTAACCCAGTGCTTAGGTATACCTGTTTACCACCTTCAGTTACAGTTCTAGGGAGCCTAAGCCTAAGCTTACCCCTGTATTCCTCAATGCCCACATTACCCTTAACTTTCTTAGCAGTATTCATTTGACTATCATAAACCTTTATCTCCCATTATGATAGTCGGGCTGATAGTCAAAGTCAAGATAGTCAAGGCTATATTTCTTACTATTTAAGCACTTGAGGCACATAAGGGTAGACAGTGCCAGTCTGCAAAACCTCCACTCCCCGGTTCAAATCCGGGTGCCGCCTTTAGAATTACAAGCAATTAAAGACTTCTGGGGTAAAACTGGGGTAAATCCTAGTAATTTAGTTTATATCAATAAGATATAGATGACGCAATGTCTGACCACAAGAAGCAGAGCTTCTACGCCTTTTTGGATTTCAGACAGAATATAGGTTGTGTGCGATCGCAGTTTCCCTGGCTACGTAACCTGTGGGAAGGTGTTCCGCCAACGCAATGACATAGTTATAAATTTTCCCGTCCACTGATTTTCTCAAAATCCCTGGCAAAGTAACGAGTTTTTTTAACAAGCTAACGACTTTCTTTCAGGACTTACGCAACTGGCACAGTGATCCTCTCGCATAAGAATCAAGAGTCAAGAGTCAAGGGTCAAAAATTTAGGTTTTTTGGACTCTTGACATTTGAACGCCAGTTCACTCAACGGAGGAAACCTCCGCACGTGACTGGCTCCCCTTGACAAACCTCAACGAAAAAAATATGACACTTGCGTAAGTCCTATCTTTAACAAGGTCAATTATTTTACGGTAATTACTGAAATATAGCGGAACATAGATACAAGCTCCACTCCAGTCTTCCCCCTCGCTCCCTGTCCCTTTTCCTCATGCTGAGCATTATTCTTTTGCCTAATTTGGTCATAGAACTCTAACAATCTTTGATTCTTTTACCAACTTTTTTTAGTTTCTAGGTGAATTGGTTGGTAAATTATGAATTAATTCTGCAAAAATGCTTGAGAGAGTGCTAATGATTAATAAGCCCATTGTGACTTTTTTGAGTTGGGTATTTATTTCGTTCTTACTCATTGTGGGTTGTAGCCCAACGAAGACACAGAACTCAGCTTCAATAACTGCTAGTCCAGAAGCGCCAACAGCAAGGTTGACAATATCAGCTGCTGCTAGCCTCAAGGATGCAATGGATGAAATCAAGCCTCTATACAGCAAAGAAAAGCCAAATGTCGCTTTAAGCTACAATTTTGGTTCATCGGGTGCTTTGCAACAACAGATTGAACAAGGTGCAGGTGTTGACGTTTTTATTTCGGCTGCAACTAAACAGATAGATGCTTTAGCGCAAAAAGGTTTGTTGGTTGAGGGTACTCGCAAGGATTTGCTGAAAAATCAAATAGTGTTGATTGCACCTCAAAATTCAACATTTGTCACCGATTTTAAAGACTTAGCTTCACCAAGCATTAAAAGAATCGCTCTTGGTGAACCCAAAAGTGTCCCGGCTGGACAATATGCACAACAGGTTTTAACTTCATTAAATCTGCTTGACCAAGTTAAAGGTAAGACTGTCTACGCTAAAGATGTTCGTCAAGCTCTTAATTACGTAGAATCAGGTAACGCAGATGCGGGGCTAGTCTATTTCTCCGATGCCAAAAGTACGCCAAAAGTCAAAATTGTCGCCACTGCATCTGAAAAAACCCATTCTCCGATTGTCTATCCCATAGCGGTGCTGAAAAGTAGTAAAAATGTCGCTGCTGCTCAGGATTTTGTGCAATTTTTAGCGAGCAATGAAGCTAAATCTGTGTTTGAAAAACAAGGATTTACATTAGCTGGTAGCTTAAAGACGCGATGAATCTAAATCTGTGTTTGAAAAACAAGGATTTACATTAGCTGGTAGCTTAAAGACGCGATGAATCGCGTCTCTACAAAATTTGACTTGCGCGCAGTATCAGTACTTTTTTTACCAAAAAACTATGGCACCGGATTTATCGCCTCTTTGGATATCGCTAAAAACTTCCTTATTAGCTACATTTATTACATTCTTTTTAGGTATTGCTGCTGCCTACTGGATGCTGGGATATCGGGGTAAAGCAAAATCACTGATTGAAGGTATCTTTGTTGCGCCATTGATTTTACCGCCTACTGTTGTGGGCTTTTTGTTATTGATATTTTTCGGGAAGAATGGGCCTGTGGGGAAACTCATGCAGCCATTTGACTTCACCATTGTGTTTACTTGGTACGGTGCTGCGATCGCAGCTACAGTGGTGTCTTTCCCTTTAATGTATAAAACTGCATTGGGGGCTTTTGAGCAAATTGATAGTAACCTGCTGCGGGTAGCGAGAACTCTAGGTGCAACGGAGTCTACAATTTTTTGGCGTATCAGTTTACCTTTAGCACTACCAGGAATTTTAGCGGCGACAACTCTGGCTTTTGCCCGTGCTTTGGGTGAGTTCGGTGCAACCTTGATGCTGGCTGGTAACATTCCCGGACAAACACAAACGATTCCAATGGCGATTTATTTTGCTGTAGAAGCCGGAGCAATGGATGAAGCCTGGTTTTGGTCGATTGTAATTATGGCAATTTCCCTATCGGGGATTATTGCTGTGAATTTCTGGCAAGAATCGCGAGAGCAAGGGAGGCGAGGACATAGAGAAAAAAGGGGACGAGGACAAAACACACCAGCAAAAGAATCATCTGTTTTACCTAAACTATCCTCAACTGTGGGGCTAATTATAGATATTGAAAAACAACTGCCGAGTTTTCATCTCAAAGTTGCTTTCAATAGCGACGAGCAAACCTTGGGATTGTTGGGAGGTTCGGGAGCAGGTAAGAGCATGATTCTGCGCTGCATTGCTGGAATTGAAACACCAACCAAAGGACGTATTATCCTCAATGGTAAAGTACTGTTTGATTCCGAAAAAAGAATTAATTTGCCTAGCCGCGATCGCCGCATCGGTTTTTTAGTACAGAATTATGCTTTGTTTCCTCACATGACTGTGGCACAAAATATTGCGTTTGGCTTACCTAAAGGATTATCTAACGGTAGTATCCGGGTACAGGTAGAAGAGCAATTATTAGCAATGCAGTTGCAAGGATTAGGCGATCGCTATCCGCATCAACTCTCCGGGGGACAGCAACAACGTGTAGCCTTAGCTAGAGCATTAGCCTCTCAACCAGAAGCATTACTTTTAGATGAGCCTTTCTCTGCACTCGATACTCACCTGCGGAGTCAATTAGAACAGCAAATGACTGAGACTCTAGCTGATTACCGGGGTGTATCTTTGTTTGTCACCCATAATATGGAAGAAGCTTACCGAGTTTGCCCAAATTTATTGGTTTTAGAACATGGTGGAGCTGTTCAATATGGTTCTAAACACGAGATTTTCGAGCATCCTACAACTGTGAGTGTGGCTCGAATTACTGGTTGCAAAAACTTTTCTGTGGCGCAACTGGTGCGAGATGGTTTAGTTGAAGCTAGTGATTGGGGTTGTCATCTCCAAGTTATGGATACAATTCCCAACAACATATCTCATGTTGGTATTCGTGCCCATCACATCAGCTTTACCAAAGACCCTCATCAAGAAAATACTTTTCCTTGTTGGTTAGCCAGAACTAGTGAAACACCTCACCGCATGACCTTATTTTTAAAGTTACATTCTGCTGCTAATAATCCCCAAGACTACCATTTGCAAGCAGAAGTTTTTAAAGAGAAATGGGCGACAATTAAGGATCAGCCTTTTCCTTGGTATTTGCGTCTCGATCCATTGCGCTTAATTTTGATGGAATAATAGCAATTCAAATAATTTTTGCAACAGATAAATTCTTTGTAGGGGCATACGTGTCAACTTCAGCTAAAAGCTATATACGGCGCGTGTTGTACAACAACCCTCGCCCTCATCCCCTCACCCCTTCTCCCCCAGGAGAAGGGGAACTAAATCTCTTGCTCCCCTCTCCTGGTGGGAGAGGGGCTGGGGGTGAGGGCGAAACCTTGCAACCAAGCGGGTTTCACGTTAAGTTGACACCAATGGGCACCAGTAAGATAATTTGGAATACCAAAAAATTGTGGTTACCGTGCCCTTAATTATATTTTTTCAAAATTATGAAACACCAAAATTTAGCATGGTTTATCTTTTTGAAACCGTTGCTAAGACCACACATCAATATATTCTAGAGGGCAAGACTAAACCCCTACAATCTGTCGCATGATTTTTTCAAATTGGTATTAACTACACAATCTACCTCATAGCAACCCTAAAGCTTTAAGACTACGCCGAGTAATTTCAATGCGAACCGGAGCATCATTTTCATTGCGAATATCAATATTTGTAGCAAAGAAATAAACATTATTATTTTGTTCCAAATATCCGACAAACCAGCCAAAATTAGGAGTAACACTTGTAGCCAAGCCTGTTTTTCCTCGCAGTACATAATCGGGAGTACTTTCGTAAATCATAATATCTTTGACTAAATCAAAAGTCCGCTGTGAGAAGGGTAAATCTTGGCGCTGGAGACGTTCTAAAAACTCAATTTGTTGTCTGGCTGTAATTTTTAGTGGGCCTTCTAACCAAAATTTATCAATTTGCTCAGGTGTACCAATTTGGCGATTTCCATAACCCACTTGCTGGATAAATTTATTCATCCGTTCATGACCAATTCTACGCGCCAGCACTTGATAAAACCAGACTGTAGAATTTTTAAATGCTTGGCGGATATTGGTATCTTGATTCCATCTGGGAAATTGGCGCTGAATACCATCCCAAGTCAATACAGCCACATCATTGGGTATCACCCCAGTCTCCAAGGCGACAAGCGAGTTAAAAATTTTGAAAGTCGAAGCAGGTAGGAACGCTTGTGAATTGCGCGCCGCATTGTGTTCGTAAAATTTTTTGTTGTTGCGATCGTAAATTAAAATAGAACCCTGAATACCCAACTGATTAAATGAGCGTCCTAAGTCAACAGTTGCTGTCAGGGTAGGTTTTGGAATTTCCTGAGAATTTGCAGGTAAACTTTGGAAACTGCTAACTCCTAAAAATGTCACTAAGATACCAATAGCGATAATTGTTGCTAAGAAAATTCGTCGCTTGGGAAACATAAATATCTAACCTACAAAACTGATTGACAAACTAGTACCGCCGTGAATTCAAAATTCAAAATAAGGAACCACCATTAAAAATTCTTAACATCTAGCTTACCTTACCAACTTGCCATCTGCTGTATTTATGCTGTGATTTCTAGAAGGAATTACGCAAATGAGAAAGCAATATCTACTTTTGTTTACTGAATATACTGAAATGAGAAAGTAAAAGCTGCTTTTGCTTGCTAAATACACTGAAACGAGAAAGCAAAAGCTGCTTTTGAATAAGCAATATCTACTTTTGTTTGCTAAATACACTGAAATGAGAAAGCAAAAGCTGCTTTTGAATAAGTTATATCTGCTTTTGCTTGCTAAATACACTGAAATGAGAAAGCAAAAGCTGTGTTTGAATAAGCAATATCTACTTTTGCTTACTAAACACACTGCAATGAGAAAGCAAAAGCTGCTTTTGAGAAAGCAATATCTACTTTTGCTTATTAAAGTGTTGTGAAGAAAGGAAAAAAACCTGTACTTGAGGTAGGGTGTGTTACGCCGCAGGCTAACGCACCACCGAGAATTGACAGGGGATTGAGAGACTAAATCTATCTTGATTGATGTTGCCGTGAATTGATATTACCCATTTCAAGAATAATTAAAATTAGCGTTCGTTTATATACAGCGATCGCTTCCATAAAATGCCTGCTCTCTAGCTATTGATATCCCAAGATATATAGCTTATCGCTTTAAGTCATACCAAAGACAGAAGCCGTTAGTAACTGGGGATAGATGCCTAAAGCAGAAACATGATTAGATAATACCCATGTTTGCAGTTACATAAATAAGTTCACCACGACATCTTCTGAGGGCTGCAAACTTTTATTCTCTATAACTTTGAATATTTTTATGGTACAGACTCCCCCATCTCAATTCTCTCCAGAGCAATACAAAGTAGATGCACCCAATCAAGAAGTAGAAAATATTATTCAATCACCACCTTCAGAAACAGAAATAAATTTAGAATTTCTCTACACCAGAGATATTGAATTTCGTCAAGAAACTATTTACTTTCTCGTTGTTGATCGATTCCATGATGGCGATCCAGATAATAGCGAAGGTATTAACTCGGAACTCTACGACCCCACAGGACAAGACTGGGGTAAATACTGGGGTGGAGATTTACAAGGTGTAATTGATAAATTAGACTATTTGAAAAACATGGGAGTAACAGCTATTTGGCTAACTCCTTTATTTGAACAAGTTGAAGAATTATTTGTTGGTAATGCTGCCATACATGGCTATTGGACAAAAGACTTTAAGCGGCTCAATCCTCGATTCATTGCTCAAGACGAAAACCCTTCTTTAAACGCTACTCAAGAGAAAAAAGATACCACTTTTGACCGCTTAATTGCAGAAATGCATAAGCGCAACATGAAGTTAATACTAGATATTGTGTGCAACCATAGCACTCCAGATACTAGTGGTAGCAAAGGCGAATTATATGATGATGGCGTGAAAATTGCTGACTTCAATGATGATGTTAATCATTGGTATCATCACTACGGTGAAGTGCAAAACTGGGAAGATGATTGGCAAGTTCAGAATTGCGAATTAGCTGGTCTAGCAACCTTTAATGAAAATAATAGCGAATACCGTGAGTATATCAAGTCAGCGATTAAACAATGGCTAGATAGGGGTGTAGATGCTTTACGGGTGGATACTGTTAAGCATATGCCCATTTGGTTTTGGCAAGAATTCACTGGTGATATGTGCAATCACAAGCCAGATATCTTTATTTTTGGCGAATGGATTTATAGTAGTCCCAGTGACGATCGCTCTGTGGAATTTGCCAATAATTCTGGGATGACAATTCTAGACTTTGGCTTGTGTGTAGCCATTAGAGCCGCATTAGCTCAAGGTTCAGAAAACGGCTTCCATACCATTCAATATATCTTTGACCAAGATCATCGCTACAGTGGCGCTACCGAGTTAATTACTTTTATCGATAACCACGATATGTCTCGCTTCCAATCGCTGAACCCTGATCCAGCGATGTTAAAAGTAGCGATCGCTCTCATTATGACTTGTCGTGGTATTCCCTGTATTTATTACGGCACAGAACAATATCTGCATAACGATACCGATGGCGGTAACGATCCCTACAATCGCCCAATGATGGAAAGTTGGGATACTGATACAGAAATTTACCGTTACGTCAGATTACTATCTGGTTTACGGCGATTAAACCCAGCTATATCAATGGGTAGTCACTGGCAAAAATACTTAACTGAAGATGTTTATTGCTACGTGCGCCGTTATCGTGATTCTTTGTGCTTTGTCGCTTTGAATCGGGGGGGAGAAGTCACTCTAGAGGAAGTAGAAACAGAATTACCAGATGGCGAACATACTTGTGTAATCACACGTAACAAGTATGAAGTTAAAGACGGCAAAATTCAAAACTTCGTATTAGAAGAACGGGGAGTAATTGTTTTCAGCCATGTTGGTGAAAGAATCAAAGGACAAACAATTGTGCGCGTGCAATTAAATGGCGTACAAACTCAACCCGGTGAAATTATCGTAGTTACCGGGGATTGTCCAGAGTTGGGTAACTGGGATATCAGCAAAGCCTATCCCCTAGAGTACATCAACACCAACACTTGGTTTGCAGAGATTCCCTTTAACGAGAGTACAGGCAAATTAATTAGTTATAAATATGCCATGTGGCGCGAAGGGCGATCGCCCCTGCGCGAGAATACCGTACCCCGTCGCTGGGTAATTGCCAAAGAAGGTACTGTGAAATGGCGTGATACCTGGACATCGGGAAGAGAATCGTAGGAAGGTTAAAGGATGAAGGATGAATGGGTAAAATCTTCATCCTTTAAATCTCTTGGCTGCCATTTTGAAAAAGGAATGCAACAGACAGGTAGGGGCACGGCACCAGTAAGATATTTGATATACCAAAAGATTGTAGATGCCGTGCCCCTAAAAAGAATTTATCTGTTGCCAACATTATTTGAATTACCATAACTTCAAACTTTAAGCTTCATTATTGGGGGTTTTGCTAAAATAACCGACAAAGGCTTGATAGCAAAAAAAGTGTATGTCTATCGTTATTTCCCTTAGCCCAGAAGTAGAAGCACAACTCCGTGAAAAAGCAGCACAACAAGGGCAAGATGTAAGCCTTGTAGCGGCTGAACTTTTAACTCGGATGCTGGAGTGGGAACTGCAAGATTTGGAAGCAGCTACCGTTGGTATTCAACGAGGTTTAGATGATTTTGAAGCAGGGCGATCGCGTTCGTTTCAAGAGTTCGCCGCAGAACAACGCCACAAATACAATCTGCCAGTTGATTCATGAATTATCGGATTGAAATTTTTAGTTAACTATTAAGAATAAATATAATTTCAGCCACATTCTGCTTCAAAGTCGTGGCAAATGTGTTACACATAGATGCAACTTCAGTCGCTACAAATTAGAGATACACACAGACATATACAAATAACTTATCTGTGTGTATCTGTTTTTTATATCATTTCTCTAAATTCTGATACCAAATCACATAATGTTTGCGACACATCAATATATTCTAGAGGTCAAGGCAGTGCCTTGCCCCTACAATCTGTCGCTTTCTTTTTTCAAATTGGTATGACTACAGATAAAATTCTCCCCCTGCTCCCTGCCTGCTATTACTTATTTGGTTGAGCAATCCGCGCTTCAATATCTTCAAAAGTTTGCAGTAATAAACGTTTTGCTTGTAATTGCCAACCCCATTTTTGAACTCTAAAAGCAGCGACACTACCAGCTATAGCTGCTAATAATCCTATCGGTTGATTTAGAGAAATTCCTAATAATAAGCCCAAACCAGCAATTCCCCAAAATGGTAAAGCAACAACTTGTCTTTGTTCTTCGACTATTTGGGCAATTTGATTTGGTTGCATGGTAGCTAATAAGGCAGCTTTAATTTGCCTCTGCTCTGCTAAAGATACGGATAAACCAATTTTACGGCGCAGTTTTTCGATTTTACGAGCATCAGTACTGTACTCTGTTAGCTCGTCTTCTGCCATTTTCAGTAATTGTTCTAGTTGCGCCATCTTATATTATATCCCTAATTCTCAATAGGGATATTATCGCCAATTATTGTTAATTTTTCTTGACTAAATCCTGGCAATTTATAGCACAATCCCAAATTTAATATCTAAAATTAAACATGGGCAAAAGATACTAGCACACCACGGCAAAAGTAAAAAGTAAAAAGTAAAAAGTAAAAAAGCTTGTCTGACAAGCTTTTTACTGATTTCAGCTTTTAGCTTAATTTTGGTCGCGACATACTAGTACAACATGGCAAAAATCAAGACTCTATTCAAAAAGTAAGAATTTAAGAACTGCTCATTGTTATCGTTGATCCCTAATCTTCAAAGCTTGAATATTGCCCAATTATATGTAGCTGTACTAGTACGGCGAAAATCAAACTTCTAAGAAAATAGCCTCAAAGCCGAGAATACAATTCTTTTGACTTTTGAACGCCAGGTGCTTCAAGTCGGCAAAGCCGCCCAACGCACTGACTCCTTTTGACTTTTGACTTTCAATGTAGCAGTACTAGCGATTTCGCACTTACAACCAGAGCATTTACTTGTGAGGTAATACTGATGGTAACAGTAGCTAAAAATACTTTGTCTGTTGATACCAAAGAGCGATCGCTGATCCTTTGGTTTGATGAGGTGGGGATTGCGGATATTCCCTTAGTGGGCGGGAAAAATGCCTCACTGGGGGAGATGATTCAACAGTTGACACCCAAAGGCGTTAATGTTCCTACGGGGTTTGCTACTACTGCTTATGCGTATCGTTATTTCATCGAGTCTGCGGGGTTAGAAGCCAAGCTAAGAGAACTATTTGCGGATTTGGATGTGGAGGATGTCAAAAATTTACAAGAACGAGGTAAAAAAGCGCGATCGCTATTAATGCACACACCATTTCCCCCAGAATTAAGAAGTGCGATCGCCAATGCCTATGCAAGTTTGTGTGAATCGTACAATGCAGATACAGATGTCGCCGTCCGTTCTAGCGCTACGGCGGAAGATTTACCCGATGCAAGTTTTGCCGGACAACAGGAAACTTACCTCAACGTTGTGGGTGCGGCGGGGGTTTTAGGTGCTTGTCATCGGTGCTTTGCTTCCCTATTTACGGATCGCGCTATTTCTTACCGTCATACTAAGGGCTTTGACCATTTTAGTGTGGCGCTGGCTGTGGGCGTGCAAAAAATGGTGCGATCGGATTTAGCATCTGCTGGGGTGATGTTCTCTATTGAAACAGAATCTGGATTTAAGGATGCAGCGTTAATTTCTGCTGCTTATGGGTTAGGTGAAAATGTTGTGCAGGGAACAGTCAATCCCGATGAATATTATGTGTTTAAACCAACTTTAAAAGCTGGTTTTAGCCCAATTGTTGATAAAAAATTGGGCAGTAAAGAATTAAAAATGGTCTATGATGACGGCTCAAAATTTACGAAAAATGTCCTGGTTCCTCCCAGCGAAAGAAGTCAATTTGTCCTCACCGATGAAGAGATTTTACAACTAGCGCGTTGGGCTTGTGTGATTGAAGACCATTATTCTCAAGTACACGGCCATTACACGCCTATGGATATTGAATGGGCAAAAGATGGTATTACTAATCAATTATTTATCGTGCAAGCACGCCCGGAGACTGTGCAATCGCAGAAGTTGGGTAACGTGTTGCGGAGTTATCGTTTGTTGTTGGGGACTGGGGACTGGGGACTGGGGGCTGGGGAAAAATCATTCCAATCTCTCATCCATAATCCGGAATTACCCGTACCTTTGGTAACTGGACGCGCCATTGGGGAAGCGATTAGTCAAGGAAAAGTCAGCCTAATTCTTGATGTGCATAAAATTGACCAGTTTCAAGCTGGGGATGTTTTAGTCACCGATAGAACCGATCCCGATTGGGAACCGATTATGAAACGGGCTAGTGCAATTATTACTAACTCTGGGGGTCGCACCTGTCATGCGGCGATTATTGCGCGAGAATTGGGTGTACCTGCAATTGTTGGTTGTGGAAATGCGACGGAAATCTTAAAAACTGGGCAAGAGGTGACGATTTCTTGTGCGGAAGGTGAAGAAGGAAGAGTTTACCCCGGATTATTACCCTTTGAAGTCAAAGAAGTTCCCTTAGAAAACTTACCCCGCACCCGCACCCAAATTTTAATGAATGTGGGTAATCCCCAAGAAGCATTTAGCTTATCTGCTATTCCTAATGATGGTGTAGGTTTAGCTAGGACAGAATTTATTATCGCCAATCAAATTCAAATTCATCCTATGGCCTTAGTCCACTATGACAATTTAAAAGATGAATTTGTGAAAGCCAAAATTGGCGAAATCACCGCACTATATGACGATAAACCCCAATATTTTGTTGATAAATTAGCTCAAGGTATCGGCAGAATTGCTGCTGCATTTTATCCAAAAACCGTCATCGTGCGGATGTCGGATTTTAAAAGTAATGAATACGCCAATCTGTTAGGTGGTCAACAATTTGAACCCCATGAAGAAAACCCTATGTTAGGCTGGCGCGGGGCAGCACGTTACTATGATGAAGGTTATAGAGACGCATTTGCTTTAGAATGTTACGCCCTTAAACGCGTGAGGGAAGATATGGGTTTAACTAATGTCATCCCCATGATTCCCTTCTGTCGTACTCCCCAAGAAGGACGTTTAGTATTAGAGGAAATGGCAACAAACGGCTTACAGCAAGGTGTAAATGGCTTGCAAGTTTATGTGATGTGCGAGTTACCCAATAACGTGATTATGGCGGAAGAATTTGCCGAAGTTTTTGACGGCTTTTCGATTGGTTCCAATGATTTAACTCAGTTAACACTAGGATTAGATAGGGATTCCGCCTTAGTAGCACGATTATTTGATGAGCGCATTCCTGGTGTCAAACGCATGGTCAAAATGGCCATCCAAGCCGCAAAACAGTATAATCGCAAAATTGGTATTTGTGGACAAGCACCCAGCGACTACCCAGAATTTGCCCAATTCTTAGTAGAACAAGGCATAGATTCGATTAGTTTGAATCCAGATTCAGTATTAAAAACAATGTTAGAAATTGCCAAAGTTGAGGATAATCAGCGTTAAATTCATTCTTTCTCAGGATATATAGACATAGCAGGTAATTCTACTTAAAAATTACAATAGAACTTGTTTATTTGGCAGAATTACCCATAGGGGTTGAGCTTCCCCAAATTTATCTTTGGGAGAATGGACTGGCAACCCCCTCCCCTTTAACAATGAAGCTAATTCACAAACTCAAGCCACCCTGTTCATCTGACCCCGCCTCTCAAAAAGCGAATTTCCTTCGTGACCGTGAGGTTTTATGAAATACTTTTCCAGAGCGGAGTAAAGATTGTGGGCACTCAGCAAAAATCAGCAGCATGTGAAAATATTGTGACAGGTGGAGGCGAGATGGCGGTACTGATGCGAACGCTTGACTGGTCAACTACCCCTGTTGGTGCTGTCGAAACTTGGCCGCAAAGCTTAAAAACTGCTGTTCGCATCATGTTAGGGTCGCGCTACCCCATGTTTGTGTGGTGGGGAGAGTCGCTGACCAAGTTTTATAACGATGCTTACATTCCGGTTTTGGGTCAACGTCATCCTCAAGCATTGGGTCAGCCAGCATCCCAAGTATGGGCGGAGATTTGGGACACCCTGGGGCCACAAGCGGAAGCTGTGATGCAAAAAGGGCAATCTTCGTGGAATGAGGAATTGCTCTTAGTGATGCAGCGCAATGGTTACACAGAAGAAACCTACTTTACCTTTTCCTACAGTCCCATCCCTCAGGACGATGGGACTGTCGGTGGTGTCTTCTGCGCCTGTACTGAGGAAACCCGTCGTGTCGTGGGCGATCGCAGATTGCGAATTTTGCGAGAACTAGCAGCTAATACCGCAGAAGCGAAAACTGTTGAAGATGCTTGTGAGATTTCCGCCAAAACCTTAGATAATAATCCTTATGATGTGCCCTTTGCCTTGCTTTATTTGCTGGATGAGAAAGTAACCCAGGCGCAACTAGTAGGTACAACCAGATTAGCCCCAGGAACTACAGCTAGTCCACAAGTCATAGACATTAATGCAGATAGTCAAATATGCGATCGCTGGTCACTTCCGGCTGTCATTGCTGATGGGAAAAGTCAGTTACTGGATTTGGAAACATCAGGTTTTGCTGATTTACCCGGTGGTGCTTGGCCTGAATCACCCACAAAAGCTATAGTTCTACCCCTCACTACTCCCACACAAGAGCGACTGAGCGGATTTTTGATTGCAGGTATCAGTCCCCGTCGCCAGTTTGATGATGATTACCAAGGCTTTTGGGATTTAGTAGCAGGACAAATTAGCACTGCGATCGCCAATGCGCGCGCCTACGAAGCCGAAAGGTTACGCGCCGAAGCACTCGCAGAAATTGACCGCGCCAAAACCGAGTTTTTTAGTAACGTCTCCCACGAATTCCGCACCCCATTAACTTTAATGTTAGGGCCTCTTGAGGATGCATTAACAGATAACACTGCTTCCTTACCTGCAATTCAACGAGAACGAATTGAAATTGTCCAGCGCAATGGATTACGTTTATTAAAATTAGTCAACACCTTACTCGATTTTTCTCGCATCGAAGCCGGAAGAATTCAAGCAGTATATGAACCTGTTGATTTAGCTACCTTCACAGCAGAACTTGCCAGTGCATTTCGCTCCACCATTGAACAGGCGGGAATGCAGCTAATCGTAGATTGTCCCCCCTTCCCCGCAGAAATTTATGTGGATCGGGAAATGTGGGAAAAAATTATATTTAATTTGTTATCTAATGCCTTTAAATTTACATTTTCTGGTACAATTACCGTTCAATTAGAGTATTTTGAAAACCAAGTTAATTTACTAGTCAAAGATACAGGGATAGGCATTCCTAGCAAAGAAATTCCCAATTTATTTAAGCGATTTCATCGGATTAAAGGTTCCCACGGGCGAAGTTTTGAAGGTTCAGGAATTGGATTATCCCTAGTGCGGGAAATTGTAGAACTTCATGGCGGTAAGGTGAGCGTTACCAGTGTTTGGGGAGGAGGAAGCTGTTTTACAGTGACAATTCCTACTGGCTATGAGCACTTACCCACAGAATCCCTCCGCGCTAATCGCACATCACCTTCCACAGCTTTAGGCGCAACTCCTTATGTCGAGGAAGCGCGGCGTTGGGGAATGGAAGAAGCAGGGGCGCAGGGGCGCAGGGGCGCAGGGGGAGAATTTACTGGCGATTCTTCCTCAGCCTCCCTAACTTCCCTAACTTCCCCAGCTCCCCCAGCCCGCATTCTCTTAGCTGATGATAATGCGGATATGCGCGATTATTTGCGGCGATTTTTGAGCGATTACTATCAGGTGGAA
The DNA here is from genome assembly GCA_002368155.1 of Nostoc carneum NIES-2107. Lineage (GTDB taxonomy): Bacteria > Cyanobacteriota > Cyanobacteriia > Cyanobacteriales > Nostocaceae > Aulosira > Aulosira carnea. Next base: position 505,300 of record AP018181.1, read on the forward strand.
ACTGTCGGGGATGGGATCGCAGCGTTGAATGCAGTGCGGCAAAATCCACCAGATTTGGTGTTAACTGATGTAATGATGCCAGGAATTGATGGCTTTGAATTATTGCGATCGCTACGTAACGATGACAAAATTCAATATATCCCGATAATTTTATTGTCAGCCAGAGCCGGAGAAGAATCGCGGATTGAAGGACTAGCAGCTGGAGCCGATGATTATATCGTCAAGCCATTTTCAGCTAAAGAATTACTAGCACGTGTAGAAGCAAGCCTAAAATTATCGCAACTACGACAAGAAGCACAATTGCGCGAAAAAGACTTACGGATGCAAGCCGAAGCTGCATTGCGCGATCGCCAACAAATCGAAGCATCTCTGCGTGAGAGCGAAGAACGCTTTCGGCAAATGGCAGAAACAATTGAAAGCGTCTTTTGGCTATCCGATGCTACAGCAAACAAATTACTTTATGTCAGCCCTGCTTATGAGCAAGTTTGGGGGCGTTCCCCAGAAATTCTTTATCACGACTTAAGCAGTTGGATAGAGATGATTCACCCCGACGATCAAGATTTAGTTCTAAAAGCTACAGAGAAATGCGTAACTAACGGTAATCATACAGAAGAATACCGCATCATCCGCCCTGATGGTACGATTCGTTGGATACGCGATCGCGGTTTTTTAGTCCAGGATGGCGAGGGAAAACCATATCGTATTGCTGGCGTTGCTGAAGATATTAGCGATCGCAAACAAGTAGAGCAAGAGCGAGAACTATTACTGCTGCGGGAACGCACCGCCCGTGAAGAAGCCGAAAGAGCCAGCCGCATTAAAGATGAATTTCTCGCCGTCCTCTCTCACGAATTACGCTCCCCCCTCAACCCGATTTTGGGTTGGTCGAAGTTGTTGCAAAATGGTAAACTCAGCCCCAGCGCCACCGCCGCAGCACTGGCGACAATCGAGCGCAACGCCAAGTTACAAGTACAACTAATTGACGATTTGCTGGATGTTTCGCGGATTCTCCGGGGTAAATTGATCTTAAATGCCATCCCCCTGGATTTATGTAGCATCATTTCATCAGCCTTAGAAACGGTGCGATTAGCAGCTGAGGCTAAGTCCTTAGAAATTCACACCCATATCACCCCAAAGGTCAGCGTCATCGGCGATCCTACAAGATTACAGCAAGTAGTGTGGAATATCTTATCCAACGCCGTGAAATTTACACCATCAGGTGGAAAAATAGAAGTTGGTTTAACCTGTGTGGACACAAATGCCCAGATTCAGGTACGAGACACAGGTAAAGGTATTAGTGCTGAGTTTTTGCCCTATGTGTTTGAACATTTCCAACAAGAAGACGGCTCTACTACTCGCCAATTTGGGGGTTTGGGTTTGGGACTGGCAATTGTGCGCCAGCTAGTAGAACTGCATGGTGGTACTGTAGCGGTGGATAGTGCTGGTGAAGGACAAGGCGCAACGTTTACAGTGTATATACCCTTAGCAAAAAATCCGGTGCCGACACCTGCATTACCAGCATCAGAGCAACAAAATGTCAATCTTGAGGGTATCAATATTTTAGTAGTGGATGACGAGCCAGATTCCCGTGAGTTTCTCACCTTTGTGCTCACACAACAACAAGCAACAGTAACAACCGTAGCCTCCGGTGCAGAAGCGCTCCAAATTTTAGCTAAAGCAGTCCCCGACTTATTAATTAGCGATATTGGTATGCCAGAGATGGATGGTTATATGCTCATGCAAACTATTCGCGCCTCACAGCCAGATAAATTTCTGCCCGCGATCGCCTTAACTGCTTATGCGGGAGAATTAAACCAGCAAAAAGCGATCGCCGCAGGTTTCCAAAGGCATATCGTTAAACCAATTGATCCAAACGCCGTAGTTGCGATCGCTATTGAGTTATTGCAACCACAAATAATAAACAACCGATAGATTCTAAACACAAGGTAAATGATGCAAGGGGGCAGGGAGCAGGGAGCAGGGGAGAAAAGCAATTACCAATTACCAAATGACAAATGACAAATAACAAACACCAATTACCAATTACCAATTATCCAATGACAAATGACAAATGACCGATGACAAATAAAAAATGGTTCCAAATTGGTTTAGTAGGTATATTTATCTTCTCATTCGCTTTGCGTTTTTGGGGGTTGGATAGATTTAATACCCTGGTATTTGATGAAGTTTATTTTGCCACATTTGGTAATAACTATCTCATTAATAAGCCGTTTTTCAATGCTCATCCACCATTAAGTCAATATATTATTGGTATCGGCATTTGGCTTGGTAGTCATTTTCATTTTGGGCAAGAACCAGTTAATGGGCTAGCAGGTTCTTTATTGTCGCCTTGGAATTATCGTTGGGTAAATGCTCTCACTGGTTCATTTATTCCTGTAGTTGTCACTGCTCTTGCTTATCAAATTAGTCATCGCCGCAGCTTTGCTTTACTAGCAGGTTTATTTACTGCTTGTGATGGTCTATTTTTAGTTGAATCTCGTTATGCACTCAATAATATTTATATTGTTATCTTTGGTCTTTTAGGGCAATGGTTTTTATTATTAGCCTTAGAAAATCAAAAACAACGTCGTGCTTTATGGTTAATTGCCTCGGGGATTGCCTTTGGTGCTTCAACTGGGACTAAATGGAATGGTTTATGGTTTTTGTTAGGTGCTTATTTACTTTGGAGCACAGCTTGGTTAGTTCGGTTTGTACATTCTTGGACTAGCCAAAAAAGCTTTTTTGGAAGCATAGATAAAGCAGCTAAAGAACCATTATTAACCAAAGTTCAGACACCGCTACAAAATCTGACTCAGCTAAACATTTTTCAGATGATATCTTATTTAGGAATCATCCCGGCTATAGTCTATAGCTTAATTTGGATTCCTCATCTGCGCTTAGATACAAGATACGATTTTATTGAAGTACATCGGCAAATTTTAAACTTTCACTTGCACATGGGTGGTAATACTCCAGATGTGCATCCATATTGTGCAGCTTGGTATAAATGGCCTTTCATGACGCGACCGATGGCTTATTATTATCAAACTGCTCGTAATTTCAGCGAGCCATTACCTGTGATGGGGCCGAATTTACCCGCTGCTGATGGACGGGTAATATATGATGTCCATGCTATGGGTAATCCCTTTTTATGGTGGTTTGGTATGGCTGCCATATTATTTATAGCCGCAATGCTGTTGTCAAAATTAGCAATTCCTTTGTGGAAAAAGCAGCGTTTAGCTATACCGGGCAATCTTGCTGTTGATACTTGGATTGCGTTGTACATAGTAATAAATTATGCAGCTAATTTATTACCCTGGGTAAAAGTTACGAGATGCGTGTTTATTTACCATTATATCTGTGCAGTAGTCTTTGTATTTTTAGCGATCGCCTGGTTTGTCGATCAATGTCTTCGCAGCTATCACCGCGAACTCCGAGCATTAGGTGTCACAATTACTTTTATGATTTTGGCTGCTTTTATCTTCTGGCTACCAATTTATTTAGGCTTACCTCTCACTTCTGAGGGTTATAAACTCCGAATGTTGTTTAATTCTTGGATTTAATCATTTGTGGTGCGTTATGGCACTATAAATGCAGAATTTTTCCAAAAAATACACAACACGCCATAATTATGATGTCCGGCAAATTACCCTTAAATGTCAACAAAAAAATCATTTTGGAGGGGGTTTGGGGGACGCAACCGTCCCCCAATCGGGGGTTTGGGGGATTCTCCCCCAAATGATCTAGCTGTTTCCACAACTGACAAATCAATCACTAATGCTCTTATCTGAACTGTATTGATATATAGCAGTAACTGCAATCAAAAATTGCTGAGCTTGCTGCTATTGATCACTGATTTTCTCAATTAATCTAGATAAACAATTAACCAGCCATTATCTGCCTTTATCGACAGTTATCACTTATCTCCTGCGTGAATGTGGTAATATTTAACAATGATTTAACAATAGAAAATACGTAACACAACTACATACAAACGAATCAATTAATCACCTGTTATTCATATATCTTATCTCTACAAAACTTGACTGCCTGTTAAACTGTGAATGCAAGCAGATAAGGGAGATACTGCGTGATGCCACGTAAAAGTAAAAGATTAGCAACATCAGAATGAATCAAGTAGTGCAGCTTCAGAGATTTAGCTATATAGTCAAATAAATGACCAACTTTTGTTAATCTGTGAATTTATAAGGTTTTTATAATTTGTATTTTTTTATTCTCTGCCCGTGGCAACTGGTGTATTGCGAGCATTCCTTCCCAACATCTGCAGTTAAATTTCCACATCTAAGTAGGGTGCAAACTTCAGTAAATGGTTAACATTTATTGATACTCTGCTTTTGATGCTCCGGTAAAATAGAGGAGAATCTCAATGGTATCCGACTTCCAAGCACAAAGTATTAATGTTGATAGCTTGAAAGAAGCAGCTATTCACGTTTGTAGTCAAATTCAGCCTCATGGTGTCCTCTTGGTATTAGGGGAACCAGAACTTAACATATTACAAGTTAGTAGTAATACGTGGAGTGTTTTCGGCATATTGCCCGAAGATGTATTGCAAAAAAAACTCGAAGATTTACTCGACCCCTTCCAAATCGAAAGAATTAAAGCCGGCATATTAGAAGGCAACCTCGATTATATTAACCCAACAAAAATTTGGGTGAGAAAGAAAGGTGATGACTACGTAGTATTTGATGCGGTATTTCATCGCAATCCAGAAGGAATGTTGATTCTAGAATTAGAACCAGCTATTTCTCAAGAAAATATTCCGTTTTTAAGTTTTTACCACCTAGCAAGAGCTTCTATTAACCAGTTAGAAAAAACCACAAACCTGCGCGATTTCTGTCAAATTATCGTCCAAGAAGTCCGTAAAGTGACTGGGTTTGATCGGGTAATGCTCTATAAATTTGATGATGATGGGCATGGCTCAGTCATAGCTGAAGAAAAGCTAGACAGCATGGAACCTTATTTAGGTTTACATTACCCAGAATCAGATATTCCTAAACCAGCAAGAAAGCTATTTGCTTCTAATTTCATCAGATTAATTCCCGATGCTCATGCAGAACCAGTACAAATTCTGCCGATTAATCATCCGCAAAGTCAACAACCAATTGATTTAACTAACTCAATTTTGAGAAATGCGGCGAATTGCCATTTAGAGTATTTACACAACATGGGTGTAGGTGCTTCTTTAACTATTTCCTTGATTAAAGATGGCAAACTTTGGGGATTAATTGCTTGTCATCACCAAACACCGAAATATGTTTCCTATGAATTGCGGAAAGCCTGCGAATTCTTAGGTCGAGTCATATTTACAGAAATTTCCACCAGAGAAGAAACAGAAGATTACGACTATCGGATGAATTTGGCATATATTCAAACAGTGTTAATTGAATATATGTCCCAGGAAGAAAACTTCATTGATGGGTTAGTGAAACATCAGCCGAATTTGCTAAATTTAACTAGCGCTCAAGGTGCGGCTGTTTGTTTTGGCGATCGCTGTACAGTAATTGGGCAAACTCCCAAAGAAGAAGACCTCAACTTTTTACTGCAATGGCTGAAAAATAACGTCCGTGAGGAAGTATTTTACACAGATTCCCTACCCCGGATTTATCCAGATGCCGAAAAATTTAAAAACGTCGCTAGTGGTTTATTAGCGATTCCCATATCTAAGCGCAACTATGTTTTATGGTTTCGACCGGAAGTGATTCAAACAGTCAATTGGGGTGGTAATCCCAATGAAGCGTTTGAAGTCAACCAAACAGAAGGAAATCTGCGCCTAGTTCCGCGTAAATCCTTTGAATTGTGGAAAGAAACCGTTCAGTTAACATCTTTACGCTGGAAAGCTGTTGAAATCAAAGCTGCACTAGAATTACGCAAAGCCATTATCAATATTGTGCTGCGTCAAGCCGATGAACTAGCCCAGTTAGCACACGACTTAGAACGCTCGAACGCAGAATTGAAAAAGTTTGCTTATGTCGCCTCCCATGATTTACAAGAACCGTTAAATCAAGTAGCAAACTATGTGCAGCTATTAGAGATGCGCTACGAAAACGAACTTGACGAAGACGCGAAGGAATTTATTAACTTCGCCGTTGAGGGAGTCAGCTTGATGCAAACCCTGATTGATGACGTACTTGCATATTCCAAGGTAGATATGCAAGCGATCGCCTTTCAACTAACTGAGGTAGCAACGCCACTAAATCGCAGCCTTAGTAATTTGCGCGGGCGCATTCATGAAACTGGGGCTATGATTACCCATGACCCCTTACCCACTGTGATGGCTGATAGTACACAATTAATGCAGCTATTTCAAAATCTCATCGCCAATGCAATCAAATTCCGCAGCGAACAATCACCAAAAATTCACATCGGAGCCGAAAGGTTAGAAGATGAGTGGTTATTCTCCGTCCAGGATAACGGTATTGGCTTAGAACCAAGATTTAGCGATCGCATTTTCGTCATCTTTCAGCGCCTACACACCAGAGAAGAGTATCCCGGTACAGGTATGGGCCTAGCCATCTGTAAGAAAATTATTGAATGCCATCGGGGACGAATTTGGGTAGAGTCACAACTGGGCGAAGGTGCTACCTTCTACTTTACGATTCCAGTCGGAGGCCGCGAGCGTGAGCGTAGAAACGGAAGACAAACACAAAAAGATCTTTTTGGTCGAGGATAACAAAGCTGATATCCGCTTAATCCAAGAAGCACTCAAAAACAGCACCGTACCACACGAGGTAGTGACGGTCAGAGATGGTATGGAAGCGATGGCTTATTTACGCCAAGAAGGTGAATATGCTAACGCCTCACGTCCTGACCTCATCCTCTTGGATTTGAACTTGCCCAAAAAAGATGGTCGTGAAGTATTGGCTGAAATTAAAAGCGACCCCACACTCAAGCGCATTCCTGTAGTCGTGCTTACCACCTCCAGAAACGAGGACGATATTTTTCATAGCTACGACTTACACGTCAATTGCTACATCACCAAATCTCGCAACCTGAGCCAGCTGTTTCAAATCGTCAAAGGTATTGAGGAATTCTGGCTCTCTACGGCGACATTGCCGTCGGAGTAGAGGGATTGGGGATTGGGGATTGGGGATTGGGTAATGGGTAATGGGTAACTCGGGACACCACGATTGCAGCGTGTGGGGATTTGGGAATGGGAATTGGGAATAATGAGGGAGATGAGAGAAACTAGCTAATAAACTTTGACATTTGACCCTTGACCTTTGACCTTTGACCTTTGACCCTTGACCCTTGACAAATCAGGAGGTGACACCAGAAAATGACGGCGACAGGCTCCGTAAAAATCTTGTTGATTGAGGACAACTTGGCAGAAGCGAGATTGTTACAAGAGTTTCTGAAGCAAGCCCAATCTAAATATTTTAGTGTTGTTCATGTTCAGCGCTTACAAGATGGAGTTAAGGAATTAAGTAAAGAAGATTTATTTGGTGCTTACGATGTCATTTTGTTAGATCTCACTCTACCTGATAGTGAGGGATTATCATCCTTGCCAAAATTGATTAACTGTTTGCCTAGTATCCCGATTGTGGTATTAACAAACACCAATGACGACACGCTGGCAATTGAAGCTGTGCGTCAAGGCGCACAAGATTATTTAATCAAGCGCCAAGTGAATGTAGATGTATTAGTGCGCTCCATACATTATGCAATCGAGCGTAAACAGGTTTTGGAATCATTACGCACTACCAATCAAACATTAGAACACTGCGTTGAAGAACGCACCGCCGAACTGGTAAAAGCCAAAGAAATTAACCAGTTCAAATCGGAATTTGTCTCGATGCTTTCCCATGACATCCGCAATCCCCTCAACACTATCCTCCTAGCTGCTGGGTTACTACAAGACAACGACAACCAATTATCCACAGAAAAAAAACACTCTCACTTCCAAATGATTCGCGCTGCGATTAAAAACATGGCGCAGCTTTTGGATGAAGTTTCATTAATTGGTCAAGCTGATGCTGGTAGATTGCAATGTGATTTAGTATGCCTGAATTTAGAAGCTTTCTGCCTGCAACTAGTTGATGAAGTTCAACTTGCTAGCGCGGAAAAACAAATTACTATAGTTTTTCACAGTACTGGAAAATTAGAAGATGCACTCTGGGATGAGAGCCTACTGCGCCACATCTTAGGCAATTTAATCACTAATGCAATTAAATATTCACCACCAGGTAGCACTGTCAATTTTGACCTCATCGGTCAACAAAATGCGATCGCCTTTCGGATTCAAGATCAGGGTATTGGTATTCCCGAATTAGACCAACAACGCTTGTTTCAGCCTTTTCAGCGTGCTGGAAACGTAGGCTCGATTCCGGGTACAGGCTTAGGTTTAGCAATTGTGAAAAAATGTGTTGATGCACATGGAGGCGAGATTTTCGTCGATAGCAAAGTTGGCAGTGGTACAACCTTTACCGTCATACTGCCATTGCTGAACTTGTGAATCATACCAATAGGACTTACACAAGTGTCATATTTTTCCCGCAGTGGTTGTCCAGAGTCAAGAGGAGCCAGTGCGGTGGGGGGGTTCCCCGACTTGTAGCAACCGGCGTTCAAAAGTCCAAAAAACCTGAATTTTTGACCCTTGAACGCCACTTGCTCTACTTGGGGAAACCCCAAGACCGCAGTGGCTCCCCTTGACTGTTGACTCTTAAAGCAGAAGATGGGTGTACCAGTTGCGTAAGTCCTGATTAGAAATTTGTATGACTTCAGCTTTTCTACCTAGTGTGACTTAACTGGATATATTACGATCAGCATCAAAATACATTTATTTTTCCAGGTATTGGAAGCTGACGTTCATGAGCCGAGAGCAGTTATTGCAACGAATTCTGCTAATCGATGCTAACCCAGTGGATCGCGCTCTCATTATCCCAGCACTAACTCAAGATTTACCAGGACTTCAGATTGAAGAAATTGTGAATGCTGATGAGTTAGCACAGGCGATTGCAGAGCGTAATTTTGATTTGGTGATCACTGATTATCAGTTACCGTGGACAAACGGACTGGATGTTTTGCAGACTCTCAAAGCCTATAGCAGCAATTGCTCTGTCATTATGTTTACCAATGCTGGGAGCGAGGAAATTGCTGTTGCAGCTATGAAAGCAGGGTTAGATGATTATCTGATCAAGTCACCCGCAAATCTCAGCCGATTGACGCAAGCAGTTATGAGTGTTTGGGAGAAAACTCAGACTCAGTTGCTAGCAAATCGAGCTTTACAAACAAGCGAACGTCGCTTAAATACGTTGATTAGCAACCTACCTGGTTATGTGTACCGGGTGGCTAACGATCGCAATTACACTCCTGAATTTATCAGTGAAGGCGTATTCAATGTAACTGGTTATCGTCAAGAAGAATACTTAATAGAACGCACAATTTCTTGTGGGCATAGAATTCATCCCGATGACCGCGATCGCATCTGGGAAATCGTTCAGCAAGCAGTTGCGCTGCAGCAACCCTATGAGTGTGAGTATCGTATTACTACCAAATCAGGCATCCAAAAATGGGTTTGGGAACGGGGGCAGGGTATATATTCAGACAGTGGTGAACTCCTCTGTTTAGAGGGATTTGTTACAGATATTACCGCTCGCAAAGCCATCAAAACAGCACTGCAAGAGTCACGACAGCTATACCAAAATTTGGTAGAACATTCTCCTGATATTATTGAACGCTTCGATACCCAGCTGCGACATCTTTACACTAGTCCAGTCCTGACACAACTCACTGGAATACCAGCAGCAGTGTTTTTAGGTAAAACCTGCCGCGAATTGGGAATGCCAGAGACAATGGTTAATGCTTGGGAAACTGCTGCCCAAGCACTACTACAAACCGGGCAAAAGCAGATCATTGAATTTGATACTCCAACAGTTAACGGAGTACGTTCCTTTGAAATGGTAATCGCGCCCGAGCTGACTCGTGACAACGTGATTGAGTCCATACTATGTATTTCACGAGATGTTACCGAGCGCAAAGCCGCTCAAATTGCTTTACAACTGCGGGCGCAGCAAGAGCAAACTTTAAATAGAGTAGTCCAAAGAATTCGTAGTTCCCTAGATTTAGCGACAATTTTCTCAACCACAATAGCTGAAGTCACGGAATTATTGGGAGTGATTCGCACTTCCATCGTGCAGTATGTGCCAGACCGCCAATGTTGGCAAACTCTGGCAGTTCATTGCCAATATCCATTGCTGACAGATACAACAGGTTTAGAAATTCCTGATGCGGGCAATCCCTATGCTGCACAATTAAAGCAACTCCAGGTAGTGCAGGTAAATGCAATCGATAGCATTCAAGATCCGATTAACAAAAAACTTGCAGAGACTTTTCCTCCAGCTTGGTTGTTAACGCCCATCGTTGTTAACGGTAAAATTTGGGGTAGCTTATCGCTATCCAAGTTTGCTACAGAAGCGCCTTGGAAACAACAGGAAATAGAACTCGCAACTAGAGTAGCAGATCAATTAGCGATCGCAATTCAGCAAGCACAACTATATCAACAAGCACAGCAAGAACTGCGCGATCGCCAGCGCGTAGAAGCTGCATTGCAACAACTCAACCAAGAGCTAGAACAGCGAGTTCAAGAACGGACTGAGAAACTGCAAATGGCGCTTTCTGCTGCCAAAATGGGAACTTGGGACTTGAATCCACAGACAAATATCGTCCATTGGTCGCCGGAAGAATATACGCTATTTGGTTTTAAAACCGATGCTCAAGGACGAGTTTTGGATCAAAATGGTCAAGAAATTAGCCCTCATCCCACCTTCGAGTTGTTCTTAAGCTGCGTTCATCCTGATGATCGAGACTATGTTGTCCAACAAGTACGACAAGCTTTAACACAAGGTTCCTCCTTTGAAGTAGAGTACCGCTTGCTCCGAGATGGCAATATTTATTGGGTATACGCTAGAGGCGCTTGTGTGCTGGACAAACAGGGAAAACCTGCGCGGTTGATAGGAATTGCTATGGATATCACCAATCGCAAACAAGCAGAAGCCGCTTTGCGACGTAGCGAAAGGTGGTTGCAGAACTTTAGCCAAAAAATTTCCGTAGTGGTTTACACTATGGTTCAAGAAACCAATGGTCAAATTTGGTTTGAATACATCAGCCCAGCCTGTAAATCCATCTTTGAGGTGACAGCAGAGCAAGCAATGCAAAATGCTTACTCGATCATCAACCTGATTCATCCAGATGATCTACCGCCTCGCGCTATCTTAATGGCCCGTTGCATCCAGAACTTAGAACCTTTTTTCATGGAGTATCGCATCATTACACCCTCTGGAAAAATCAAATGGGTGCAAGTCAATTCGCAAGTAGAACCACGGGAGAACGGCGCTTTTGCTTGGCATGGAGTTTTACTAGATGTGAGCGATCGCAAACAGGCAGAAACAGCTATCAGGCAGCAAGCTAAGCAGGAAAAAGCACTGCGGCTGGTGATCCATGAAATTCGTCAGTCTCTAGATTTGGATGCTATCCTCACTACTGCTGTCAATGAAGTACGACATACATTGCAAGCTGATCGGGTGGCGGTTTATCGTTTTAATGCCGATTGGAGTGGCAACTTTATTGTTGAATCAGTTGCCCCCGGTTGGGTAAAACTAGTCAAACCCAACATTAAAAGAGTTTGGGAAGATACTTATTTACAAGCAACTGAAGGAGGACGCTATAAAAATTACGAAACCTTTGCAGTTACAGATATTTACACAGTTGGACATCAAGAATGTCATATTGCGCTGCTAGAAGAATTTCAAGCCAGAGCCTATGCGATCGCGCCGATTTTCTTTGGAGAAAATCTTTGGGGCTTGTTGGCAGTTTATCAAAATTCCACTCCTCGCTCTTGGCAAGCTTGGGAGATAGATCTACTGCAACAAATAGCCAACCAATTAGCGATCGCCATTCAGCAGTCTGAACTTTACAAGCAACTACAAACCGAACTGCAAGAACGCCGACAAATTGAACAACAAATCCGAGCATCCCTGAAAGAAAAAGAAGTTTTATTGCGGGAGGTGTATCACCGAGTTAAGAATAATATGCAAATGGTTTCTAGTCTGTTAAGTCTGCAAGCCAGTAGTATTGATGACCCTGCTGTACTAAAATTACTCACCGAAAGCCAGCGTCGAGTCAAAACAATGGCACTCGTCCACGAACGTCTCTACCGTTCTGAAAACCTTGCCCGGATTAACTTCGCAACCTATGTCGAACACCTTGTCAGTGATTTAGTACGTTCCTATACTTCCAACAAATCGGCTATCCGTTTTGTGATTGAAGTGAGCGAGCTGGAACTAGACCTAGATACGGCTGTTCCCTGCGGATTAATCATTAATGAGCTAATTTCAAATGCTTTAAAATACGCTTTCCCCAACCAAAAAGGTGAAATCACACTGCAATTTTGGCTGCACAATCCTGAGTATTATTGTCTAGTTGTCAAAGATAATGGAATTGGGATACCTGCCGATATTGATCCACAGTGTACTAATTCCTTGGGAATGCAACTTATACAAGGTTTAGTAGAGCAACTTGGAGGTACACTGCAACTATCTAGACAAGGAGGCAGTCAATTTAAGATTCTCTTGAAAAAAAGGTTGTAATATGATATGGCACAACAATCTTCTCAACCCAATATCTTGATTGTTGAAGATGAATGGGTGATTGCTTTAGACATCAAACAGCATTTGAAAAAGTTAGGCTACAACGTCTCTGGAACTGCTAATTCTGCCGAAAAAGCTTTGGAATTGGTTGCAGCCAACAAACCAGATTTAGTGTTGATGGATATTTATCTGCAAGGCGATAAAAGTGGAATTGAAGCAGCAGATCAAATTCGCCAACAGTTTGAGATACCTGTCGTCTTTCTCACTGCCCATGCTGATGAGTCAACTTTAACAGAAGCGATCGCCACTCATCCCTACGGCTATATCGTTAAACCTTTTGAAGAACAGGATTTAGTGATTGCGATTCAGGTAGCGTTAGCTAACCATGTCGCCGAACAAGCTATTCGACAAGCACTACAAAAAGAAAAACGCCTCAACGAGCTGAAATCTCAATTTGTTTCTATTGTTTCCCATGAATTCCGCAATCCCTTAAGTTCTATACTCTTGACACTGGAACTTTTGGAACAGCCTGACATAGTCAATCCCCAAAAACGACAAGCTCATATCGAACGGGGGAAAGCAGCTATCCAGCACATGGCCCAATTAATTACAGATGTGTTGGTTCTCGGTCAAGTAGAACAAGAGCAGTTTCACTATCAACCAACACCAATTAATATTTACCAATTTTGCTCTTTCTTGGTAGAGGATTTACAATCCCGCGCTCCAGAAACAGATAGATTTATTTTTAACGTTTCAGGATGTGATGAACCAGAAAATCTTTTTTATGAACTCGATCCCAACTTATTGCAACATATCCTGAACAACTTGCTAGAAAATGCCCTGAAATATTCTCCCAATGGCACCCCAGTTACATTTAACTTACACTGCGAGCCAGATTACATTCAATTTCAAGTTCAAGACCAAGGAATTGGGCTCACAGAAAAAGATTTAGAAAAGCTATTTACACCATTTCATCGCGGAATTAACGTCAATAAAATTCCTGGCACAGGATTAGGGTTATCAATTGCGAAAAAGTGCGTTGATGCACATGGAGGGCAAATATTAGTTGATAGTACTGTTGAAGTCGGCACAACCTTCACTGTTACCCTTCCCGCATTAAAACTGGAAAACTCCAACTCTAACCTCTACCAGCCCAACCATGATTAACCTTCACAAATTCATAATTTTTGTGTAAGCAAAGGTAGGATGCGTTATAACGCATCCTACTTTTAATTCTGATTATCTATTCTTCAATTCGTGCATACTTTTCACAACTTTTGTCACCAGGTTTCTGGGTGTAAACCTCACACTTTCAGTGAGGATTCTATTCCTCAACCCAGGAATCACAACAGTTTTGTTTGCCATTAAACTGCGATAACCAATTTTAGCAACCCTTTCTGTATCCATCATCCGATTCACACTGGCAATTTTTGAGTCTTCCATTGCAGCAGTTTTTTGAAATTCCGTTGCTGTGGGGCCAGGACAAAGTACAGTCACACTCACACCTGTACCTTCTAATTCTTGTGCGATCGCTTCCGAAAATGATAAAACATAGGCTTTAGTTGCAAAATAAACCGCCATTAAAGGCCCTGGTTGAAAAGCTGCAACTGAAGCAACATTTAAGATTTTGCCATAGCCTTGCTCTACCATATCCTTGAGGAACAATTTTGTTAAATGGGTAAGACTCACTATATTGACCTGTAGCATATTCAGTTCAGTAGTGAGGTCTGTTTCTGCAAAGACTCCATAAGTACCAAAGCCTGCATTATTCACCAACACATCAACTTTAATAGATGATTGTTGTAACTCTGCAAAAATTTCTGTGGGAGATGTTGGTATCGATAAGTCTTTTGCAAAATTTTTGACAACAATGTTAAATTTTTGAGCAAAGTCTGCAGCAATTTCTGTCAGTTTTTGTTCGTTCTTATCTACTAACACCAAATTGTAATTATTCCGACCAAAAATGTATGCTAATTGGTAACCAATGCCACTAGCGGCTCCAGTAATCAAAGCAGTTTTTTGACGCTGACTTTTTGGGGTGTTATTCATCTCAAGAATATGGTAATTTAGTGAGTATGCATAAATACTCACTAAGGATTTAGAGAGTTTTATAAAAGAATTGAAAATGATCGCTGCTAATATATGTTGCCAATTTGGCAACAATTAAGGGTTGAAATATAGAAGAAATTTATAGCATAAATATGCAGTTATGTAGGGTATGTAACGGTCTTGTTTATGCATAGTTTTTAATCAGAAATTACATCATATAAGAATCCGATTTGATTATTAAAAAAATCTAAGTAGGTGTAGGGTGTGTTAGGCGCTGATTTCCAAGATAATTTGTCAAGAAATAACTATCCTCGCGCCTAACGCACCATCCATACGGCGGTGCGTTACGGCTGAATTTCATTGTCTCTTTGTCCCAAATCCTTTCATAGCCGTAACACACCCTACTTAAGGTTGACTACTGACTTGATGGCAATTTTGGATAGCACTGTAGCACTTAAGCCTTGACCGATAAAATCCTAATAATTCTTATCTTTTAACCTAGAGCTAGCTATTTCTTAACGTTACCAGGATAACTTGAACTACTGAGAGAGATACCGATAATATGTGTTTTTTAATATGAGGATGAAATTTAACATCTCATTCTCTATATCTGAGTTTGAGGCTAATTGATGTTTTACTCAACAAAACTAATAGCCAATACTATGAGGCTCTAATTTTAAATTTAATTTAAGCATTGTTGATGATTTTTCACTTTAAATAATCTCTCTTAATTCTCTCAAGCAAAATTTACCTAATTGCAAGCTATTCTATGGTAACTACCAACACAATCCGCTTTTCTCAATTTAACGCTTCCTTGAATCGCAATGCTGATGGTCAGTTAATTACTGATTTATCTACACCTAATAATGCTCAAGCAAAAGCAGTTGCAGAAATTATTCAACGCAATAATCCGGATATATTATTAATCAACGAGTTTGATTACACTCAGGTAAATCCTCAACAGGCGGTGCAATTACTTCAGCAAAATTATCTTGCTGTCAGCCAAAATGGTGCAACACCTGTTAACTATCCTTACTTTTATATTGCTCCAAGTAATACAGGAATTGCTTCGGGGTTCGACTTAAATAATAACGGTCAAGTTGTCACTACACCAGGTGCAACTGGATATGGTGATGATGCTTTAGGATTTGGTAATTTCCCTGGACAATATGGGATGTTACTACTTTCTAAATATCCTATTGATACTGCTAATGTTCGCACCTTCCAAAATTTTCTGTGGAAGGATATGCCAGATGCTTTGCTTTCTACTATTTCAACACCTAATTCTAATACTCCTTGGTATTCCCCAGAGGAACAAAACGCTTTACGCCTTTCTTCTAAAAGTCATTGGGATGTACCAATTAAAGTTAATGGCGAGACAATTCACGTTTTGGTAAGTCATCCTACACCGCCAACCTTTGATGGAACCGAAGACCGCAACGGTAAGCGCAATCATGATGAGATTCGCTTTTGGGCAGATTACATCACCCCAGGTAAAGGCGATTACATTTATGATGATGCAGGTAAAAAAGGCGGGATTGCTGCTGGTTCGCGGTTTGTAATTATGGGCGACCAAAATGCTGATACTGTAGATGGCGATAGTTTTGATAATGCTATTCGCCAACTATTACAGAATCCTAACATCAATACTAATTTCATCCCCACCAGTCCCGGCGCAGCACAACAAGCAATTTTACAGGGTGGTGCAAATGTTAACCAAAAAGGTAATGCTAGTTTTGATACTGCAGACTTTGCTGATACTGCACCCGGTAATTTGCGGACTGACTATGTATTACCCTCGGCTGATTTGACTATTAATAATTCCGCAGTGTTCTGGCCGTTAAATACCGACCCCAATTTTCCCTTGGTAGGTACTTTTAACGCCAGCCTTCCCGGTGGTTTCCCCAGTTCCGACCATCGTTTAGTATATGCAGATGTGCAAGTAGGGCCGACAACACCAGGAAAAACGATTCCTGAAGTGGGATTTTTAGGACAAACTATCTTACCTACAGGCTTTATTCCCCCTGGCGCTGCGGGAACGGTAAATGGCGGACAAACTCCCTTGGGTGGTTTGTCTGGTGTCGCCTATGATGCAGATAAAAAACAATTCTACGCAATTTCTGACGATCGCTCTCAATTTGCACCCGCCCGCTTTTATACTTTTACTACTGATCCAGCGAAAATTGCTACCACTGGGGTGACTTTTACCAATGTTACGCCGCTCAAAGATGCTAACGGCAATTTATTTGCACTCAATAGCCTTGACCCTGAAGGAATTGCGTTAACTAGCAACGGTACAGTTTTCATCTCTTCTGAAGGTGAAGTTAATCCTAGCGCAGGTCGGGTGACTAATCCCTTTATTAAAGAATTTTCCCTGACTACGGGGCAAGAAGTTCGCAGTTTAGCTGTCCCCAAAAAGTTTTTACCAGTTGTTCAGGATACCAACAATAACGGTGTTGTCGATGCTGGTGATACCCAAACCGCAGGGGTATACAACAACTTGGCGTTTGAAAGCCTCACCATCACACCTGACCAAAAAACCCTATTCACCGCCACAGAAAACGCCTTATTTCAAGATGGGCCAAGGGTTTCCACGACAATCGGTAGCCGATCGCGGATTTTGCAATACAATCTGGTAACGGGACAGCCAGAAAAAGAATATCTCTACGTTACAGACCCATCTGTCACCCCCAACCCAGCCACAAGTTTTAGTGATAACGGCTTGGTGGATTTATTAGCAATTGATAATCGCGGTACATTACTAGCTGTAGAACGTTCTTTTGCTCAAGGTGTAGGGAACACAATTAAAATCTATGAAATTTCCCTACAGGGTGCAACAGATATCAGCAGTATCGACTCACTTAAAGATTTCAGCGCCACTCAATTAGCTGCGATTCAACCAGCCCAAAAGCGTCTACTGTTGAATTTAAATGACCTAGATTTGCCGAATGGTACAGATAATATTGAGGGTATAGCTTTCGGGCCGAAGTTAGCTGATGGTCGTCAATCGATTGTTTTGGTAAGTGATAACAACTTCAATGCAACTCAATTCACCCAAATTTTAACTTTGGATGCAGAGGTAGTCACTACCGCCGCACCGAGAGTAGAAACTCGTCCTGATTTATTCGACGATGAAACCTTACCAACAGACCAACGTGCTGATGCTGATGACCCAGCTATCTATATTAATGCTAACAATGCGGCTGAAAGCTTAGTTCTCACCTCAGTCAAAAACGCAGGACTGCGGGTATATGACTTGTCGGGTAATCTCTTACAGGAAGTGAACCCTGGCGGTATTCGCTACAACAACATAGATTTGCAATATGGTTTTAAATTAGCCGGGGAAAAAATAGATATTGCTGTGGCGAGCGATCGCGGTAACGATAAACTAGCAATATTCAAAATTAACCCCAATCCCACCACTCCCGGTAAATACCTGGAAAATATTACTGATAGCAGTATTGGCACAATTTTTCAAGCACCACCATTTCTTGCACCTTATTCCTCATCTTCTCGCAGTTCCTACGGACTAGCTTTATATCGCAGTCCCATCACCAATGATTACTACGTCTTTACCAGTCGCCGAGAAACTGGAGATATCGCCCAGTTTAAGCTGATTGACAAAGGTAATGGCAAAATTGGCGCAGAACGAGTACGAGAGTTTACCATTCCATCCTCCTCTGATAGCGAACGTTCCGCACAAACAGAAGGAATGGTTGTAGACCAAGAAACTGGTTTCCTCTACATTGGTCAAGAAGATGTCGGTATTTGGAAATTTCAAGCCGAACCAAATGGCGGTACAACTGGGAAGTTAATTGATCAAGTTAAAGGCTTGGGTGGTAATTACCTTACCGATGATGTGGAAGGATTAACTATCTACTACGGTAAGAATGGTACAGGCTATTTATTAGCATCCAGCCAAGGCGATAATACTTTTGTTGCTTACACCCGTGAAGGTAATAATGATTATTTGGGTAACTTTGCGATTGGTAGCAATGGCGCAATTGATAGCGTACAAGAATCTGATGGTGCAGATGTAATTAATGTACCCCTTGGCCCTAACTTCCCCAAAGGTTTATTTGTCACTCAAGATGGTAATAATGAACCTGCAAAATTAGTTAGTGATGGCGATGAAATAGAGAATATCAACTCTAATTTTAAATTAGTACCTTGGGAAAATATTGCTAACGCCTTCTCTAACCCTTTAAATATTGACACCACTAGTTACAATCCCCGCAATCCTGTTGCTCAACCCAAACTCACCATTTACGACTTTAAAAATTTACCAAAGTTAGGTACAACTTCCAAAGGTGAAGATATTTTATTGGGTGGTTTTTCTGGATTGTATTTCTTAGGAAATGCGCCTAATGGTAACCTGCGATTTGTTACCCACACAGACAGAGGCCCTAACGGTGAACCTGTGGGTGCAAATCGACCGTTTTATTTACCCAACTTCCAGCCGGAAATTATCAATTTTGAACTCAACCGCACCACAGGCGAAATTACAATTACTAACCGTACTGGCTTATTTCGTCAAGATGGTAAAACCCCATTAACCGGATTACCAAATCTACAAGCTGGGGCGAATGGTACAGCTTATACTGATGAAATTGGCGTTGATTTAGATAATAAACCTCTACCTAATGACCCATTAGGCGCAGATTTAGAAGGAATTGTAGTTGCAGAAAATGGCGATTATTGGATGGTCGATGAATATCGCCCAGCAATTTACCATTTTGATAGTAAGGGTAAATTAATTGAGAGATTTATCCCCAAAGAAACTGCAACCGCACCTAATCCAGACCAAGCTGCAGGAACTTTTGGAACTGAGATATTACCAGAAGTTTACGCCCAACGCCGCAACAATCGCGGATTTGAAGCTGTGGCTTTAGAAGGTTCTAAACTCTACGCCTTTATTCAAAGTCCAATTGATAATCCTGATAATGCTAGCGACACAGTTTCTAAAGCTTCTCGTAACTTGAGAATTTTAGAATTTGATATCAACAGCAAGCAGGTAACAGGGGAGTATTTATATCTTCTGGAAGGTTTACCAGCCACAGATAAAATTGGTGATGCAGTTTCTTTAGGTAATGGTAAATTTGCAGTTGTCGAACGTGATGATAATGGTACATCTGCAGGTAACAAACTCATCTACCAAATTAACTTAACAGGTGCAACAAACATCAATCATCCTGCTAACTTTACATTACCTAGTGGTAAGACCATTGAACAACTAACTCCAGCAGAATTAGCCACTGCTAAAATTACTCCTGTCAGCAAAAGCTTAATCGCTAATGCTGCACAGTTAGGTTACACCGGAGTTGAAAAGTTAGAGGGTTTAGCTTTAGTTGCACCCAATACTTTAGCGTTAATTAATGACAACGACTTCAACGTTACTGGTAAGACTCCGGCGGAAAGATTGGGAATTTTAGAATTACCCAATAACATCGCAGTTACTAAACCAAAAACATCCCTGAACATTCTCTTAGTAAATGATGATGGTTATCAAGCTAAGGGAATTAATGTTCTCTACAACAAATTAGTTGCAGCTGGTCATAAAGTAACATTAATTGCACCTAAACAACAGCAAAGTGGTCAAGGTACAGCCCTCGATACCGATAAATTTGGCAAACAATTAGAAGTTGTCAATTATGAACCAAATAAATGGTATGTCGATGGCAAACCTGTTGTGACTACCTGGGCAGGAATCGATTACATTTTAAAAGATAATCCCCCCGATTTGGTTATTTCTGGAATTAACGAAGGGGAAAATCTCGGTTTAGAAGGGATCATTTCCGGTACTCTTAGCGCCGCAGTTTCCGCATTAAATCGCGGTGTCCCTGCGATCGCAGTCAGTGCGGGTGTTAAAATAGATGAACGTAGCGCAGGTTACCCCAGTACTGATAAAGCCTACGAAGTTGGTGCTAATTACGTTGTTGATTTAATTGCCCAATTACAAGCAAAACAAGGCAATAACCCAGCTATATTACCCAAAGGCATTGGTTTAAACGTCAATATCCCTGCAACTGACAAAATTCAAGGTGTAGCCTTTACAGAGTTTGACAGTGCAGGTAGTTTTGATTTCAAATTTGGGGAATTACCGCCTAACTTTGGCACAGGTCAAGGCATACTTTATACCCAAAATACTTTACCTGCTGGAACTACACCCAAACCATTTTCAGAAGGTGAACAATTCTTAGCAGGTAAGGTGACAGTAACTCCTTTTGATGGTGATTGGGGTACAACTCCAGACCAACGCCAAGCACTGGGTTCTCGTCTTAACCTCAAAGTCCCAGGTTTAACGGATGAAATCAAACCCGCTAGCAAGCCATTAAATATTCTGTTGGTAAATGATGATGGCTATCAAGCAAAGGGTATTGATGTTATCTACAAAGCTTTAACCGCTGCTGGTCATAACGTCATTCTAGTCGCACCCAAAGACCAACAAAGCGGAAAAGGTACTTCCATCAACACCAACAAAATTTTCCAAAATACTGAAGTTGCAGAATTTGATACCAGCAAAAATAAATGGTATGTCGATGGGACTCCAGTTGTCACCACTTGGGCGGGACTTGATTACATCTTCCCCAACAAAGAGAAGATTGCTAAACCTGATTTAGTCATCTCTGGTATTAACGAAGGTGAAAACATTGGTTTAGATGCCATTTCTTCTGGTACACTTAGCGCTGCGGTAGCTGCATTACAAAATGGCATTCCGGCGATCGCAGTGAGTGCTGGAATAGATTTAGCTGGGTTACAAACAGGGGATAAATCCAGCACCGAAAAAGCTTACGAAATCGGTGCTAGGTTGGTTGTTGATGCAATTAACAAACTCCAAGCCAGTCAAGGTAGTAATGCAGATTTACTCCCGAAAGGGGTAGGGTTAAATATCAATATCCCTGCTTATAACCCAGATATTCCTAAGTTCAGCACAATTACAGGGGTTGCAGTTACCAAATTTGACCAAGCTAGTAGCCTGGGTTTACAGGTCGCGGAAATTCAACCGGGTGTTGCTGGTTTAACTTTAGGCGCTTCCAGCAATACAGGCACAGGAGATTTATCATCGGAAGGGGGTAGATTCTTAGCAAGAAATATTACCATTACTCCGATTGATGGGAATTGGAGTGCTACTGCAACCAGTCGTCAGCAAATCGCCAACGCTGCGGGGGGACTGACTATCAATACAGGTAGTAGTAGTCAGCCGATATTCACAGGTGATGGTGCAGATATTGTAGAACCTATCAACGGTAGCACTGTATTTACAGGTAAAGGTGATGACACAGTAATTGCGGGTAGCAATTCTTCAATATCAACAGGCGATGGTAATGATCAAGTCTTTGTTGGTGCTAATGGCCCTGGGAAAAATACTAATGTTGATGGTGGTGCAGGTAACGATGAACTGACTATAGTCGAAGCTAGCGGTAGCAATAATTTATTTGGGGCTGCTGGTGCTGATAATCTGCAAGTAGTTGAAGGTTCTCGTCAAGTTCTCTTCGGTGGTTCTGGTAATGATACTCTTAGCAGTAAGGGGAATAATAACCGACTGTATGGTGGTTCTGGCGATGATAAACTCTTCTCTAATACCAACGACACCCTAGTGGGTGGTGATGGTGATGATGTTTTATTTGCTGGTTCTGGCGGTAACCGTCTGACTGGTGGCGCTGGTGCAGATCAGTTCTGGATTGCTAATGCTAGCCTTCCCAGCAGTAAGAATATTGTCACGGATTTTACCCCAGGAATTGATGTGATTGGTATTGGAGGGATTGGAGTAACTAAGTTTAGTGAACTGACGCTGTTGCAACAGGGTGATGATACTTTAGTTAAAAAGGGAAGCTCTGAGTTAGCTTCATTGTTGGGGATTAGTGCAAATAACCTCGCTGCTGATAACTTTAGCTTTATAGGTTGAAGCATTTATTTGTGATTTGTTGCAAAAGCCAAAGATTGGGGGATTCTCCCCCAAACCCCCGATTGGGGGACGGTTGCGTCCCCCAAACCCCCTCCAAAATTAGTGTTCTGTGTTTTGTTGAGTAACTGATACCAATTTGAAAAAAGAATGCGACAGGTTGCAATACTGCTCGGTTAAGGATTTTCAACTCGGAATTGGGTTTGGGGAAAAGGTGTACCCCTTCGGGGAAGCAAGCTACGCGTAGCGTCTCCGCAGGAGAAAGGGTACGGGTTAAAGGTTTTTTCTTGCCCCTTTTGCCCTTAACCGACAAGTATTGCGACAGATTGTAGGGGCAAGGCACTGCCATGCCCTCTAGAATATATTGATGTGTCGCAAACATAATTTAAATTCCATAGTAATAGTGCATGGTCATATTTAATACCTAGTGCAGTAATTTTTACCACAGCTAGTTATTCGGAGGCGCAGTGCTGCTGTGTCCCTACTTATTTTTGAAATTATTCTTGAGATTGGTATCAGTATAAATTTGATTGAGAAAAACTTAGAATTTAATTTTATGCAAAAAGTCATGGTTGTATTCGTGACTATTGTCATGATTATTTTTTAGATAAATAAGCGTTAATAGTAAATTGAATTCATTATTTGAGTCTAAATCTGTTATTGCTAACATAGCTGCAACAAGCATAAATATTTTATGGTAAATAATTTGAAATTATTTATGCGTCTTTTGGAGCTATTTAGCTACTCATAAACACAAGTATAGGCATCAGGTTTGATGTTTTAAACAAGCCTGTATATTTGCTAATGAGCTATAGAGTAGGTGTTGCTCGTTCGAGGAGGATTTAGTAAATAATTATTCAGATATGTGTATGGCAAAAATCGAATATAGTCTTATAAGAATTGCGTTAATTTAATTTATTTCCATTTCTACGGGAGATATTTTTATGGAGGATAAATTTAATTTCAAGCTGTTATTAGGTGCAGTGATGATCGCGATTTTAACTGCGGGTTGTCAATTATCCTCACCAAGTAACTCGGCTGCGCCAAATAACTCTACTGAAAATACAAGTGATGGGGCTGCGACAAATGTATCTACACCCTTAGAGAGAATATCTGACCTAAATTTAACTGACGCACAAAAAACCCAAGCAAAGCAGATAGGTGAGCAAACCAAAGCAAAAATACTAGCTGTTTTAACTCCTGAACAACAAGAAAAGTTTAAATCTGGTAGTCAGGGTCAGCAATTCAGGGTACTGCGATCGCTCAATTTATCAGCAGAGCAAAAACAACAGATTCGCGAAATTCAACGTAATCAAAGGCAACAATTTCAAGCGATTCTTACTCCAGAGCAAAAAGCCAAATTGCAACAAAACCGTGGCTCTAGGAGACAAGGGTCATCCAATTGAATTCTAAAAATTTGATTTGATGCGTGAGGTGTTATTGGTGGGCATTGATTGCTCACCTTTTTTTATTTTTATCAGTTAAAAAATATGACTTTTATAATAGTCAATTTATGACTTTTGTCCTAAATATATCTATACAAAAATATTCTAAAATCAAGGCATTACAGTAAAACTAATTAATTTTGAATCCAGCTAAATAACTTTATATTCAAAGTTATTGGTTTGAGATATTTTTGGAGAAATAACTGCTTCATACTGTTAATTTCAAGAGAATATTATTCAAGATTATTTAGCAGAACTGTAGAACATCAAATTCAAATCACATCACAGGAAATTAAATGATGAAACGTATTATTTTCGGTTCACTACTGGCTTTACCATTTGCAATTGCTTCTTTACCTTCGCAAGCTTCTGCAGCGCAAATTATTGTCAGACCAACTGTTCGTCACAATAATGTTGTTGTCCGTCCACGTCCAGTTGTTCACCAAAAGTTGATTCCTGGACATTGGGAACAAACAAGATATGGCCGCAGATGGGTTCCGGCTCACTATGTGAGAATTTAAAGAGGTTTACCTGTACTTTGCTTACTTCCCCTGACTCTGATAACTCATAGTCTAAACAACAATTGCGTGCGTTTAACTCTCACTATGAAAGTGAGAGTTTTTCTTGTTTTTGTGGTGGAATTTAAGAATGTGGTGTGTCGCAACAGATGTCAGCGAACTATTAAGTTTTGATAAATATCTAGGCTGGGAAGCGGTTTTATTATAGTTGCAAAGTTGTAAAGCTTACCTTGAGACAGTACTTGAAAGACAGAGGAGCAAGCACTCAACCAATAATTTGCTGATAGGTATGCGGTTATTGTGCTATTGGACACTTTTCTGGTAAGTTGTATATCAGTCAATTCTAATACTTGTTTTATAAACATCAAGCGATCGCGTACCTGCGCGCCGTACTGTTGTGGCATATTCTCAGAGGTGATATGTAAGGCAAAGAAGTATTTAATAAGACTTACGACCAGTAGACATGATACTCAAGGTTGATGCGAACTCAAGAGTATTTTGAGCATTATAAAAATAAATTTAAATTTAATCTTTTTAATCTTTTGGGGTAAAGATGGTTAAAAAAGCCGAGTGGAAAACCTTGAGAGAAGAAAGCACAATTCTCGCAGCTAAAAATTTTTTAGTTGAGATGAATAATGGTGCGACAACGGAGAAATTACAGTTTATTGCCAATGCTGCAGGAGATATTACGCTGTTTTGGCATCTAATTGGCAATCCCGAGGAGATTCCTTTAGAAGTGATTGGTGGGGAAATGTAGCTCCAAGCCGACATTTTTCTGTTACAACTTCGGCTTGTTCGGTGTTGAGTGCGATCGCCAACTACAAATTACTCAACACGAACAAGCGTGTTTGTCATTTTTCCCCAATCCCAGTCCCTCAAATATTAGAATTCTTCCAAACCTAGTTTCAGAAAGCGTTCTATTACTGGATCGACTTCCGATCTAAGTTCTATAACTTCTGTACTTGGCTCAAGTTCAATAATCTCATGATGCTGCTCAGCACTTTGTTCAATAGACTGAAAAAGTGGTTGCATGAGCTGCGGCTGTGGTTCATCATGTACAGGAATTGATGCAGCAGCAGGTAACAATAGTAACCTTGGTGTTGGAGATTTAGATTTGGGCTTGAGTTGCCGAAGTTGTACTGTTGCACCGAGTCCCATCATGGCACCAGCAACAGTATACATAGTAGTTTGATTCAAATATTGTGCGCCTAAATATCCCAGCCCGATTGCGGATACTGTAGCGGTGATGCTTCCCAGGATGATTTGCTCTTGTTTCAATGTCTTGCCCCTGATTTTTTTGCTAGTTTTTACTTGTTTACTCTCTGGGTAGATGTAAGGTTAATCACAGCGATCGCTGTCGAAACACTACCTTAATTGCAAATAATCCTAGCAGTCAAGCAGTCTTAAGGGGGTGGGGGGAAAGGGGAAGGGGGAAGGGGGAAAGGGGAAACAGGGCTTAATTTATAGTTGTAAATATGCGTTCAAAGAAAGTGGTGATTGCTGACCAAGCGGAGGTAGCAGCAGCAGAATCATAGCGGTAACCGTCGTCACGCATGAAAGTATGTTCTGCTTCGTACAAGAGAACTTGATGGGGGATACTGGCGTTTGCAATTGCTGTGATTAAAGTGTGGCGATCGCTTTCTGGAATATGAGGGTCAAGAGTACCAAACACCATGAGCATTTCGCCTGCGATTTCTCCCACGCGTGTAATTGTATCAGCGACTCCCTGACCTAATTTACCGCTGGGAATGCCTGTAGGGTAACAACAAGCTGCGGCTTTGATTTCAGTTTGGAAGGCGGCGCGAAAGGCTAAGTGACCGCCAATACAAAAGCCGAGGGTGCCGATTTTGCCGGGAGCAACAGCACTATCAGCTTTGAGGAAGTCAATCACAGCACGAGTATCTGCATCATAAGCTGCGATCGCAGTGCGGCGTGCATTGTCATTACCCCGCATTCTCCCTAAATCATCCGGCTCAATTACGTGACCAATGGCTTCAGTACGGTGAAAAATTTCTGGTGCTGCAACTACATAGCCAAAACCAGCCAGGTAGTTGACCAAACGAATCATCGCACCACCTAATTGATAAATATCGCTATAAAATACAATCCCTGGGTAGGTTCCGCTGGGTTTGGGAGATGCGACATAAACGCGCATTAAACTGTCATCGACTCTTAACTCAACATTGCGTTTAACTATCTGCACTTGTTGTCTCCACCATCAAAAATGCCTGGGTCAGGCTAATTGTGGCAAATAAATTGCCATGATTTTGAATACTTCGTCACTTTCCAGTCACATTTGCTTGTCATGCTCAAAAGTAATCGCTAACAAGGCAATGTACGGGCTACAACCAGCAGATTGACTGCAGATAGAAGTTGATAAAAAAAGTAATGAGTAATGAGTAATGAGTAGGAAATTTACTTATTACTCATTACTTGAGTTTTGATATTAGCACCTTGGTAGTGATCGCTCAAATTTCACCAATAAATTAAGGGAGAGGTAAATCCTATGTCAACCAATGAACTTTTACAACAGATAAACCCTCATCTTCCAAATTCCCTGAGAATGAACTCACTTAGGACTAGGCTAATTTTAGAACAAACTGATGTAGAGACTTTTCCTATAGAAAATATTGATAACTCTACTAATATTGAAGCAAGTTTAATTGTAGGCCCTATTGCATTTTTAGCAATGGCAGGAATAGTTTTTTATCATAAGCTCAAGATTGAGCGGGAATTTCACAAAATCAATGTATCACATGAATATCCCTGTCATAATTGTCGATTCTTCTCACGCAGTAAGTATCTTCAATGTGCGGTAAATCCTGCGGATGTTTTAACAAAAGCAGCAATTGATTGCCGTGATTACCAAGCTCTAGAGGCTAAAAAGGGTATTTGTTGGTCACTAATTTTTGATGAGAAAGAAATATAATTCAAGCCTATGAGCAATTAAGTAACCTGTTCAGTAAATACAGTTATATAAATATAATTTTGCGGTAGAGTGTGTTTGAATTGTTGATAGGGAATTTTGCCACACAACAATTCACCTGATTGATGTGGAATTAATCTTGCTTGTGGTTGTTAGATGAAGAATTTTTAGCACCATTAGCATTATTGATTTGTGATTGGTGTTTTAACCAAGTTATCAAAGCTTCAGAAATTTGCGATAAATTATCTTCTAACTTGGGTGACATCTCTAATGGTAAACTTCCAGAACGCAAATGTAAGGAGCGTTGGGGAAAAGGAACATGAATATTTTTATTTTGGAGAATCTCATCAATGCGAAAATATAAGTCGCTCTTAATTTGAAACTGCTTTCGGGGTTTGACAATCCACACTAATAGCTGAAAATTTAAATGATCTTCACCATATCCTTTAAACCAAACAAGAGGTGTTGGTTTTTTTAAAACATCATGATTTTCACGTGCGGCTTCTAATAATGCAGCGCGTATATTATTGATACTTGTACCGTAAGCCACACGCACAGGTAATACTAAACGCGATGTTGCTCTTTGATAGTTCCAATTAACTACTTCTGTATCTAATAAGCGCGAATTAGGCACAATTACTACTGTGTCATCTAAAGTCCGAATGTGAGTACTGCGAGCATTTAACCTCTCGACTGTTCCCATAAATTCGCCAATTTCTACAAAATCTCCAACTTCAATAGCACGCTCAAAAGTAATCACAAAACCACTAACTAACTCTTTAGCAACTCCTTGCAAACCGAACCCAATCGCTACACCGAAAACACTGGCTACTATCGCCAGCGAACTAATGTCTAATCCCCAAATTTGTAGCAGCAAAACTGTACCGATAAAAATCAGACTGTAATTAATTGCAACTGCAATTGATTCTTGAACACCACGACTGACATTAGTCATGCTGAGTACACGCGATCGCAGTAGATTAGTTACAGTACTCGCAATCGCTAACACGCCAAAAAATAAGCTAATAAAAACAATGATATTGATTACCGAATAAGAACTTTCCCCCAGAGTAATGACTGGTGATGTTAAACTCATCCACAAAATATTAGCAATGCGTCGGCTCCATTCTCGCGTCAAGGGGAATAAGTCTGTAATATAAATCAATGTGCCTATCCAGAGGAGCGATCGCACTACAAAGAGCGTCAATTTGAGAAATAATTCCATACCTCTAGGTTGCGCCCCTGTTTCCGGGTGATTCGCTTCTGTGGGAACCAACCTGCGTAACCAATAGCGCCCAACCCTACCTAAAATTATATGGAGTGCGATCGCACTTACTAAAGAAAGAATTACTAATAATATTGCTCGCCAAAAATAACTTAATCTGCGTTCTTCTTGTCCTTGCTGAACTGCTTCTGTAATGCGTTGTGCCCAAATTTTAGCTTGTTCCTCTTTGGTTCTGCCAGTTGGAATATCTTGTTGCGTTACTGTCAGTAAATGGCGGCTATTAACTAAAATTACAGGCAATTGATTGATTTCTACAATCTCCACTTTCACAAGAGTTGCAGAACTAACTGCTTCCTTTAAAATTAAATTAGCATCAGCAGCACGATTTTCTGCACTAAACTGTCCTGATTCTGTAACTTCAAATAATTTGTTGCCATCGATTGTAATAATAGCTGTTGGTATTGATTGAGCTTGTAACTGCATTTCAGTATTTACAAGTAATCCTATTATTATCATTACAAAAATTACAATAGTAGCAATAGCTTTTTGAAATAAACGCAAGCTTTTCATAAACGAATAAAAATCATTGTGCTTAACTTACCTAAATTTTATTTTTTATTATTCAATAATTGTCATACCAATTGAAATAATGTTTGCGATAGATAAATTCTTTGTATGGGCACGGCACCAGTAAGATATTGGATATGCCAAAAGATTGTGGATGCCGTGCCCCTACCCTAACCATCTGTCGCGTTCTTTTTTCAAAATGATATAAGTAAATAAAACTACTATTACCAAAAAAGGAGTATTCATATATCTACCAATAGTTTCGCTTAATTTATTATTTTTATATCAAAAGGAATAAATCTTGTTTTATCCAAATTTGGTAAAGATGTTTCCGCATACATAATTGCATCGTTACCAAAATATTAATTAATAAATCTTAAGAGGTTATTGATAAAGTAAAAATAAAATTACTGTAGGGTGCGTTAGGCGTTAGGATAGTAATTTAATGACAATATCAGAAATAAGCGCTTAACTCACTCTACAATATTTTTTTTATGTTATAAATAACCTCTGAATTAGTAAATTAAGCTTAAAAATTAAATACAGTTCTAATAGTACCCACAAAAATATCTTTGTTGTCATGATTATGATTAGGATTTGTGAGATACATAACCCCAGGAATTAGGGTAATATTCTCAGTTAAAGGGTATTGATAGAAAGCTTCTAGATGTAAACCCGTGCCTAAATCTTCACGGCTAGCAATGGTATTATTTATGACTTTTGGTGGCATCCCAAACCCTAAACCACCAACAGCATTAGCTTTAAATAAATCAGGGAAAGCAAAGTTTACTGCATAGTTAATAATATCAGCATTACCTGCTATGCCATCAACTCGTTCAGCGTTAATATATCCAAACCAGCTACTCACAGCAAACTTTGGTGTTACTTTCCATAAAGCTTCTACACCATAAGCATTGGATATTAACGGTACATTTTCACCAAAAGGAATATTAGCAAAAGTGCTTCCTGTGCGATGGAGTAAATTGCCATCAGGTGCATAATTGCGGAGATAAGTTAAAGCTAATTCTAAGTTTTTTGTAGGTGCAACAGAAATTTGTGCTAAAGCGCTGTATGTTCCGCCAAATAGTCCTTGATTAATATCATTGGTATTTTCAGCTAAATATCCCATATCAAGACGAATGGCTGGGTTGAATTTATAAACTGCTGCGACACCAGCCGGACTGATAAATCCAATGCGATAAATGGGATTGCGTTCTAAAAAGCGAGAGGGAGAACCTTTAGCACCACCAAAGCTGGCAAAATATGGATTTAAGACTGTGGCGTAGTAGTGATGGGATGTACCGTTAGCATAGAGATAAAAATTGAGATTTTCACCTACAGGAAAGCGGTATTCTAACAAATTGACATCGAGATTATTGTTAGTATTGCCGACTTCAAAAGAAAGGCGCGTCATATTAGTATTAGCAGCACCATTAAAATTTGGGACTCTATCAGAAGCTTGGAGACGAACTAATAATCTATCTTTGCCTGTAAAGCTAGTAATTAAGTTTAATCTTGCGCGATAATTTGCTGCAATATTAGAGTTAATTTGAGTATCAGGATTACCATCGGCTGTGTCTCCAGTTAAACCACTAACAACGGCGACAAAAGAAGCGCTTAATTTAGTGGTGGTGGAAAATTGTTGAGATTGCAAATCCGCAGTTTTCTTTTCTAAACCTGCAATACGATTTTGTAATGTAGCTAACTCCGCCGCAAATTCTTTTTGCAACCGTTGCACAGTTGAGATATCGGCTTGCGCCATCGGTTGCTTAATGCTGGTAAGACAAGCATTCAAACCAGCTGCAAATTCATGACGAGTTAAAATGCGATCGCCTGCGTAAATATGATGAGAGTATCCTGTAATGCAGCCATACCGTTGGATTAAAGATTGCAGCGCCACAAAAGCCCAATCCGTTGGTTGCACATCCGATAACTCAGAGACTTGAGTGATTTCGGTTGTTGATTGTTCACTTGGTGTAAAATTTTGCTCTACATCTGTGGATGCATTGGCTGGTAAGGTAACCGCAATGACGGCATTGAGAATTAAGGGAATAATAGGGAAACAGTCGGAAACGCTCAAGCTGGGATTGTTATTTGTGATTTTCGATATTTTATGATACTTGAGTTTGTAAAGAATCAATTTCCAGAAACAGCCCTGGAGATTGAGAGACTGGAAACACTAGGATTTCATCAGCGTACTCTCAGCTGGCTATTAGCGCTTGATGACAAGACAGCACAAACAGCTTGCTGGTTAATGGGAAAAGTCGGTAATGATGATGATGCTGATGCAATGGTTAGTATTTTGTCCAGTCAACGCAGTGAATTATGGATGTATGCTGCAACGGCGCTGAGTCTCATTGCTACTGAAAGACATCTGACTTCTTTATTATCGATTCTCAGTAGCAGTCTCCACGCAAATCAGAAAGAAAGTGCAGCATACGCGCTTTCTTTCCTGACAAAATGCCAAGTAAATTCACAAGTGATTGATGTACTAACTCAAGTAGTTGCTAACAATAGCGAAAATCCCTCTGTGCGGGCGCAAGCATTAGAAGGACTGGGAAATAAACTTTCTGAGGAATTACCACAGGATTTATATCAACGTGCTGTGACTGTAATGATTCAATGCTTAGATGATGCTGAAGCTGAGGTGAGGTTTTGGGCTTGTTTTGCTGTAGGCGCTATCCGTGCGAAGGATGCATTACCTAAACTGCAAATATTAGCACAGACAGATGATGCTATTGTGCCTTTATGGTGGTCTGTAGGTAAAGAAGCAGAAGATGCGATCGCTCTCATTAACGGGGATGAGCCACCATTGCATAAACCGCTTTAATAGATATCAATTCCAAATTAATTTGGCAACTTATGGGATAAAAGTTTGCTATTTAAACTGCCTCATTAGCATAGTATTTTTTACTAAAATATATTCTCAAAAGTAGTATATAAATTTACACTATTGCTTTGAATCAAAACTTAAAAAGATTTTGGCAAAATGGCAGAATTCAGCATATATAAGCGCTTAACTTATAAAAAATCACATCCACTTAATTTTGTGATGAGTGGAGGTATTGATATTAGGAAAATGTTATGACAACACGAGTTTTTCGCGGAATTACCTATACTGTTGAAACGGTAATAGGTGATGGTCAAAATATACAAGGTACAAGAGGAAATGATTGGATAGAGGCTCCAGGTAGCAACAAGTTCATCAGTACTGGTAAAGGAAATGATGTTATTGTGGCAGGACTTGAAGTTGAATACATTACTAATAATTACCCACCATACGGTGGACAAGCCATCGTATGGAAAACCCCTGGAGTAAATGACAAGACTATCATCGCTGCTGGTGCAGGTGATGATTATGTTGTTGTCGGCGGAGGGAATTATGTAATTGATTTAGGAAATGGCAACAATATCTTCGAGACATCTGGTGGCAGTAATATTCGCTTATCTGCAGGAAATGGTAATGACATCATTGATGCAGGAAACATTGGCAATTACCAAGTTGATGCTGGTGGAGGAAATAATTGGGTTTATTTAGGAGCAGGGAATTCTTGTGTATCTGCTGGTGCAGGTGACGATATCATCACCACAAATAGTTTTGAAAACTTCAATCAGCTCTTGACTTATATTTTTTTTCCAGAAGATGGTACACCACAACCTTACAAACAGGTGATTGATGCTGGGAATGGTGACAACCAGATTGAACTGTATGTCTTTGGGCAAACAAATATTCGCACAGGCTCAGGGCAAGATTTTGTTTTAGCATTATCTTTGAGTACATCATTTGAGGTTGGTGTAGTCAATTCTGATGTCGTAGATATTCTTACTGGCAGTGGCAATGACACTGTAATCACGATTGACACAAAAAGCTTAATTAATACAGGAGCAGGGGATGACTTGATTATTGCTGGATCTGGAGATGATACCATTTATGCCGGCAGTGGACGAAATGTGATTAATCTTAGAGGTGCTTCTATCTCAATTCCTAATCCTGTATTTGATCTTGGATTTTACTATAATGGGGACATACCTGCACCTCCGGTTCAAGGAGGTGGAAACGATACTGTTTACCTTGAAAGCGGTCGTAATACAGTGATTTTGGGTAGTAACGGCTTTGCTACAATCTATGACTTTGATCGCAATGATAAATTATCCATCAGTGGATTAGATGTGACTCTCTCCCGCGTGGGAAATGACACATTGATTAGTTCAGGTAGCTCTTGTTTGGGAATTCTCAAAGAATATACAGGTTCAGTAGCTTTGGTATAACAGCTGATTACTGATATATAGCAAAGTGCGTTTTGCAAGCCAATTGCTCGGTGAATTTACAAACCATAATTATGGGTCTTGGGAACTTTTGGCAATCATGAAAAGAGGATGTTCCCAGTTGAGCGATCGCATTACTTTATAGATTACACCAAAGTATAAGTTACGCCATTAGATCGCACTTTATACCACCTGTTGCACAATGTCACCATGAGCGATTGAATGCATAGGCTGACATTGTTAATGTATCGACCTACATTGTTAATGTATCGCTCTACATTGGCAATGTATCGGCTTACATCGTTAATGTATGGACTTACATTGTTAATGTATCGGTCTACATTGTTAATGTATCGGCTGAAAACAGTATATGTAGTAGTGTGGCAAGGCTAAAATGTTACAAGAATTTTTCTTGTGGGGT
The DNA here is from genome assembly GCA_002368155.1 of Nostoc carneum NIES-2107. Lineage (GTDB taxonomy): Bacteria > Cyanobacteriota > Cyanobacteriia > Cyanobacteriales > Nostocaceae > Aulosira > Aulosira carnea. The sequence continues at coordinate 539,222 of AP018181.1, forward strand.
GGACATCTTGCTCACCCCACAATAATGGGATATTTTTTATTTGGAAGTCCCTTAGATAAACTTCTGGGTGAATTTTAAAAAATTTTCTACAAGAGGTGTGAGACTATTTTCTTGCCAGATGACAGCAGTTTCTATGACAGGTGCTGCTTCTAGTAGAGGACGATAAGTCACACCAGAACGTTGCAAATTTTGTAGAACAGATGGTGTAATCGCCACACCCATCCCAGCCGATACTAAACCAACAATAGTTTGCATTTGAACTGCTTCCTGAGTAATTTGAGGTTTGATATTTCTCTGCCGAAAAAGACTCATAATCAAATCGTAAAGTCCGGGTGCTAGATAACGGGGAAACATAATCAAAGGCTCATCCTCTAATTCCTGCACCTGAATATATTCAGTTTGAGTTAAGGAATGATTTGACGGTAAAGCAACAACTAAAGTTTGTTGGTGAATAGATTGATAAGATAGTGTGTCATCTTCTAAAGGTGGATGGGCAAAACCTATATGAATTAGGGAATCTCTGATTGCTTGTTCTTGTTGACTTGTAGTTAACTCTCGTAATACTAGTTCTACTTGGGGAAATTGCTCACGAAATTGGCGCAAAATTGAGGGTAATAATTCGTAGATTACCAAACTCGTAAATCCGATTCTTAGTTGACCAGTTTGACCTCTACCAATCCTTTGAGTTAGTGCGATCGCATTTTCTAGTTGTAGTAATAATCCATAAGCTTCTTGTAAAAACACCTTACCCGCTTCTGTTAGCTGTACCTGTCGCTTGGTTTTGCGATGAAAAAGTTCTACTCCTAGTTCTGCTTCTAGCTGCTGAATTTGTTGGCTGAGAGGCGGTTGCGCTATATGCAGCCTTTCTGCGGCTTTACTGAAATGTAGTTCTTCAGCTACAGCAATAAAGTAACGCAGGTGTCGTAGTTCCATTTTTTAATATTTAAAAGATATCAATTTGAAATAAATATATATTGGACATCTCAAAAAAGTCTACATATCATACTCGTACAACGATGTTGAATGAGGCTAGAGCAATGTCTGAGAAAACAATCTCCGAAAATTTCCGTAGTAAAGCAGTCACACAAGGGGTACAACGAGCGCCAAATCGAGCGATGCTGCGTGCAGTCGGTTTCCAAGATGGGGATTTTAATAAAGCAATTGTGGGTGTGGCTAATTCCTACAGCACCATTACTCCCTGCAACATGGGAATTAATCGGCTGGCACAAAGAGCTGAAGAGGGAATTAAACTAGCTGGGGCAATGCCGCAAATGTTCGGCACAATTACCATTAGTGATGCCATATCTATGGGAACCGAAGGGATGAAATATTCCCTAGTGTCACGAGAAGTAATTGCTGACTCCATTGAAACCGTTTGTAATGGTCAAAGTATGGATGGGGTGATTGCCATCGGTGGTTGTGATAAGAATATGCCAGGGGCAATGATTGCGATCGCTCGGATGAATATCCCTGCTATTTTTGTTTATGGTGGCACTATCAAACCCGGACAGCACAACGGTAAAGATTTGACTATTGTGAGTTCTTTTGAGGCTGTTGGTGAATACAGCGCTCATAAAATTGACGAAGAGGAACTATTAGCAATTGAACGCCAAGCTTGTCCGGGTTCTGGTTCCTGTGGAGGGATGTATACAGCCAACACGATGTCTTCTGCTTTTGAAGCGATGGGAATGAGTTTGCCTTATTCTTCTACAATGTCATCTGAAGACGATGAAATAGCTGATAGTACGGAAAAATCAGCCAAAGTATTAGTAGAAGCAATTCGCCAGCAAATTTTACCGAGACAAATTATCACCCGCAAATCCATAGAAAATGCCATCTCTGTAATTATGGCTGTGGGTGGTTCCACAAATTCTGTATTACATTTTCTCGCGATCGCTCATGCAGCTGGTATAGAACTAAGTCTAGATGACTTTGAAACTATCCGTGGTCGTGTACCTGTATTGTGCGATTTGAAACCTAGCGGTAAATATGTGGCTACAGATTTGCACAAAGTAGGCGGTATCCCCCAAGTTATGAAGATGTTACTTGTGCATGGTTTACTCCACGGTGACTGTATCACTATCACAGGTAAAACTATTGCTGAAGTTTTAGCAGATGTCCCCGATGAACCACCCAGCAATCAAGATGTGATTCGTCCGTGGAATCACCCAATGTATGCTCAAGGTCACTTAGCCATCTTAAAAGGGAATCTTGCTACAGAGGGAGCAGTAGCTAAAATTACCGGAGTGAAAAATCCCTGTATTACCGGGCCAGCGCGGGTATTTGACTCCGAGGAAGAATGCTTAGATGCTATCTTGGCAAAGAAAATCCAAGCTGGTGATGTGATTATTGTTCGCTATGAAGGCCCCAAAGGCGGCCCGGGAATGCGGGAAATGTTAGCACCCACATCCGCAATTATTGGTGCAGGTTTAGGTGATGCAGTTGGGTTAATTACTGATGGACGCTTTTCTGGCGGTACTTACGGAATGGTAGTTGGTCATGTTGCTCCCGAAGCCGCAGTTGGTGGTGCGATCGCGCTAGTTGAAGAAGGCGATCGCATCACTATCGATGCTCATTCTCGCTTACTGCAAATCAATATTTCCGATGCAGAATTAGCCAATCGTCGTGCTAAATGGCAACCTCGTTTACCTCGTTATACAAAAGGCACCTTAGCCAAATATGCTAAGTTAGTTTCCTCCAGCAGTGTTGGTGCTGTCACAGATTTGGATTTATTTAAGTAGGGCGTTTTGAAAATAGAATACAACATCATTGGTAGGGGCATGGCAATGCCATGCCCTCTAGAACATATTAATGTGTCGCAAACATAATTTGATTTCTGAAAAAAACTCACTAAGCCGTAACGCACCGTATTCTCAACCTGGATGCGTTACGCTATCGCTAACGCATCCTACGTGAAATTAATTCATAGATATTCTTTTCAAGAGCATCCGCGTTCACTTTTCATTCACATTTATCTGTAATCCTAAAAAAAGGATGTGAGTAAAAATAATCGAACTGAGGGTTAAAACTCATGCTTAACTCTACAGTTCTTTCTGCAATTGAAAAATTATAGCATTCCGATTCGATTCTTTAAAATCATCACTGATGAAGCGAATCAGGAATAAAAGAGAGAGTTTTGCACAAATCAAGATTATTTGGCTAGTATTTTACCTATTTATATTTAAATAACGCTAATTTTTTAAATTAATTATTTTCAGGAGAGAAGTTGTCATGAATGCCAATTCCATAAAAAATGCTATAGGCATTATTTCTAGTCGTCAGGCTGTAACACAAGTGCTTGATGAACTGATAGCGATTGATTTTCCTATGCAAAAAATTTCTGTGTTTGCTACGGAATCAAAACAAAAAAAGCTGCACAATACTCATTCCGGTAATCAAATTGTGACTCCTATTGAAGGAGCTAAAGCAGGTGCAATTACAGGCGGGACAGCAGGAGGAGTGCTAGCAGTGACTACTGGACTTGGTATTTTAATGATTCCCGGTTTTGGCCCCGCATTAGCAGTTGAATCTGTTTTAACTACACTACTGGCGGGTGGAGCAAGTGCAATATTTGGTAGTTTATGTGGTGCATTTCAAGGTTGGTTTGCTCCCGAAAAGCAAGTTAAACTTTGGCAGCCTAGCGAAGATTTCTTGGTAAAGGTAGAGGGGACGGCAGACGAAATTCAGCAAGCAGAATATATTCTTCGCTACTGGGGTGTGCGAGAGTGGCATATTTATGAACTGAGCAAAAGATTACTGTAGCTACAGAGATTTGAACTAAAAAACGACAGATTTCAACAGAAATTAAAGCTGATGAATTTAAACGACAAATTACTGCAATAGATAGTTAAATCAGGATGTAGAAATGCCAGCAAATACCATCAATACAAATAATTCTTCCCATCTCACACAAGATGCACTCAATTATGAATGGCATACTCTACCAGAAACAGAGCTTGTGCAAATCTTATATAGTCATTCAGAAGCAGGCTTGAGCCATCAAGAAGCCACTAAGCGGCATCAACAGATGGGTGCCAATCAATTGAATATTCAAGCGAGAAAAAGCCCTTGGCTAAAATTTATTGAGCAATTTCATCAACCATTGCTCTATATATTAATAGCGGCGGGAGTGGTGACTTTACTATTACGAGATTGGATAGATGCAGGAGTAATTTTTAGCGTCACCCTGATTAATGTCATCATTAGCTACATTCAAGAATCAAAAGCAGAAGATGCGATCGCAGCTCTATCTCAAGCTGTGACTACAGAAGCTACTGTGATTCGCGATGGTCAAAAAACTCGTTTGGCTTCTACTGAACTTGTGGTAGGGGATTTGGTACTTTTAGCCTCTGGGGATAAAGTACCTGCAGATTTGCGGCTATTAACTGTACGCGAGTTACAAGTTGATGAGTCGGCTTTAACTGGAGAATCGGTTCCAGTAGAAAAAATAACTGCATCGCTGGCTGTAGACACACCCTTAGCCGAACGCAACAATATGGCTTATGCCGGCAGTTTTGTCAGTTTTGGTCAAGCCGAAGGGATGGTAGTGGCGATCGCAGATGCTACTGAAACAGGCCGCATCTCGCAGTTAATTGAAAGTAGCACAGGGTTGAAAACACCACTCACCAGGAATATTGACAAGTTAAGCAAAACTTTACTGTATGCCATTTTAGGTTTAGCTGCCCTCACCTTTGCAGTTGGATTAGGACAAGGCGAATCTTGGATTAATGTTTTCAAAGCTGCTGTAGCTCTCGTTGTGAGCGCCATTCCCGAGGGTTTACCTGCAATTGTCACAGTCATTTTGGCGATTGGCGTTTCCCGCATGGCGCGACGTAACGCGATTATTCGCAAGTTACCTGCTGTGGAAACATTGGGAGGTACAACCGTGATCTGCTCTGACAAAACTGGCACGTTAACCGAAAATCAGATGACGGTGCAGCGGATTTACGCAGGTGAACAACACTACACTGTTAGCGGTATTGGTTATGCTCCAGATGGTGAAATTTTGCTGAATCGCCAGCCTGTTGATGTTTATACAGAGGGACAGATTGCTCTTGGGGAAACCCTAGCAGCTGGATTGCTGTGCAATGATTCCCACATTGAATGGAAAGATGAACAGTGGAGTTTAGTAGGCACTCCCACTGAGGGAGCATTGATTACGGCGGCTAATAAAGCGGGATTGACCCCGGAAGAATTACCGAGAATTGATACTATTCCTTTTGAGTCTCAATTTCAATACATGGCGACTTTGCATAAATTGGAGACTCAGCAAAGACAGAATTTGATTTATGTCAAAGGTTCTGTAGAGGCTATTCTCCAACGTTGCGATCGCCAGCTTGATGCTCAAGGACAACAAACTGCACTCAATTCTGCGGTTATAGAACAGGAAGTAGCGCAGATGGCAAAGCAAGGTTTACGAGTGCTAGCCTTCGCCAGCAAAAAAGTTACTGGTAAGCGTTCCTTGGATCGTCATGATATCGATACAGGACTAGTATTTCTAGGACTTCAAGGCATCATCGATCCGCCTCGTGAAGAAGCGATCGCGGCTGTTGCTGCTTGTCAATCTGCTGGCATTCAAGTAAAAATGATCACCGGCGATCATGCCCTCACCGCAGCAGCGATCGCTCGCCAAATGGAAATTTGCTCGGCTGAAGAACAGGTTTTTACAGGCAAGCAATTAGCGCAGATGGATGAAGCCGAATTCAGTCAAGCAGCGGAGCAAGGCCGGGTATTTGCGCGAGTTGCACCAGAACAAAAATTGCGTTTAGTCAAAGCCTTGCAGCTCAAAGGTGAAATTGTGGCGATGACTGGAGATGGTGTCAATGATGCGCCAGCGCTCAAGCAAGCAGATATTGGTGTAGCGATGGGTTTAGCTGGAGCAGAAGTTGCTAAAGAATCTGCAGATATGCTGTTAACAGACGATAACTTTGCTGCCATTGAAGCTGCTGTAGAGGAAGGACGGGGAGTGTATCGCAACTTACGCAAAGCGATCGCCTTCTTGCTACCAATCAACATTGGCGAATCAATGACCATTTTGATTGCCATTTTCCTGGCGATCGCGCTTCCTATCTTACCAATCCAAATTCTCTGGCTAAATATGGTGAGTTCAGTTGGTTTGATTGTTCCCCTCGCCTTTGAGCCAAAATCTCGACGGGTGATGCAACAACCACCACGCAACCCCAGAGAAAAGCTGTTATCGGGTAGCTTACTCCAGCGCATCTTGGCAATTTCTCTCTTCAACTGGCTGGTAATTTTTGGCGTTTTTCAATGGATACTGCAAACTACAGGTAATGAAGCCTTAGCCCGCACAATGGCAATTAATGGGTTAGTAGCAGCAGAAGTTTTTTATCTACTCAGCATTAGCCAGTTTGTACCATCTGTAATTGCCAGAATTCAAGGTAAACGCAAACCCATAGCCTATGCCCCTGTAATTGGCATTGTAGTGGTAGTCACTTTACAATGTCTGTTCAGTCAGTGGAGCATCATGAATCAAGTTTTTGACACCATACCTTTAACATTTACCCAAGCCCTCATTTGTGTAGCTGTAGGTTTGCCAGTAATATTGATAGCGCTCATCTTGCAGCGTTTCGATCCGCTTGACTAAGGGACTTCTGGAAGCAGGGGGACAAGGGGACAAAGAGATAATTCCAATTACCAATCACCAATTACCAATTCTCTATATCAAATATGACTGCAATAAACTAAGGTTGTAAAAATTTGATTTTACTCCAGCATTACAGAAGCAGTATTTACATCACTATTCAACAATACTTTCTCAATTAATTTAAGTATTATTATTTATTGAAAATTTTTACTCTTTATAATCGATACAAGTGAGTAATATTTTCATATTTTAAAATTTAAGTTTCTGTAAATTTCGCTACAGAATATTGCCGTTGATACTTCTGCATCATTAAAATGAATTTTATGCATAGAAAGATTTAAATTTCTGTATAAAATCACTAAGTTTTATGCATAATGGATACAAATATCATGGGCAAAAAATCTGGTTTTTACATTAGATAGCAAGAGTAAATCGCTCTTTATTGCTCATCTAAATGCAAATAGCTCTTAATAACCCTTGATAAATGTTGCATTTGGTCAAAGTTGTAGAAATTACAGATAAATAGCCGTTGCATAAAGGCTATGAAAGTGCAAGTCATTTATCTAGATTCCATAAGCTAGGACTTGACTTTATACAGCGAAACAATGTAACGTATCTTACTTTATAGGTGTGCAGAAAGAACTTAATTAATTGCTGTTTATAGCAATTAGTTAGGCGCATTTCGTGGAGAGGAAAACGGAAATATGTCTAATAGATTGTGGAAAAATCTGGTATTACTTCCAGTATTTTTGGGTGCGAATGCATTGGCTTCATCCAGTGTGATGGCAGCAGAAATATTAAACGCTTCTGACTCAAAAGCAGCAAAAATTGCCACAGAGCAACCACAAGTTAATCAGCAATTACTTGCTCAAGCTAAAACTGATGAGAATAGAGTTTTAGTTAGTGAAGTTAGTAGCCAGGATTCAATGTCTCAAGTTACGTCAGTTTCTCAATTTTCTGACGTACAGCCAACTGATTGGGCATTCCAAGCTTTGCAGTCTTTAGTTGAACGCTACGGTTGTATTGCGGGTTATCCTAATGGAACTTATCGCGGAAATCGTGCTTTAACTCGTTATGAATTTGCTGCAGGTTTGAATGCTTGTTTAGACAGAGTTAATGAACTAATTGCCACAGCAACCGCTGACTTGGTGACAAAACAAGATTTAGCCACTCTCCAGCGTTTGCAAGAAGAATTCTCTGCAGAATTAGCAACTTTACGTGGTCGAGTAGATTCTTTAGAAGCACGTACTGCGGAATTAGAAGCCAATCAATTTTCTACTACAACCAAGTTAGTAGGTGAGGCAGTTTTTGCAGTTACCGATAACTTTGGTAATAACGACAATAACAACACTGTATTTCAAAACAGAGTACGTTTAGATTTACAAAGTAGCTTCACGGGTAAAGATACCTTACACACCCGGATTGCAGCTGGTAACTCAACTGGATTAACTTTGCCAAATGGCACATTTGAGGGTACTCAAACCTTTAATCTTAGCCCTAGTACCAATAATAGTGCGTTTATAGATTGGTTATCCTATTACTTCCCACTGGGTAACTCCCAAGTATATATAGCAGCCAGTGGTGGTATTCATAGCGATTACGCTCCTACCCTCAATCCTTACTTTGAAGGGTTTGACGGTGGTAACGGTGCTTTATCTACCTTTGCATCTGAAAGCCCAATTTACCGGATTGGTGGTGGTGTAGGTGGTGGCGTTAATTTTGTTTTTGGTAAGAGTAACGCTGCTTTCCAACCTTCATTAACTGTAGGTTATCTAGCATCCCAAGGAAACAACCCAGGAGCGCGTGCAGGTTTATTTGAAGGTAACTATGCAGCTCTAGCGCAATTGAACTTAAACGTAGGCGATCGCCTGTCTTTTGCTGCTACCTACGTCCACGGTTATCATAATGCTGGAACTGCTTTATTTGACCTAGGTGGAGCCGGAAATGTTGGGGTAGTGGGTACTGCACAGGCCAATTTAGTTGGTGGTGGTAACCCATATAACAGTAATTCCTATGGTTTTGAAGCTGCTTTCAAACCTAGTAACAAACTCTCGATTAGTGGCTTTGTGCTTTACAGCGATATTAGCGGCGTTGTAGGCAACAACAATGATGAAGTTTGGAGCTATGGTCTTGGTGTAGCACTACCAGATTTCGGCAGACAAGGTAACGTCTTAGGTATTTTTGCTGGTGCCCAGCCATACTTAGGCCGTCTTGGAGGCGATCGCCCTTACCATATTGAAGGGTTCTATAAATATCGTGTCAGCGATAATATCTCCATTACCCCTGGTTTAATTTGGTTAACCAATCCTGGTCAAGTTGCTAATAGCGATAATGCCATCATTGGTACTTTGAGAACCACTTTCACCTTCTAAAACACCGATTCCTTCATTATCAGGAATTTTTGTAGGGTGGACACTTGCGATCGTTAGGGTTTAAACCCAAGATCCAATAGTGTCTACCCTACGCTCATAAAAAATGATAGCTATTGTCAACAAGCCAGAACTCAAATATCAATTACTTACGATATGGTTGGTCTTGTTGGTCATTGGTAACTGTTAAACTGTATTTTTCTTTCCCATTACCCATTACCCATTACCGACCTTCACCGATACGATAATTGTTCAACCAGACATGATATTAGATGGATTTTCGCACTCTCTTTTTGTCACATAATGACGATATCGAAACATTGCTTCTAGTTGCCCTTGGACTAACCAACCACTAAAAAGTTCTAATGTTTGACCTCCAGGCAAAGAAAAAGAAATGGCATCAGTCAACCTAGTCTTACCATTTTCAAGTTCAAATTCATGCCTGTGTATCCAACTTTCAAAAGGCCCAGAAATTTGTTCATCAACAAATAGCCGATTCTTCTCACATTGAGTGTGACGCGCTAACCAAGTTAAAGGTACAGGCCCAAGAAAAAGACGAAATTCTGTAATAGCACCTATCTCCAGTCCTCCTTCACGGCGCACTACTTTAACTGGTTGCCAAGGTGGAGTTAGCATTTGCAAAATATCTGTTCTTTCGTGAAATCTCCACACTACTTCTGGTGGTGCATTAATCACAGATGAATGTTTAAACTGCAGCATGGAAACACAAACCTAAAATTCAACAAGTAATTACTAATTCGTAATTCGTAATTCGTAATTCGTAATTAAAAATTTGGTGCAATACCAAAGGAAGTTCCAAATCTAAAAATATACTACTGTTCACAGTCAACAGTCATCGGTCAACAGTTATCAGCCAGCAACTTCCAGCAGTTATTTTTATGTTTTGGAGTTCCCAATCTTATATAATCGCACCGTTATGTTTGTTGTAGTTGCTATAAAGCAATTACAAATTGTTAACCGTCGTATTCGGTGTCAATCTCAATATCTAGAGTGTCTTCATCAATTCGCACATACAAAATGTTGGGGTTACAGCAAACTTGACAATCTTCTACATAAGATTGCTGTCCGCCAGCACTCAAATCAATAAATGTTAAGTTTGGTTCCCCGCAATAAGCGCAGTAATACTCAGCTGTGGTTTCCATTAATCTGTACGTTATGAATTTAATGGCTGAAGTTCTTTTGAGGATGAGTCAAAATGACTAGTCGCCTCAGCCAAGTGTTTCAGTAGTGTAGACTGCGGTAGCGGCCCTTGCAAGTGATTCCAGGGTAAAATTTGCTCTGTTGACCAATTAGTATGGACGTAAAAATCTAAGTCTGGGATTTGTCCTTTGAGTTGTTTAAAAGCGCGTTTGTAACTGCCTAAAGAATCGCCAAAGTTACGAGTAAGTTCTAATAAGTGAGAGAGTCTGCGATCGCCTCTCGATAGCAAAGCTTGGATAATAGACCAATTATAGCTTTCTGGGCGAAAGTCTATGCCCTGCGGTTTTAGCTGTTTTTGTAACATCTGCAACCGCTTCTCGGCTTGTTTATTTACGCCAAACAATTGAAATGGTGTATGAGACTTGGGTACAAAGGTACTGCATCCTAGTGTTAACCGCAATCCTGGTGCTGCTTTTTTTACATTACGCATCATCGCCACAGTTTGCTCTAAGTCTTCTGGTTCCTCGCCAGGAATCCCCACCATTCCATAGAGTTTCAAACTAGACAAACCGCCAGCTTTGGCGTTGACTGCGGCTTGAAGAATTTCGTCATTATGCAGCTTTTTGTTGATGATGCGGCGTAATTTTTCCGAACCACTTTCTACAGCAATAGTAAGCGATCGCGTGTCTCGTTGTGCCAGAGTTTTTGCTAGCTGTACAGTAACTGTATTGGTGCGTACTGAGGCAATGCTAAGACGCACATCATCATACTTGGGCTGACTGATATAATCTAGCAGCGTCTCAAACTCTGGATGCTGAGTTACAGAAGCACCTAATAAACCTAATCGCTTGGTAACTTCTAAGCCTCTTTCAATGGCAGGAATTAAAGAACCTTCAAGGCTTGCAGTTCTAAATGGTAACGTCAGATAACTAGCCAAACAGAAGCGGCACATTTCTGGACAACTCCGCACCACTTCTACCATATAAATATTTTCCCAGGCAGCCTTTTCTGTCACTACAGTTGAGGCTGAGAGAATATTTCCGCGATAAGTTTGCTTTTGCACTATGGCAGGAATTTCTGCATCAATTGGTGTAATTGATTTTATTTCACCATCTTTGGCGTGATATTCCACTTCATACCAACTCGGCACATAAATTCCTGGAATTTGTGCCAGAGTTTTCAGTTGAGTTTTGCGAGAAGCATTCCTAACTTCTTTGTAAGCTGTAATAAAATCTCCCAGCAGATTTTCCCCATCTCCTAGCAAAATTACATCAAAAAAATCAGCGAAAGGTTCAGGGTTAGCAGTGAGAACTGGGCCACCACCAAAAATCAACGGATGATGATCCTCTCGCAAAGATGCGCGAATCGGAATTTCTAAAGATTCCAGTAAATTTAAGATATTTACATAATCTAATTCCCAAGAAATCGAAAATCCAACAATTTCCGGCTTTATTGGCAGTTGTTCGTGAATATCAGTAAACAGGCGACTCACCTGCACATCATCACGCATTGCCAAATTTGCCCACACTACTTGATATCCCAAGCTTGTGATCCCCACGGTGTACTCATTGGGAAAAGCAAAAATTAGCGGGATAGCATCGGTGTTAGGGGTAGTGGGAGTAAATAAAAGCCGTTCAGCAGAAAATACAGATGATGTCACAGGCGATTGTTTGGGGGGTGTTTGTCATTGAAAGCGGCGGGAAACTCCATACTTTCGTAGGTGGAGTTTTTCATCTATATTTAATTTTAAGCGATAGAATTATCAGGTTAAAAAATAAAGACACAGTATTAGCAAGAATAATGGGCAAAGCTTGGAGATAAATGCCATAGATTAACCATAAAAATAAACCACTGCTAAATGTAATTAGCATGATGTAAGAAACATCTTTTGCTGACTTTGTTCTCCATGTTTGAAACATTTGTGGTAAGAAAGCCACGGTAGTTAATGTAGCTGCTACTAGCCCTAAAACTGTAATAAAATCCATTAATGCAACCCTATAAAATAATGCCATGATGTGTTACATTGCCACACTTTTGGCACTAACACACCCTACTATAATTAGATATATTTAAAATTGGTAGTTTTTTAGCTAAATCTAGCAATTAATTCTTCACGAGATAATTGCAACAGTAAGGGAGTAAACTCTTCTGGAGGTAACGCTAATAAAGACGAAATAATTGCTTGCAGTTCATTATCTAATTCACCAAAGCGAACTTTAAGTAAGTTTTCTACTACTAGACGTTCTCCTTGTTCAATTCCTTGTTGTGTAGCTTGTTCGCGGTCTTGTTGATAAAGTGGTGCTAATCGCATAACTAACTCCCTGTCATCTTCATCTTGACTTTGAGTGAATTGTAAGTTTTGTTGCAAGTTGTACAGTAATTCTAACGCGGCTTTTCTGAAATGATTAGTAGGAGGAAGGGCTTCTAGTTCATCAATTGCTTGTTTTTGCACATTTCCCCTACCAATAATTCTCAACCATAAAGTTTCAGGGATTCTGGGTAATTGGTGAATTGCTACTATACCCGGATTTCTCACAAAGCTTAAAGAAATAGGGGTCAAAAACTGCCAAAATGCATATTGGACAAGAATTCCAGCAGTTTGAAGTATGACCCCAAATAAAAACGATTGTATACCGGAACAGTTTATATTTGAACAAGTAAATTCATGTCCAGTTGTAGTTAATTTCCAGGGTGAGCCTGTAACATCTGATGCCGGATTAACATTAATTGCGGAACTAGATAGAAAAAGAGGAATAACATCACGGCTGGCAGCATGTTTTAAAGATTACCGAGAGCCAAATAAAATTCTGCATCGAGTTAATAGCTTAATTGCACAAAGAATATACGGCTTAATCATGGGCTATGAAGATATAAATGACCATGAAACTCTACGTCACGATGCGATATTTGCGCTCTGTGTGGGAAAAGTAATTAATTCCTCACCTGAATCAATTAGATTGGCCGGAAAAAGTACCTTAAATCGGATCGAGCATTGCCCAGAAGATGTATCTTCAAGGGTAGATAGTAGATATCACCGGATTGAACATGATGCATCAGCTATAGAAACACTCTTAGTTGAACTATTTTTAGAATCCTATCGAAAACCACCACGACAAATAATTTTAGATTTAGATGTTACCGATGACCCGGTACATGGTCATCAAGAAGAAACATTCTTTAATCCTTATTATAGAGGATATTGTTATGCGCCACTTTATATTTTTTGTGGTAAAAATTTACTGGCAGCAAAACTTCGCGCATCTAATGTAGACCCAGCATCAGGGGGACTAGAAGAATTACAACGAGTCATAAAAATAATCCGCTCACGCTGGCAGAATGTAAAAATTATTATTCGGGGAGATAGCGCTTATTCCAGAGAAGATATTATGGCATGGTGTGAATCTCAAACTGAAATTGATTATGTGTTTGGACTCGCACCAAATAATCGACTACTCCAGGCAACTAAGACAATACAGTATCGTGCATCCCAAGAATATTCAAGGAAAATTAAACCTGTAGTAGAGTTTTTTGAAACCTTGTTTTCTCCATCAGCAGATGTAATGAAAGACGCAGCAGCATTTGTTGATAACTCAGTGTGGTATTGTTCTCTAGACTATCAAACGTTAGATAGTTGGAGTCGTAATCGTCGTGTTGTCGCCAAAGTTGAGTATAGCCACCAAGAAGTTGATACTCGCTTTGTAGTGACTTCACTGCCTATTAATAAAATCCCTCCAGGACGACTTTATACTCAAAAATATTGCCCAAGAGTCAACATGGAGAATTGCTTAAAAGAGCAAAAATTAGGGCTAAAAAGTGACAGGACTAGTACTCATAAATTTGGAGGAAATCAATTACGTTTGTGGTTGGCATCTATCGCTTATGTTTTGATGAATCTTCTGCGAGAGCAATGTTTAGTAAATACGGAATTCAAAAATGCAACTGTTGAGACTATCCGCACCAAACTCTTGAAGCTAGGAGCAGTTATTACTATTACTAAACGACGAGTTTTAATCGCGATTAGTAGTGCTTGTCCTTATAAAGAGAGTTTTGCAACGGTTTATAAGTGTTTATCTCAAATACCAAATCAATTGTTAATAATGACCTAATTTAATCCACAAGTAATAGCTGAATCTGATTTTTAATAACTAATTTTTTGGGTTATTTTCCTTGATTTAACCCATCAATTGTCATGTGAATTTTGATTATTAAAAGTTTTTTGTATCAGTATTGAGCAATTGTTATGTATTTTATATATCTTTAAATGCTTCGGCTTTTACTTTGAGTTCCCTAAGCTCTGGAGTATTTTAATAATGTATTAATTAAATTATCCTAAATTTGGCTAACCTAAGCGTTTTTTTCTGACTTGTGAGAAATCCGGG
>AP018182.1 GCA_002368155.1 Nostoc carneum NIES-2107
CCAATTTTGATGATGCAACGCCTTTAATTGATAAGACAATTGGTACTGAGTGCAGGTTATGATTATTTTCATCAACAAGTTGCAACAAATAAAACCTTCTCAATACTGCGGCATCTTTGCCAAGTGCTTGGTACATTTCGTACCCATCAGGTGATTCGTACACTCCTACAATTTTGCCATCATCGCGTTGCTCAATATATCTGGGAGAAACATCAAGAATGTGCATCCTGGGCGATTGCAGCAATACTCCCATTTCTGGCGTGCCACTAGAGAAAGTGTGCTTGTGTGTAGGTTCTTGTCCTTGCCAGTTAATTGCTGCTAAGTATTTATCTTTGATAAACAACCCAACTTTTTCTGCTTCCATGTGGTTAATGACTTGGCAGATGCAGATGTTACTAATCGGCGCATTGTACTCAGGATTTGCAAATTTAGAAATAGCTAATTTACGCTTTTGTATGTTTGTACTATTTTGAACTGTTTGTTCAGGGGGTTCAGACTGGGATACTGTGCTTTCTTCAGTAGCAGAATTAGTAGGCTTTGTTTGATTTCTTGCCATAATTTTAATTAATGGAAATCAATATTTAATGCGTAAAGCAAAAAGTCGTTGTAAAAAATAAAAGTCGTCTGTTATTAAGACGACTTGAAAGATTGATTGATATTTTATTTTTTGACCAACTTTTCATCACACTCTTTCCTGAAGTCTGTAAAGTTGTCAATGCAAGTATTTTCCTGAATAATTTCAGTTTTGGTGTTTAGAAGCGTCTGATATCTTTGCTGAAGATTGATGATAAGCTTAGAGTGTCCAAAATATGAGAAAAAAAGGCGTATTAACTGAATTTATTGGCAAGAACCTAGTGCAGCTTCAGACAACCTCTTTAGGGGCATCGCATTCTGGCACTGCCCTATTGCGATCACAAGCGGACGGGTGCGTGACGATTAAAACGATTAAGGCTTATAGCAAGAATAGTCGCCAGGATATCGTTGTACTAGCTGGCAACGATGCTGCTCACTCGGCTTCCGCTATTGTGATGGTTCACCAGCAAAATTTAATTGAAGTCCAATCACTCATACGGTATCGACAGTTTTCCAACTGCAAAGTTATTCAACTATCGGCAAGGTACTACCCACAACATTAAAACTAAGAAGTTTAGCTATTAATTGATCAGGGTTTTGACTATTTTTACCACTAATATGAAACAGGAAATGGTCACTATCATATGCTGAACTATTATCAACATGGCGCAGAGTTCGGTATCTATTTGCTCGTCCAGTGGTTAACAGTACTCCATTTAAAGATCCACCATTTCTAGCAATAATCTCTTTTAATTTACTAGTTACCTCACGACAGCGCCGTTGAGGGGTATAGCCAGATGCGCTGAACTCAGTTGTTCTCCAAATAATAAAGTGAGTTGCTGTAGTAACACTGTTTCGATTTGTAGTAGCAATAGTAACATAGTTACGATTGATTCTTCTACACTCTAAGCTTTGAATTAAAGCTGGTTTAAACTCAGAATTAGCAGATTCATTCGCCAAGCTTAACCTGGGTACTAAAACATTTCCTAAACATATTAAGCTAGTTATTGATAAAGTCAAGAGGAGTTTCATAAATCCATTTAAATTAGTTTACTACCAGTTAGGAATTGGAAAAATCCAAGGTTTAAGAGAGGGCTTTGCTTCTGTAATTCTATAAGTAAATTCAGGCTTATTATCCATGATGACTTCTTTATATTCATACTTTGCACCATTATTCAAAGACTGAAATAACTGAGATTTAGGATTCCATATTTTTCCATCAGCAACGACAACAATCATGAAGTTTTTGCCAGTTACTACATTTTTATCTTTTGTTACATCAGTAATAAGAATAGGAGAGTAGCTTTGTCCAGGTTGAACAACAGCAATTTGCTCAACCCCCGGCAAACGTTGCCATTGCTTATCAATATGAAACTGAGTGTGAATTCTTAGTTTTCGATTAGTATCATTTCTAAGGATAATTTTGGTGTAATAGTGAAAGTTTTTTGAGGGGGGAGAAGGGGGAGAAAGCGGACTAGGAGTACCATTGGTAAAGCGAGTTGGCTGGCGGCAAAAAGGATTTAGCCCACAAGGTAGAAAATCTTCAGTAAGATTCAAGCTGTAATTGCTATACTCCTCTGGTACTGGAAATTGCTCAACTTCAAAAGCCAGAGATTTACCAAAGGGAAGAGCCGTTAGCGTAGTAGACACTAAAGTTAATAGAAGAGATTTGCAAAGAGAAGGTGTTGCTCTCATAGAGATCGCTCAATATTTAAAGATACGTTTTCAGAAGGAATTGGAAAAATCCAATTATTTTGGTTTTGGATCTGTGGTTGTTCTTTTACTGCTGAGATTACTTGTTGCTCATTATGTTCTTGAGAAAAGCTTATCTTCGCTGAACACAAAGTTGCAATTAAAGCCAAAGCCATAATTAAGAAAAACTTCAAAGCTTGTTTTGTTGATCGCATTAGCTCACCTATTTATTAATTTTAAGAACAGTTAGGAGAAGCATTAATTGTTCCATCGAACACTCGTTCAGAAACCATTTTATCCCTATCTGCCATGCGGTTATCGAAAGGACTGTAGTACATCTCTGCTGTAATCGTGTGTTTTCCAGAAGGAAGAGTACAGGAATCTATCTGAATAGTTTGTCCAGGATTAGAAGAAGCAAAAGCTTTTCCGTCCTCTAGTTTCCATAACACTCTTGACTCATCAAATAAGCTACTAATCTTAAAAACGGGATTATTAAGAGGAATTTCAAGCTTTGGCGTATCTTGCCAACTTTTAATATTCTTTCTAAGTGTCAAATACTTACGCAATAAGTTATTTAAGTCAACTCCATCTTCTGCAAAAAAATTCTCTATTTTGTCAGTAACTTTGCGAACTCTGGGATTTGTACAAATTTGGCTGAATAAGCCAGAACAAACTTTTTCAACTACTTCGTTAGAACCTTTCCCTGCTCTGGAATAGTATTTTTTGATACCTTCATTTATTTTCTTGCTGACTTCATTAACTTCTTCATTAATGGTCATTATGGTTAATAGCGCATCTACACCAGCTTTAGTCGTCATAGGCATTGTCAAAGAATTCTTAGCACGAGCCGTTAGCTGAATGATGTCTGCTTGGTTGAAGGCTGTCTTTACTGAATCAACCTCAAGGATTGGCTTAGGCGGGTCGAAATCAATTGACGTATACCCCTCGATTCCTGTCTCTGGACCAAAAACACTCCAAAATAGAACCTGAACAGTGGGTTTAATTGCCGCTCTTACTACAGCGTCCATATTTGCTTTTCCACAAAAAACCGTAGCGTTAATAGAGTCGTTGTCAGACTCTAACTGAAAACGAGTTGAGCTTGACCGCTCAGGCGCATAGCTAGGCTTAATGTTGAAGTAACCAACTTGGATAAATCCCGCGACTAAATCCTGCACACTCATTTTTGCTTCTGCACTAATAGGAAGCTTCATGAGAATAGGAAAACTGATCCAGACCGGAACATATCCAACAAAGAAAACAGGCGTTCTTGGGGCACTAGCTGTTTTATCCAGTCCTGTTGGAATAGGTATTACTCGATTTAGTTGCTTAGGTTTAATCTCTTTTAGCGCGTTTCCTGTAAATCCACCTATCAAAACTTCTGTTGCTTTTAAGTCGAGAGTAAAGGAGAATCCATTGAGGGGATCACTCGTAAGATATTTAGGATTAAAGCCGATCTTAGAGGAATCTTTTAAGATTTCTGGCTCAAATTTAAACCCAAAGTAAGCCTGTAAATCAAAAATAGTTTGAGTAGATGATTTAGCTTGAGGTTTAAACTTAGAAGTAGTATTGTTGTCGTAATTAGTGGAAATTTCTTTTGACTCATTCTCATCTTCTAAAAACTCTTTCAAATTCAATTGATAGAATTGATTAGAGGGCGGCACTATATCCTTTGGCTCAGGTAAGAAGCTATTATATGGTTTATTTGGTTTTGAAATATTGGCTCCCTCATTCTCTTGAGTTTGCTGGTTATAGCTAGTGTTTAAAAAGCCATCTTGTCTAGCGTAATATCGCATTGAATAAGCATCTCTATTGCAGTTTTCTACAATTTTGGGTACACCGCGCTTTACCTTGGGATCGTTCGTTTCAAAATTAACCCATTGATTAGTTAATTTGCCTGGTTTTAAGTTTTCCTTGACGGGTGTTAGTAATGGTTTACCATTACGTGCAATTTCCTCGCTCTCCATTGTTAGTTCTGAGAATGAGAAGGGACGTTTTGTTTCAGGAAAGAACTCATAAATAAAAGCAATGCGAGTATCAACACAGTTACCATCGATGCTTAAAATTTTTCGAGGTGGGACATCATAAGGATGGATAATGATGTCACCTCGCTTAATCGTTGGAAGACCTTTCCAATCCGTCGGGTTTTGCTTAAAACAAATACGATTTGGATCTTGAGCATTAACGGTAATAATGGCTTCCCCTAACTGTGGCGAAAAGGGCTTAACATCAGGAACATTACGCAATGCTCCGTCAGATGGATCAGCACTGAATGTCACTTTGGCGTAGCTATCACCATTGGGCGTAGGGACAGAAGCAATCAAATCGATTACTTCTGATTTTGAAGGGGTATAAGTTAAAGCGCTTCCCTTACCTAATCGCTCTCCATTTTGGCTCCAAATGATGCTGTTATCAAGGCTTCTTCCCTGACCATCTCTAGCTCTCGCTTGAATTCTTAGGGGGGTTCCTACCTTGATAACTGTACCGTCAATCTCACTGAAATTAGTAATCTCAACCTTGATCTTGTTTTCTGTATGTCCTGTAGAAAGGCTTAAAGGAGTTCGAGGTTTGTTACCCGCAGCTACAACTACACCTACCAAACCTTTTTCTTGATCTATTTGACTAGTATAAAAGACATTGATTAGACGACTCAAATCCACATCTTTTAAGCGGTTGGATTTCACACAGGAGGCAAGTTGATTACTTAAACTCCTAATATTTCGATCTTGAAAGTAGTTAGAGTTACTAACAAACCTTGATGCCGGAAAAAATTGAGCTTTCACACACAGAAAATCTTCGAGGTAGTGGCTCTCTAACAGAGCTGCATCATCATTACTTGCGAAAGCTGGTTGGCAATAAGTGAATAGTGATACAACCGCAAGTACTAAAGACAGGAACAAAGAAATAAACCTGGTTTGAGCCTTCTGTTTTGGATACATACGTTTTGAAATCTGTTATCGAAGCAAAGTCTTCCAGCAAGATTGAACTAGTACCGAGTTATAGCAAAGACAAGAATTTTCTTATCCAACCATAAAAATCATCGTAATGCTACAGAGATTAACGAATTTTCATGTACAACGATACATTTCAGCATTAAACTTCTAACTGCAACCACACAAGCAACTTCGCGCTCTAATGGTCAAACTTGAAGTAGTTCTGCGTTAGCAAAGCTTACCGAAGATATCGCAGCTTGCTGACGCTGGGTTATCATTGTTTCTTGTTTAACAAATAGACTTATCCGTATTATCTCGTAGGCTTTTTCAGAAATCATTATGATTCCTATAGCCCTCCTAGTAACGTAAAGATGGGTTCTTTAGTTAAGTTATTACTTTTTAATGTATCAAATTTTCATAAATATTTCAGTAATACTATAGTAATACTATGGTTATTTAACAATTTAACTTGCGCTCAAAATTATACTATAGAAGTAGCTGGTAAATTCAAGTCATTAGACAATTTTTACCGCGTCTACAACCGTAAACGCGGATTGTATTTAATTGTGATGTACCTTGTTGTCGGGCAATGGCGAATCCATCGTTTGGCTTACACCTTCTCGCTCAAGGTACTCTACTTGGGGTTTACCGTTGGCTCATACTTTCCCTCATCGCTTATATTTTGGCTCACTGGGCTTATTTATCAACTTATACCATTGCAATCCCTGACTGGGGACAAGCAGCAAAAACTACTCTGACATTTATCTTTCCCAAAATGCTTGTGTCTGTTTTTTTACTTCATCTTCAACAAATAATTCTTCTCGCACATAGTCATGATTTTTACATTCATATTTTTAGCTGCAAGATATGAGCCTCCGACTAGCGGCGATCGCCACTAGCAATAATAAAAGAAGCACATTTTTCAGAAATTCTAGAACCTTTGCTACATCGGGATTCTAAAATGTGCATTTTAGGAAGTTTCAAGCATTTTATTACTAAGTTTGGTGATATTACTGGCCTTCCTTCCAACAAGCAAGCTTGCACTTAGTAAGTGCTACTTCTAACTCTTGCTGTGTAAGGATTTCGTATCTCATATATTGTCCCCATATAGGGAAGATATACGTGACATATTTAGTTTTATCAATTTGGCGGTATGCCATACGCTTGTAGTACATTATGGTTTAATGAGTTTAATGATTCTGGTGGCTACGTTTGTAGGGTTATTTGAACTCAAAAAGGCATCTTTATCTACCATTTCTACATAGCTATTATTGGCTATTAGCCAGTTTTTGAAGGTTTTGTACCTACGATTGAAGAAAACTGATTCAGGTATAACTGAAACTAATACACCACCCGTTACGAGTAACTTCCAAGCCTGGTAGATATGTTGGACAAGTTCACAAAATGGAGGATTCATGATACAGGCATTGTATAAATGACTGGGGTTAAACTCCAGAAAGTTTTTCCCTACGAGATTAAATCCTTTGAGTTCTAGAATTTGTCGTAAATCGTAATTAATCTCAACCACCTCTAGTTGAACATTAGGGTAGGTATTAGTGATATACTCAGCAATATTTCCACTACCTGCACTAGGCTCTAAAATTTGCCAATTTGGTTTAATATCTGCCAGTTGAACAAGCCGTTGACAGACTGGTTTAGGAGTAGGGAAGAAATCTCCATCTTTCATCCCAATGATTTCTAACTCAAGCTTATTGAGTAGTTGCTTGGTAGTATCAATTGCTTCAGGTTTTACTAACCGTTGAATTTCTGTTATTGCGGATATGATTTCGCTTGGTGTATGTAATCCGGCGCGACTCAAAGACTTTACCCAGTCTTGGTAATATTCGCCTGCCAATTTTTCTTGGACTTTCTGAATTGTTTCTCCCATTTGGGAAATTCTAAATAGGGCTTCTACTTGCGATTTGTGAGATATACCACGTAGTATTGGTGGGATATTTCCTACTTCCCACATTTGTGCGATCGCAAATAACCAAGACTGGATAATTTCAAGTTCAATTCCTTCTTGGATTATTCCTTGAGCTATAGTTTTACGACGCTTTGTTACCCTTTGATTTTCAATAGCAGGATTTTTCTTTTGGTCGATTGTTGGCTGCATGGAAGTAGCTAAATTACGGAGGAATTCTGCTTTTTCTAAGTTGGGAATATTGAAAATATCTGCTATGGGTGAATTATCATCGTTGTAGGGTAGATTGAGTAGAGATAGTTGCATTGCTTGATTCCTTTAAATCTTTGACGGCGCATTCAAGAATTAGGGAGGTTGGTACATTCCAAGCTTTTACCTCCCATTCAGTAACTAATCGTTCTGAGTGACGGATAACTGCACTACTACATTTGTTTTTTCTGACAAGCCAATCTCTAAACTTTTCGGCTTGTTTTTTGCTATCGAACCCGAAGTAGCTGGTTTTTCTATTTCCCAAGGGGTCAGTAATAGTCGCTACCCGACGCGAGAGAATATTGAGCGTCCAACCACTGTTAGGAGTGAGTTCGATTTTCGTGATATTTAATTCTGTTGGATTCATATTTCAACTTCAGGAATTGCTGCTAAATATTCCATAGTTGATATTTCTTTTGCTAACCATTTATCATGTGCTTCTTGAGGGGTTAATTTGTGGGCTAAAAGTTTTTTATCCTTATCATCTTCTACAAAAGGAGCGAGTGTTTCTTCTAGCCGGGCTTGGAAATTCAAATGTTTATCTTCAGAATAAGTAAACTGGTAAATACTATCAGTATTAACGAACAAGTAAACCAGGCTAATTTGCTCCAATGGTATTCCAGTTTGTTCGTATAGGAGAAATAACCTCAGTTGAGTTTGCCACTTGCTCTCAAGAATTTCAAATTTAGGAGGTTTTTGAATTGTCCAGTCAAACCCAACTACTTGATTTTCACTGTAGATAATGAGGTCGCACTCGCTGTAGAGAAGAATATCGTGGTATAAATATTGAAGTTGGGCGTTCCATTGTTTGTTGCCAGGAATATTTAGAAAAGGTTTTACCTTATCGACCCAGTTATTAATTTGGGGGTATGCCTTCAATAAAGCTTCGACTGGTAGCCCTAACCCAATTTGTTGCATAATGAGGTGAAACTGACCGCCAGCAACTTCAGATTCACTTTTGATAGTTAAATTAGAATAATTTATCGTTGATAAACATTCTGGATTCTGTTCAACTAGTTCAAGTGTTTTGTGATTAAAACGATTCATAAAAATATATCCCAAATTTAGTTTTTGGGATATATTTGCGTAAGCTATTTGTGGTAATTTGTTTGCGGAATATAGTATTTTTTGAGATTGTCGATGCTTGTATATAAACTTCGGGTTGACATTGCTGTGAGGTCAAAATAACTGGCGAACTTTTTCAACCCCCCAGTGAGGGTTAATTCTAGTAGATACTGGGCTGCGATCGCACTCGTCATTTTATTGACGAATAGTGATTGATAATTCCGTGCTTGAATTTCTGCACATGAAAGGTTGTTGTCGCTAAGTTCTTCTGGCTGAGGAACTAGCAGTTCTGGGTGAACCAGCACTGGGGAGGGAAGATGCAACCAGAATTGAGGTTTGTCTGGGTTATTGGAAGCTTGGACTATATCAAAATTAGAGTGCGTTCCAATTACTACTTGTCCAGAGTGGTTGCTGTTTCCGCAATCCAGCCAAAATAGCGATGCTGGCTCATTTGCACTGTTGATTTTGAGAACAGAGTGAATTTTGCTCCTGGCGGCGCTGTTATCTACACAGCCAATGATTACCGTTAGGGTATTCCACCAACTGGCTGTGCGAATCAAGTCTTCTTCAAACCAGTCGCAAACGGCTGTAATCTCTATTCCATACTTGGCACTGCATCTTGCAGCCAGTGTTTCTGCCTTTGGTAGCCCAATTTCAGCTTGTTGATAATTTTGGCGGCTGATATTTTTGAGTTCGACAGCATCGCCATCAACGATCGCAAAGTTAATTTCTTTCTTAGTGCGCTGGAGTTGCAGAATAATTCGACATAAATCTTCTGCAAGAAACCCGCCTGTTCCTCCTACTCCTACTAAGACGAAGTTGATACGAGTATGATTGCGAGGTAAGACGGGTAAAGCTTGTTGGTAAGTAGTTAATTCAAGCATTTTACCTGTGGTGGCAGTTCAAATATTTGATTGGGGTTGATGTCGAAAAAATGATTGTATATCCCGATGCGGGTATAGATTGTGGGAATGGTATTCAGCGTGCCAACGATCGCAAACACTCGAAATTTGCCTTTTTCTTCCTCATTGTCCGTACTGGAAGGGTAAGCAGTTAGAATTCCATGACTGTGCATTTCCACCAATCCATCTGTATAGCTTTTACTGAGTGAACTTTCTAGAGATAGGACGTGAGTAGAAGTCGCAGTTTGCAGTGGCGTGTGACACCACCACTGGTTGTTTGTCACTCCCAAGTAAAATAGGATTTCCTGTTGGGGATTGATACTGGCAGCATTGATAATATCAGTGATTACTTGGCTAGGGACTTTTGGAACTTTCAGGTGAAAGTAGGGTTCAAGGTGTTGGAGTCCAGCAACTTGAGTTTGGGCAATTTGCAAACAAACCTCTAATTCGCGGCGGTGCGATCGCAAGAAAAGCCCATTTGCTGCCAGCCAGTATTCCTGGAGTTTTTGACTGTAAGGAGGAAAGTTATTACTTGTAGCGAGGTGATAACCGATAAAAGGATTCATTGTTAACTGAACAAATGATTGATAATGTCTTCTGGGGTTGTGACTTTCCAGCTATGAACGGGAACAAGGTCACTTGAAGGGTAGGATTTAGCTTTAGATTCGTGCAATTTGATTAGTTGATTGCAGATATTATCAGGATGAGTTTTTGACTTGCCTTGAGATAAGTCCTTGTTAAAAGGTGATTTCCAGAACAGATCCCAAACTTGGCTTATGGTTGCAGCACTGCACATACTGAGAGAATTTCCCCCAAAGCAAATACTAGAGTCGTCCCAAATATTAGGTAAAGGAGGCTTGTACAGTTGTGCGTCTGGTTTAAATACCCTCCCTTTAACTGCCCACAGGTAATATCTACTACCGCATCCAGCAAATAAGAATGCAGGCATTGGTACAGTCATTACTTCAGGTTCCTGTCCTATAATTTGAATTTGATATTTTTGGGGAGAGTAAAACTGAATAATGGCCTCTCCCTCTGGATTTTTACCCCACCAAATCGTGTTGCTAGGAAGCCATCCAGACGCGGCAGTTTTACTTGTGAAGGCTTTTTCTACTGCTTCAGGAGACAAGAATTTATATTTAGACTCTTTGCCTTCGCGTTCGACTAAAATAAACTGTCCTTTGAGGATAATTAACTGCCCTAGTAAATCATCTTGGGGAATATTGGCTAGCAGAATTTGGGAGATATTTTCTAAGTTAATTATTGGTAAGATATTTGTGTCTACATTCATGCTTTTGATGCTTGGTTCCAAATTTTCACTGCTGCTTTTCGAGCAGAAAGAGATGTTTCTAACAAATGGCTAACCTCATTTAATTTCTCCATCATCAAGACGGCTTCTTGCCACTTTTGAGCGAGAAATATGATATTCTCATAAGTCCATTCAAGCCAATCGCTTGTTTCACACGTAATATCTAGCCAAATATTTTCAGTTGAGTAATCTATAATTCGTATGGCTATATCTAAATATTGCAGGGGACTTTTGTAACGACGACACAGCTTTACGAATTTCCCGAAGTAAATTTCTTCTGCTGGAGCAATGTAGTCAGGAGTAAAACCAAAATTTAGTTTCCATTGGCTGATATTGTACCCTTGCCCCATCAATGACAATAGAAATTTCTCTGAGTATACCAGTTCCTCAAAATCTTCATTCCACCACTCAAGTCTTTGTGGCGAAACTAGAATACTATCACGTTCGGGATTAAACTCGATTTCATCAATATATTCTACTGGGAATAGATTTTCATTCACTAGGTTAATAAATTCAATTTCTCTATCTAGATAAGCACTAGTTGGATGTGATTGTTTATTAATAGGTATGGTTGATTCTAACCATTTTTCTGGAAATAATTTTTGATACAGACTTAAGATATTTACTCGTTCTGAAAGATTTTCTAGGTAATTAATTGCTGTTATACAAGTAATAGGTATTTTGAATGAGTGGATATTGCAAAGCATAACTAATCAGCCGCTACCAGTTATAGCGGCTATAGATTTGTGATTACAGTACAGGATATTTACTCGTAATAGCAGGTTGCTGTTTAAGACTTTGAGCAACTTTTTCGCTGTAAGTCTCCCAAGATTGACCGAGCTTGATAGCTTTATCTATCTTAGGTTGTAAGGTAATTAAATTTTCGAGGCTAATTTGACTGTTTATCTCTAGAAGCTTTATCTGCCATCCTAACTTTAGTGCAGGATTTATTTCTTCAAAACTGTTTTTCAATTCTCTAAATTGACTTCCTTTAGTACCTGCTTTTTTTACCAAACGAATTGAAACTGTATCATCAGTTGTTTGTCGTTCAATTTCGGCATTAGCATACTCTGGAAAGTAGACGCTAATAGCTGTTTTGAGTGTATTGTCATCCTGGGCGATCGCCTCATCAAGAGGAATTTCTTGCCCTTCGATAATAGCAATGTACTTCATGGTAATTAAAATAGTGACAGTTGGTTGTTAGGAGCAGGTTTTTTATCTTTATCTTCAGGTAGGTTACGCTTTTGTACTTGTTTTGATTGTTCCTGTCGATTCTGCTCTGTAGCCTGCTTTTCTATCCTTTGTTTGCAAAGATTTAGCATTTCTGGGAGAGATTTTTCTAAATCATTTAGCCAGTTATTTATGAAAGGCTGAGATGTTATCTCAGTTAAGTTAATTATCTTAATAATCGGAGGTGCATCTTGGATTCCAATTGTGACAATTGCTTTTTCAGAATTTGGTGTTAATTGAATTGTTATTATGGCGGTTTTGCTTAAAGTTATCCCGCTAGATGAATCTTGACTTGTAACTTCAGTATTTACTGATTCATCTAATGTTTCTTCTAAATTTAGACTGTCCTGAATATCAGGATTAAAATCTTTACTGCTATAGCTATTTTCAAAGCCAGTTGCATTCTCGTCAGGTGATGTTTGATTACTCATGATTAAGAGAGATTGGCTAATCTAAATAAGGTGCGGATAGTAATACCTGTCTTGTTAAAAGACTGCCATTTGTAGGCGCATTCGCCTGGTTTGTACTTAGAAGAAAGTTGGCTCCAGGTGTCCCATGCCTTAAATAAAATGGGACTAACACTATGAAGTGCCATCCCGACTTGAATCCACGAATGGTAATCATCTGCAAACCGAGGGTGGATGACTTCGAGTAGTACAAGTGCAATCTGGATATTGGTTTCTATTGAGGGAATTAAATGAGCGTACCTGTCTACCCCATATCTGCGGTTATATTTTTCTTTGGGTAGGTTAAACTTTCTTGTTTTCTCCTGTTTGGCAAGCATTTGGGCAATTACCCAATCGGGAGCTATTTCTATTTGGCGTTCAGATGGACTACAGCCGGGAAGCCATTTGTAATTTCTACCTTCTGGATGAAAGGATGGGGGAAGGATTGAGGCTAGGTTTTTGCCTCGAAACTCCAGGTGTTCGTCCTTCCCAGTTTTGATTTTGCGAGATTTTACTTCCCAAGCTTTTGAATTAGGAATGAGGTATAAGCGTTGGCTGCGATATTTTCTCCCAGAGGTAAATGCAATTGTGGGAGGAAGATATTTTTGAGCGCGATCGCATAACGACTCCGTAGAAGTTTCGCTGATGGGTGTTAGCTGGTTAAGTTCTTTTGGTTCTAGGTGTTCGTTAATTTGGATGATTTGTCGCCAGGATGTTTCCCCATCGCAGTCAATAGCTACTAAGTACCCTTGAGGATGATTGAAACCGCAAACCAAGGCTACACCAGTGGGTGTGATAGATCTGTTATTTGTCCAAACTTTTAGCCGACGGCGGATGAGTTCAGTTTGTAGTTCTTTGGGAGAGTAAGTGTTTTTTTCCCATTCTTTCCCTAAAGGACGTTTACCAAAGGTAGGAACGATTCGCCATTCTTCGGGTAAGTTGTCAAGCGAAGATACCAAATGACGGATTTGGGCGTGCATGAGTTCATAAAACTCTTTATTAAATGACTCCTGCACGCTTATTGCGTTAGTTTATGTCGTGGTTTTCATTTCTGTTGGCTCTGGTTCTACTTGAATGATACGAACTCTACCCATCATTTGTTTTATATTTCTCTTGACGTAGAAATTATCCCCAATTGCCAGTCCGTAATGGCACATATCGCAAAGTTCTTTATCCATGTCAATGTAAGAGCCTTTAAACGATTTGGTTCTAAACCCCAAATTATTCTGAATTTTTGCCGTGTTTATGTGCCAAACTGTTACGCGCTCATAGCACTGTTGTTTGAGATATTCTTGCACTAATCTGTCTGTACCTCTGGCATCGCTGATGTGGATTTCTGCCCCCAGATTAATAATAGTGTTAAGGCGTGCGATCGCATCTGTTGGAAGTTTGGTAATGGATGTATCTCTGTCACCGAATATGTAAATTTGGATACGTTGTGATGGAAGAGTTTGGTTATTGATAACTCGGTTTTTGTATTTCTCCAGGTAAATTTTTGCCTTATAGTTAGCAGGAAAGTGATGGGATGATAGCAGCCACTTCTGAAGATTAGCAAGGAATTCTGGGCTGACTGGCTCGTTGATTGGTGAGACTAATGTTTCAGCCATTTTGTAGTGGTTGCGAACGAACATTAACAGCCTGCCTAAATAGTTTTCTCCAGTGTCTCCTGTGGGAATAGCTTTACCATCTTTGATAGCGACAGCCGGAGCACCCCAGAATAAATCTCCCCAGGAATTCCACTCAACAAGTGATTCACCGTGTGTTAGCATTAGTTCCCTATACCATGTGCCAGAAGAATGAAATTTTATGACTAGTCCTTTGAGCATTACGGCAATTTTGATATCTTCCCAGCCGCAACGCAGAGATATCTTTTTGCCAGCAAGTTTTGCTTGAGCTGGATTGAGGGATGCAATATATTTTTGTTCTTCTGGGTTGGTTGTCTTTTGGGCTTGAAAGAAATTTTCAACTGACCAATATTTGATACCATCAACTGTGATAGGTTCTGCTAGCAACTCAAAATTTGAAAACCAGTTTTTAATTTTTGCTTGCATTGGCTTTAATATTAAATATGATTAAAGAGATATGCGTAGCATTAGTATATAAAGTGCTTTTTTATTACTACCAGGAATATACTGGTAGTAATTGATTTTTTATAATATAAATATTTCAGATGGTGATTATGTTTTAAGCCAACCTTTGGTTAAGTGCATTTTCGACTTGATAAGTCCCAAGAGTACAGTTTGCATTGCAAGGAAAGGTAGGAAATTCAAGATAGTTATTCATAGTTTTTGTTACCTTGCACAGTATCATTATCCCTTCCCTACCCTTCTTTTTTTGGTTGTGATAGTAGCTGATAACCTCAAACTCATTATTGCCAGCCTCAAATCTACTTCCTCTATATTGAGAGATAGCCTTGTTCCAATCTGGTTGCCAGAGCATGAGTGTATCTATTGCCATTGCTCTCACAGTTGGGTTATCTAATTTCATTAGGATATCTGGTAAGTAATGACATTGTTTGGCAATTACTTCTCGTGCGTAATTTATCAGCCAATACTCTGCTTCTCTTAAAAGAGCTTTTGATTCAAGGTTTTGGCACACTTCATCGTAAACCTTAGACATTAAATATGCCCTTTGTTCAAAAACCATTCCATTAGTTCGCAGTGTTAAGTCTGATGGATAATTAATTATCAAATCGGCTAGTTCATCACTGATTTGGGGAAGAGGATATTTATTATATTGTTGGGTTTCAGGATGGGATATTTTTACCTGACACCCTAAATTTACAGCATGATTGATAATAAAATCAATATTGTTGGACTCGACAAAATCTCCTATTTGAAAATTGGTTTTTGTAAGTAAAAATGATGGTGCATGAATAATTTGAAACCTTTTGGGGTTTGAATGTGAATCAGCTAATAGTTCGACGTACATCGCTTATTCTCAAAACTTTCATCAATTTTTTGCGTAAGCGATGTATGTGGTTGAATTACTAAAAAAATAATCCTACCCAAGCTGGATAGGATTATTTTAACTATTGATTAATAGTTCTTGTCTCTGTTGGATTGATTATTTCTTTTAGTAGAGATAACCCAACTGATTTAAACAGTGCTTCGTTATCATCAGGACAGCGTTGAATTGTTGTACAAGAAGAACAGCCGTATTTACAAGGACAATTATCGACTAGAAACTTTGCCTTAATAAAGGCAGTCTCTAAATACTTGATGAGGGTATCGCACATACCTGTACCATGTTCACAAGTATCAAAGAAATAGCCAACTATCTTAGTATTAGACGGCACTTCTACTAACATGAAATCTATATCTCGACTGTTTGCTCCATGTTCGACAAGTGGTAAACTGAGTATAAGGTGATGAGCGAGAGTATGAACGCAAATTTGGGTTTCATTGCTTTCAAATAGTTGTTTCTCCTCATTGGTAATATATTTCTGTTTATTAAGTATCTCTTTTCTGTGATTTTTGACCACAACTGAAAAATATTTTCTTGCATCAGCGTTAATTTCAACCCTGACGCAGAATGTATTGTAGTTAAGAGCAAGTGATTCTTCGTATTTATTTTCCTCCAATAGTTCTACAGATTCTCGTTCAATCAGTTGGGTTTTACAAGCAGGACAAGTTTGTAAGTGTCCAGGTAATTTTAAATTGAAGTTGCGACATTTGTTACTAGTGCAAGTCCATTTTTGTTCCAGCCTGTACAAGTTGTAGCCATAAATTTCTTCTTTGATTTTGGCTGAAACAGGTGTAAATCTAGCAGCCCCTTGGGGAAGATTGATAATTTTGGCTTCCCCGACAATTTTAATTTCCTCGAAATTTAGGCTTCCTTCAGGACGACTAAATAAATTGGTTGCTTCAATTGGCTTGAGAATTGCTTTCCCTTCGGTTAGATTTAGCTCTTGTGATTTATACTGTACGGGGTTGCCATCAAAGTCTTGAGCAAGATATATTGCACCAGGGTAAACTTCTCTTAGTGCGGAAGATGCCGAACTTTCCTCAAACTCTTCTGCGCTATCTTGATTGATATAACTGATGTTTTGGTCAGTGTTGCCTCTAACTTTAATTTTTGAGTGGACATAACCGAGGTTTCGATTAGTTGTCAGTCTTTGATTGTAGCTGAATATCAGTTGATTATCACCGATTAACTGTCGGGCGATCGCATTACCGGAACTACCAAAATGTCGGGCAATTTGAGCTTGCGTCGGCTTACTTTCTTTGCAACAAGCGAGAATATGCTGCTCCAAAGTTGTTTCATAATTGTGGTTAAAGTTGATAATTTCTGGAGGATCGGATAAAAGGCGTTCTGGGTAATTGGCGTAGTAAGAATCCATAATCGACCTTTTCGACGGAATAAACACCAATAGTCCTGCTTCCTGCCTCCCCGCACGTCCTGCCCTTTGGCGAAAGGCAAGAATTGAGCCGGGGTAACTATGTACGATAGTTGCATCAATAGACCCGATATCTAGACCCGCCTCCAAAGCACTTGTAGATATAATCAACTTGACCTTCCCGCTTTGTATATCTGCAATAATTTTGTTACGCTGGTTTGCCTTCATGCTCCCATAAAATGCTGAGATGGTTTCTCCCAGGTGGGGCAGTTGCATCTCGATTAAAGCTTTACGTATGGCATTAGTTAAAACCTTAACTAGTTCCCTACTATCGCAGAAACAAATCCCGACGATGCCTTTACTTACGAGCATAGCTGCGACTTGGGCAGTTTGGTAAAATGTATTGTTTCGTGGTTTGAGACTAATAAAAGTAATCTCCGAGCGTTTTGCCCCACTTTGGTCAATAATAGCAAGGTTACTTTGTTCTTCTCGATTAGATATCTTCTGGGCAATTTCGCTGCTGTTACTAATTGTTGCAGAAGCGAAGATGTACTGTAATTTTGAAATATCATTGCCGACAGATTCTATCATGAGTTGAGTTCGCCGATTAAGTAGTGCAAAATGCGAACCAAATATGCCTTGATAAAAGTGCATTTCGTCACAGACAATGATTGAAAGTTTTCTGATTGTTTCTCTAAATCCCCAATTTGAATCGAATTGGTAGTTGTTAAGTTCGTGGTTCCATACATCAGGAGTCACGCATAAAATTGAGGGTTTATTGCTGTAAAGTTGTTTGCGCTCCTGGGGAGGAATATCTCCATTAATATTGAGAATTTGGGGGCGAATATTTTCATCTAAGTGGCTAACAAAGGAACGTATTTTCTCTACCTGGTCAAATGCCAGTGCTTTCAAGTTAAAAAATACTAAAGCTGATTTACCCTTTAGACACTCATGAATGATTGGAATGAGAAAAGAGATACTTTTACCACTGCTGGTAGGAGTTTGGAGAATTATATCTTCTCCTTTTTTGTAAGCTTGCCATGCCTCGACTTGATGAGAATATAATTGACTGATTCCTGACTTACTTAAGGCCAGTTTAACTAGAGGGTGAATATCATCTGGGATGGGATAAAGTTTAGCTTCTTGAGCAGGAATTACTTCGCAGCTTTGTAATTTTCCTGAGCCATCAAGGATAGCAGCTATCTCTTGGTAGAGAATGCTTTTACCTGTTGGTGCTTGGTTTAGAGGTAATAAGTTACCGCTATTTACCTCATGCTCCCAGTCAAAAATAATTTGGTTTAAACTACCCTTTTTAAAGTAAAGGTTTTTCTCAATGATGGCGGCGATATGGATAACACCATGTTCTTTGGAATAAACCTGCTTGTTTGCTTCTAACCATTCAGGTTGGGTCATAAAAAGTTACCTACTTGCTGTTTTAGCAGGTAGGCGTTAGTCCAAAGTAGTGGTTTTGGTTATTGCTATATTATTGATGCTCTGCTTTATATTGTCAGAACGCAAATGCTTTTGGCGTTAATGAAATTTGTGCTTTAGTATTATAACTATCTACAAGCTGTTCTAAACGTTCAACAATACTGTCTTTAAGGATGGAATAGTTAGCTTGATTGGTGACAATGTGCGATAGCTCAGTTGCCCATTGCTCGTAATTAGAACTACCAATAATACCAATAGAAGACTGGATATAGTTAACAAGAATGCTGTCATTGAAACCAAAGCCACTTTCACCCCAGATGCAAGCAGATTGCAGCAAATACTCGTAGTCTGCAAATACTTGAAACAAGGGGTTCCATCTAGGAGCATTGCTTCGGTAGTGGACGAAACCATTGCTGTCGAATATCTCTTGTTGCCATAGAAGCTGCTGTAGGGAGCAGCAATTGCTAG
Source organism: Nostoc carneum NIES-2107 (assembly GCA_002368155.1). GTDB lineage: Bacteria > Cyanobacteriota > Cyanobacteriia > Cyanobacteriales > Nostocaceae > Aulosira > Aulosira carnea. Next base: position 18,559 of record AP018182.1, read on the forward strand.
GCGAAACAAACGGCTTTCCTTGGCGAACAACACGACCATTGCGGATGACATCGCGGCGGCGCTGCTGTCTTGCTATGCTATATCGAATATGGGAATGTTGTTTAAAGTACTGCCGCATTGAGGCAACAAATTCAGGAGCTATGCTGTTGTCATCGTCCAGGTATGAAACAATGTCACCACCAGCTGCATCTAGTCCCAGGTTACGAGCGTAGCACAAGCCAAAGCCACTGCAAGGGTCAGGGTGTTCCATTTCAATGTAGATGATAGGGAAATCAGCTTTTGCCCTAATGCTGGTGATAATATCTCTGGTGTCAGTATTAGCGCCATCATTGATGACGAGCCATTCAAAATTGCGGTCAGTTTGACTTTGAATGCTTGGCAGTGCAGTAGATGCAAGCTGCATAGGTCTATTGTATGTTGCAGTGATGATTGATAATTTCAAAGCTCCATACCTCTATCATTTGATTGCGTTGTTGTTGAATCGATCGCAGCTTGAATTTGTTGCCATCTTGTTACGTCCTCGTTTGTTATACCTCTAGCGGTTTCAATTTGATTACTTGCAAGAGATAGCCGAATTAACGTTAGCTTTTCATTGGTTCTGGCAACAATCAAACTTTGCGTGGTGCTATTGAAGCGGATCTGGTAGTTACTGCCTTCCAAGACAAATAGGTTTTCTCTCTCTGTGCGAATGGATTGAGGGTAGGCAGTTGCTTGTTGTGCGAAGAACACTCTAGCTATGGGGGCTATTATAGTAGCACGTTGCATTTGTTCTTGCTGTAATTGCTGGTAGTTCCATTTCTCAAGTTCTACGCCCAAATCCATTTTTACCAAACGTTCTGCTAAAATTGCCATTTCTATCGGGCCAACACCTCCAGGGACGGGCGTAATGTTCTGGGGGATTCTGTAAGCACTACGATCTACATCGCCAGCAGCACCAGAAGCAGTAGGTGTGAAGCCACCATCGACAACCAAGCGATGAGACGGGAGTACATAAGGAGTGAAAATTCCTTGTCTTCCGGTGACAGATACCACAATGTCAGCTGCTTGAGTTCTACTCAAGTCATCGCCGTCTTCCAAACAGAAACAGCTGATTCTACTTGCTTCTAAATATTTGATGACACCATTGCCCACAAAGCCACCTCCGCCGACAACTGCAACATTGGAATCCTTTTGTGCGTAGGATTCAACAATTCTGGCGATTCCTTCAGCAGTAGCACAACTTTCAAAGAAATTGTTGCTTTGTCTGCGGACGATATCTATATCTTTTTGTGGTTCTAATAGCCCAATTGAACTTGTAAACTTAGCTGGAATTGGGTATTGAACAATAGCAGCACTCACCTTACTATTTTCATTAATGGATTGGATAATGTTGTCAAATTGCTCTACTGCGATATTGGGTGACAGCACAATATAATTGGGAGTAATGCCAATAGCGTTGAACGTTGCTACTTTTTGTTCTGCTGAGATTCTGGCTGCTTCATATCTAGCTCTTAGTCCGTTGCTGGCATTTTCTGAAGCCTCAAATCTGATGATTGCTACTTCTTTTTGAGATGCTTGAAAAATGGATTTGTATTTTTGACATTCTTGCTTTACGTGTTCTCGTATTAATTGTCCGTCTATGAGTGTCATTTAATATGGAGTTAAATTTGATGGAGAAAATTGCCTGGTACAAACAATTTTCTGAATTCCTAATTAGAATTCATTGGAACTAGGGCGTTTAGTGATTTCACCAACTTCTTTACCGTTGCAGGAAACCCAGTTGGTGACGTAGCGTTCAGTGTCATGGAAGCCACTAAATTCAATACTGTTACCAGAACACTTATCTTTGAACCATTGTTCTGCTTCTTGTTCTGTATTGAATGTTCTAGCAGTGACTTCTTCTATTGGAAGATTCCAGTTTGTATTGCCATATAAATCGCAAACATAATGTGTCATATCTGTTACTCTTTTAACAATATCTAAAAACCACTATGACAATTTTAAATCAACAACAGCAGGCTGAATTAATTATCCAACAAGCTTGCAAGGAAAATTTTACTGATAGCGAGAAAGCTATTTACGATGACTTTATTCTGGAAGCGGGGGTAAAAAATCCAGCTAAGATGACTGAGGCTACTGCTGATGCTTTGATTAGATACCTTAATGGCTGCGAAGCATCTAACGAGTTTGTTGCTAATGTAGTAAATCGCCTCGCGCAAGTTGCCCCGGCTCATATCATGACCAAGATTCTTCTTAGTGACAATGACGGTGATGGTGTGCCTTTATACGAGGAATTAAAACTTGGAACAAAGGTTACGGAATTTGATACCTCTTTTGAAATAGCGACTGCAAGACAAAGGCAATATCAATTTTCTCCAACTCGGAATTGCGATATGGAGTTGTAAGTATAACCTGAACATTATTAGGAATTTTTATTGAAAATATAGATAATTCATTTTGAAGTGTTGGAATGTGGGTATAAAACAACCTTCCTTACAATAGAAGAATTAAAAACGGGAAATCCTCGAAATAAACCTGACATCAGGCATGATAGTGTCGATAAAAAAAGCTTCAGCTAAACTCTGTACAATAAATTATTAGATTAGTCCTTACTGCATCTGCTTCACCATACCGCTTATGTCAGATCAAAGAGCACCAGAAATCGAGCTGCTCCGTGCGGCGTATACAGCCTTCAACGCGCGAGATATTGACGCTGCCCTTGCCCTCATGACTCCGGACGTGGTTTGGCCCAGAGCGTTCAAAGGCGGTTTTGTCCGTGGGCCTGAAGAAGTTCGCGCTTACTGGACGGAGCAATGGAGCGAGATTGATCCGCACGTCGAGCCGCAAACCTTTTACTTGGAGGAGGGCGGGCGCATTTTGGTCTCGGTGCATCAGGTCGTGCGTGACAAGGCTTACGCAGTTCTTGCCGATGAGCACGTGGGCCATCGATTTACCCTTGAATACGGCTTGATTCAAGCTATGGAAGTCTGTCCACCTCCATCGTCCACCCCAAAGACCTAACTACGCGCAAAGAGCGAACAGGCATTTCTAGGCGGCCTTCTTCATATTGAGTATAAAAAATGCGCTACTGTTAATCGTAAGCGCATTCCCGCTCGTGTAAAGCGATCGCAAGACTCCCAGCCCAATAATCAGGCGATTCCCCTGTAAGTTTAACTTTGGAAAATTACGCCAGTATCGTTATCTTCATCCCAAAACCACCAACCTTGAGATAATTCACAAAGAACGCGCATTAGTGCTAATTGTTGATGTGTGATTTCCCCACTACCGTAGCTGACGTTACTAGTGCCATTCCATGATTTAAGAATTGATTCTAAATTGTATCCATTGCCCATAATCCAACTGGCGTAGAAGCAGTCTTTGGATATTTCTTCCATGATGGCCAGTAATTCGAGTGCGGCATCAGGATTGGGTGATTTCATGGCTTCAAGTGCAAGGCGGAGGTTTTCTTCTCTGTCTGCAATAAACTCTGAAAAAGCTGCTCTATTTGATGGTAAATTGTCCTTTTCAAGTGTGATTAATTTTCCATTTACAATCTTGACTGGAGTTATATTTGAGTAGTCAGTTTGGTCATCTTCACTTGCCTTTACTTTTATAGCTAAAGGATGCCAATGGATGCGTTCAATTTTATTAGTCTGAGGATTTGTCCATGCCCAGAATAGTTTGTGAGATGCAGCACCCTTAACTGTAAGATAAGTTCTTTTATGTCGAATGGGATAGTCTACACCTTCCTCTTGTTTCGCTTGTAAAAATGCTTCTATTGACGGATATTCTTCATTGGGATAAACCATTATCCGTGGTGCTATCGCATATATGTAACCTGATATGCTGCTATCACCATTTTTACATGGTAACAAATTCCATTTTTCGTTTATTGGATTCTGTGTCCAAAACTCAACTGATATTGTCTGTACAAACTGATCTAAAATCTGAATTGCACAAGGATAGTAAAGTGTGAGTTGTTGGTTGCTATTATTCATTATTATTCCATCCATTCGATAGCGGATATGGTTTCCTTTTTGGCGGGAAGTATTTTAACTTCATAGCCATAAAGAATTAATTCGTGCAAAGTTGCTAGTAGTTGCTTGAGTGATATACTGTCCCATTGGCTGCACTCTAATATATGTTTCAATACCTGAGCGGGAGCATTAACCACCCAAAGACTATGAATTCTTTTGTTCCTAAATCCAGCACATAATTGAACAATTGGTTGTAACTCAACTGTTATTTTTGGTATATGAATAATTGCTGAACTTATAGGGATTACTGGTTTATATTCTAAGTTTTTAGATTGTGAAAAATATGGGTCACTGTACCATTGTCCGTCGATTTGGTATGCAATCATTAGGTATGGCAATGCTTTAATCGCATTTATAGTTCCCCATCTAGCAGTTTGTCCTGCATGAAACCAGATATAAGAGCCGTTGTGTATTATCATGTGCAAGTTTTATAATTTTGACTTGAGGCTTTGGTTGTTCAGCTAATTGATAACTTCGTCAAACTTTATACTCAGCTACAACACTTTAGATATAAGTGATTATTTCCTAAATCACTTATAATCAATGTCTACCTTGCTGATGTGTGTAACAATTGTGGTAATTAATCTACTAATTTGATGTGTGTTTTAAAACTAAATACTTGCTGTCAAATAAAAAGTGCGCCTTTTTAATTGATGACGCACTTTTATTAAAAATAAATTGATAGTTAAAGGTGGTGAAGGATAATATTTATTGCGTCTTGAGTGCTAATTTTATATTGTGTAGCAAGTTTATTCATGTTGGCTTCACCATTTGCATGATCTTTGATGATTGCTCGAACAATGTTTGGTGAAACATTAATCTCACTATTGGTAACGACTGGTTTAGGTAAAGTTTGAGAAATAAAGAATTCTTTTCTTCTTAATACATGTATTTGACGATAATGTTCTTTTCTGGGTATCCATAAACAATTTCCGGGGGCAAAGTCACTCTCTTGATCGATACGAGATATAACTGTTCCTTCGGGTGCTAATCCCATATCTTTTAGAAATTGGGTAAAGTTATCACGCCAAGATGCATCAACTTCAATTCCGCACCCGCCATGATATTTGTACTGATGGTGGTTCTTGTTATAGCAGATGCGCTTGATGTGTAACCAGGAGTTATACTCGTGGCTTTTGCAGTGACCGTGGATAGTTTTATCAGTCTTGAGGCTGTCCCGTTGCAAACATCCGCAACTTTGCGTAAGCCCTCTTTTTAAGCTATTTTTACTAACATATTTTTGGGTTCCGCATCTGCATAAGGTAAGGAGGAGTAGTTCACCCCTTTTCCCCTTAACTTCTACATCAGATATCACTGTTAGTCTCCCAAAATTTGCCCCAACTGGGATAGATTCTTTTCTTTTCTTACAACCGCAGTTAGTTGAGCGGCCATTGGTGAGAGTGTGACTGTAAACAAGTTTTTGAATTCCACAATCACACTTACACAATACTTGCTTTCCTTGTTTTTCTAATACAGTCCAACTACCGAATTTTCCACTTATATTAATTACTCGCTTTGTAGTCTCCATAACTCATTTTGGTGTTATTACTGCTGGGTTAAATATTTAAAACAAGCTGTTTTTCTTGCTCCAGTTCCTTCTTTATCCAAGCAAGTTGTTGTCCAATGGCTAGGTGCTGCATGGGTACTTTTGTCTCGTATCCCTTCGCTTGTAAAATGGGTGTTACCTCCTGCCTGTAAAGCTTGCCCGTCAAGAATACAAACTCTATTTCCAAAGACGCAACTTGTATGAGGTTTTCTGCTACTTGTTCCGCCCATAGTATACGTTCCTGATGAGATAAGGAATAGGGGGATTTATCGTAGGGCTTGATGATTGTTTCTGGGTTAAGAACTTGATGTAAAGGTGACAGGATATACCATCTTGATTCTTTTTCTTCTACGTAGCGACGGCAAGCTTGAAAGTGCTGCGAACAATATAAGTCTTTGGCGGCAGCAGAGTAAGGAAGCTGCTTGCCACATCCAGCAACCAGGTAGATTTTTTCCTTGGGAATGAATTTTCTGTAAGTGCCGATCGCCATATTGAGGTTGTGGGCGATTCTTCCCATAGTATGCGTCCGCCCTTTGTTTGTCAGCCGAGGGTCAATCCTATGTCGGTGGAGAACCCTGCAAACATGACAGTTGCACTTTGGCGTGCAGTAGGCTGGTATCCGAATTAGTTTTTCCTCATTGCTGACGAACATCCCACCGCCTAGTCCTTCTCGGATAAAAGTTGAACCATCAAAGGATAATCCCATCTGAATAAAAGCTTTGGCATACTGGGGCGAACATAGTCCAAAAACGTGTAGATGAACATTTGGCTCGTGCGATACTCCTGTGGAGTCGCTGTGCGATGGCGAAACGCCCGCCTTGTCCTGTCGGACACGCTTCGCGAACGGCGATACTCGTTCCGAGTCACTTTGTGAACGCACAACCTCAGTGAGTGTTTTGATAATGTGCAAGTTAGTTGAATACTCCCTCGCCTGGGAAACAAGCCCACCGATGCCAAGATGGCGGTATCCTAGTCCCAGAAGATATTTTGCTACTTCAAGGCGTTCACTGAGAGACTGCCCGTGGATGACTGCTAGGGGGATTCTATTAGGAAGATAACTTTTAGCAAGTTGGATAAATGTTTTTGCTTGTTGAAGGTTATATTCTTGCCGTTCTCTAATATTTTCTCCTACAAGTAAATGGTCAGGACAAACAATAATATCACCGACTTTTGAACGTTCTTGATATCTATGAATAGACCAGTGGGCATCAACATATTTACCGTTGATAGTAGGAATATCTTGGTCGCGGTAGTTAAACGACCCACAGTCATGAATAATCAGACTATCTGGAACAATTTCTGCTTTTGTAGCAAGTGAGTATAGCCAGCCCGCAGGCTGATATTCAAGCAAGTGCCAAATCGGGATTTTTTCACCCTCGCTTCTGACAAAATCGCTCTTACCTAATACTGGATAGAAACCTAATTTCATATTATTTAAACGAGTAAATTTTGAATTTTATTCGTTAAGTTAACCCTCTGCTTGGAGAGGGCTAATTAGTCGATTACTTTCTGTATTTATTTGCAATATTTATAAGATACTGCCGTCAACGATTAGAGACTTTAGTAGCAAGAGTGCTAATATCACTTGCTGTAATTTCTTTTGCTTCAGTTTCAAAAGCATCATCAAAGTCGATCTTGGCGTGATACTCCATACCATCAAAGTAAATATCAAAGCTAGGATTAAGTTGAAAATCTTGAATCATATTTTTAACCTTCCTGGGGAAGATATAAACACTTATTGTGTTCTGCTAGTCTATTTGTTTCATAATTATCAAGAATCATTTTCTTGAATTCTTCCCTTGTTGCTCGCAAGTCGCGGAATATTTTGTTAGTGGGATAGAAGAATACCGACTGTTGACGGCTGTAAAACCAGACTAGTTGATTGATACGATAGGTGTCATTGCTATCAAGCAGAACATAACTAATTTGTTGGTAAAAATTTTCTAGGGAGAAGGGACGCTTCTTGGCAGTTGTTCGTACATCAATAAGAGTATTTCCGGCAATTATCTGGCAATCAGCACCTCCAAGATATTGACTTAAAGGGTATGAAGCATTGCAGGTGATATTTCCACTCACTTGATTAGCTACAGTTTGCCAAGTACGGGGTAAAATACCGATAATTTGAGATGTATCTTGAATACTAGGAAGCCATTTTTTGAAATATTCTGGTTCAAGTTGAAGGGTTTTTTCTCCTTGTAGAAAAGGTTGAATAATTTCATGTATGTTACGGCTACGTGCATAATTTTCTAACGCACCCAGCAGCATACACTTTAGAGCTTCTTCTTCAAGGGAAGTTGAATTTGTAATGCAGTAATCAAAAGCATATTCTATTTTGAGGGCTTTGGCTCCAACCTGAGCAAGACAATTAGTAAACCATGTGTTATCTTCATAGATGTTTCCTAGATACTTAGCAAGTGCTTTAGCGATCGCATTTCCTACTAATGGAAAATCTACACCATCAACTGGTTTAACAATTTCTTGATTTTCTAATAGTTGGTTATGGCTAGTAATCATTTTAATAACTGTCTGGTTTAGTCTAGAGTCAAACCATCCCCTGATAGGTGAGTTTCTATTTTTTAATTCAGATGTTAAGCTCACTTTTTGATTTTTCGCTTGAAATACTACATTGAGTATCTGCGTGAGCTTTATGTAGTAATTTTTCCTTGGATTGTGTTATGTAAAATAATGAACTAATCATTAAAATAAATGAAAAGCTTGTTGAATTTGAAATTTGCAATTGATGTAAATTTACTTCTAAAACCAAGTTTTTATATTGCCAATGCAACTTTGCAAACTTGGTAACGGGTAATTTATAGTTCAACTTCTCTTGACTTGGTTTTAGGTGCAGCAGCGACAGTTTGCTTTTGAGGGGAGGGTATGTGTTCAGTAGGGGTATATTGCTGCCGAATTTCTTCTCCTCGCCATACTTGTAAGTCATTCATAATATCTTTAAGCGGAACAAAATCGACGACTGTTTCTCCTTGCTTTTGTGCTTCAGTTGCCTTGTAGGTCATAATCTTGAAGTACATCTCTCGCTGATCGGCAATTGGTAACTTGCCGTTGTTCTCATTTATCCGTTGTAGAATTTCTTCATTGCCTTGGTTCATTGCTCCTCCCCAGTCAGGGCCACCATGCTTGACCATATTTGCCCATTCCTCGGCGATGTAAGGGTGAACTGTGACAGGCAAATTGCCAACTGCTTGTATTACTCCTTCTTTGGGTGCATCTGCGTTTGTGGAAGTAGATTGTTCGTTACCAAAGATGTGTTCCAAGTTGAGTTTGCTGGCGTTTTGGGCAATAAACTTAATTTGGTTGATATCGTACTCAGAGATATTCATCTTGCTGACTTCTTTGGTAATGCCAGCTTCGCTTTTAGTTAGGTCAAACCGGACAAGTTCCTGAGTACCTTTTTCTTCAGTAGTTTTAAATAACTGCAAGCTGGCTCGATTTTTTTCGGGGTTGCGCGATCGCTTGATGGTAAATTCACCTACTGTAAGTTCTTCCTTATCAGCCTGGATGAGGACATTATTCAGGGTGTGCAACATCTCATTTTGTTTAAATACTTCCAGCGTTTTAATCGTGCCGGCAGGTGCAAGACTCCCCAAGCTGTTTGCTACATCACGGATATCGGCATTATTGAGGTCAGGTAGCTTCCCATTGTCGCTCAAGTACTCTGCCACAATGAGAAACTCCTGACGTTCAATAGGTAACATCTCTGTAGGCTTTTTCGTGATTTTGGGTTCCTCTTTTTTGTTGAGTTTAAAATCCATCAAAGAGTTCTCCCACTCAAATAGTTCATCACTGCGGCGATGAATGCTAACAGTGTCTCCCTCTTGGCGAATCACAAATGTATCGCTACGGTAAATACGTGACCTATCTTGTTCAAGAGTGCCGTATTTTTTTAACATTGCAATTGCAGTTTCAGCAATGTCTTTATTTTCCCCGTTGTAACGTTCTTCCCGCGCTTGTTTATTATTAATTTGATAAATAGGTACTTCAACCTGACGCGCCCACTGTTGCGCGGCTGGCTCTACATCTTGAGAATTAGCTATTTCTTGATAGGTAAATTCAGGTGCATATTTTTTTCGATTATTAGTTGCTTGTTCCTCTGGCTCTTGTGCAAAAAACTGATTGGAAGTTACATTTTTATTTACCTCCTCATCAGCTTGATTTTGAGATTGATGGTTACTAATAACTATCCGTTGAATTTGAATAGTTTCTTCGGACTGTGCGATTTCTTCTTGAAGATTATTGACGACATCATCTTCAAAGCTGTTATCTACCTCTATTTCAACAGATAAGTTGATTCCTTTATTTATAGACGAACTGTTTTCGCTGGTTTCATCTTGTAGTAATTGCTGTGAAGTATTTGATTCGACTGCTTGAATGTTAGTTTTAGATTGTTCGTTGAGTGTCTGCTCTCCTGATTCAGGATAGTTTTTGACTACAGGATACTGATAATAATCAACATCTGGTGGGTAGTCAAAGTCGGGTGGATTACTAATATCAATATCATCTAGAAAACCTACCGCAGCTTCCTCTTCTTCGTAATACAATTTAACTGGTGTGGTTACAGTTTCAGAATTTAATTGTTTATTATCTTCGTTCAGTATTACTGATAAATTACCTACTGGTGGAGTTACTTCTGTTACATCTGAGTTTCCATTATCAAATAATAACTCTTTTGTACCTTTATGATTGTTAATAATATCAGCAGACGGAGGTAGTAGCTTAACTAGTGGTTCACTTGCCACATCTATTATTTCATCTGGAGTAAGTATTTCAGTGACGAGATTAGTTGTACATTTACCTTCGCTATTTTGTTCGTAGATAACGATTTGTTTTTCTGAACCATCTGACTCTAGATAAGCTGTAATTTTCAGAGTATTATCACTTGTTTGCTGATAATCACTATTGAAATTAGGTACATCTTCTACTAATCTTGCAGCAATTGTTTGTGCTTGATAGTCAGTAAAAGGTTCAGTTTCTATTGTGTATTGACCTTCTACTAATAAATCGGGCATTAACACAATATTAGTTTCTTGATTGCTTTTTATACTTTGGCTGCTTAAATCTACCTTTTCCCATTTATATGCACCAGGGGTAGATTCATCAGGTACAAGATTGTAAATATCTTTGCCAACTTCAACGGCAATTTTACTTGCTTCTTGGGCTTCTTTGAGTTTTTCGAGAATTACTTTAGTTATCTTAGTAAGTGCATTAATTAGGCTTTTACTTAATTCTCGACTTGTTTGAATTGCAGTATCGGCTGCACCTAAATATGATTCATTAATTTGAGTGTGTCTGGAATCAAACATATATTAAATGTGGTAACAATAATCTATAAATTCAAACAGTCTGACTGTACTTTATAAAAACCAGTTGGTCATTAAATTTAAAGTTTTTAGAAAAAGCTCTTGTACGCATCAACAGGTAAAGGTGCATTGCCCGCTTGTACGGGTGCTTGTGGGATAGGGAACTTCCGATCTACTTCCTTGACTCGTAAATCTAAATCTTCCTGTGTCGGTTTTTTCTGAGTACTTTTCCTAGCAAGCTCTTTGATGAGTTTATCCCAGTTCGCGTCATTTTCTTGTTCTAATCCAATGATATGTTTGGGAATTTTGATATTTTTTAATAGTGGTACTGAACCCTCATTTTTATTACTATAAGCTGGGTTGATAAATAGACATTTACCAGGTGGTAATTTGAGGAATTGGGCTGTCTCGAATAGCTTGCGAGTCCGTTCTTGTTCGCTGATAGATGTGCTGGCTTTACCCCCTCCTGTTGAGCGGGATTTTTGTTTATATTTAATTTCCTCTTCACCTAAATATGCAGAAAATAATCGTGCTGATTCTTCTTCACCAGGATTAAAAACAAATTTTGTACCGCACGCACCAAGGATAGCTTTAGAGATTTCTTTACCATAAATCTTTTCAAGCTGACCCATATTTTGCCAACCCAGGATACCGCAGAATCCTTCGGAACGAGATTCGTTAAGCCATCTAAATAAATCTGGAAGGAAGATACTTGGCAACTCGTCAAGACACACTACTAATGGTCCGTCTTCCTTACGTTTTTTGGCAATACTACGGGAAACTACCATGTGAAGAATACTGGTCATCAGGGGGCTGACAGCATCGCGGCGTTCGCGGTCTAACCCGAAGATAATCATCTGTTTGCGTTTTACCTCCAGAGGCAAGGTTGTTTTACCGACAAAGCATCCCAATGTACCCCTTGCCATGAAGCGGGTGAACATCAATGAAGCACTACCAGCAATACCCGCTACAGTTTTCTCGGAGCCAGCCGAGCTAAATAATTGACCAAAAGCTATCCTAATCCAAGGGTTTAGTTCGGCTGCCATCAAGCGTTCGACCATCTTCTCGCTAGAAAGTATTGCCGCAGCCGTCATAATATCAGCGCGATCGCCGAACTCTTTAGTTAGCATTAAAATAGCCTGGGTCAACTGGTCGCCGGCGGGGCCAAAGAAAGCATCCTCAGACGCATTACCTAACAGGCGGAAGTTTTTGTTAATTACCGTAGCTAACTGCCGTGCGGTTTCAGCATCGCTACTGTCGCGCAAGAAATCGATTGGGTTACATACCTCTGATTCGGGAAATCCCGGTGCAAATATATGTACGTCATACCCCTTGGATTTGGCATAACTGGCGATTTTGGCTTGACTGGCATACTTAAAGTCGTATAATAATATACCGAAGCCTTGGTCAATTGCTGAGTAAATCATCGGGTTGATAGCCGAGAATGATTTACCACTACCAGGTGCGCCAATTACAGCAGTTCCCCGTTGGACATCGGGTACATAAACTGGAACTCCCCCACTCCCTTGGGGTAATTTTTGACCCTTGTATTTGTGTACGCCAATATATAAACTGGCACTATCGCACTTAGGAGCGACGATTTGCTTGAGGGCTTTTTTCTTAGCTTGGGTGGTTTCCTTTGCTCCACCCCAATAGCTAGTAGCAAGCTTGCCTTTTTTACCATTACTAAAAAGCTGTAAAAGCAACAATAAGCCAATTCCCCCGGCAAGTGCCAAACCTTGAGGTGACATGAGCTTATTTGTATACTTACTAAAGTCAGTATTGCTATTTTTATTGTTTGCTTTTACTTCTCTAACTGTCTTAGTTTTAGCAGTTGCAAACAGATGATTATTCATATTAATCTGTGTTAATTGCATGAGGAAATTGAAGAAATATGCGGTGAAGTGAAGTTGCACATTTCTTCATTAGTTATCTGGTGTGTCCTCTCCAAGTCAAAAGTTAAAGAGGATAAATTCTTCTATGATTGCCTTTTTACTTGTTAATTTTTAGGTACGGTGAGGGGCGTACCAAGGATAATTGGGTCTATCTCGCGGTAGGTGAAGAAGGGAACTGGGCCAATGAAGTAGGGCGAGCAGCCCAAGTCAACCCATCCCCGCTTGCAGATACGGAAGAACATCGCGGTGGTGATACTGCCGTCCGCTTCGTTAATGTCCCAGATGACTTGTTTAAATGATTTCCCAAAGGGGTGGCGACCTGTGGGTTCTTTGCCACCGTTGAGGCTGCCCAAGATGCCGAATCCGCCTTTAACTTTTTGGTCTTTACCAGACATCCATTGTGCGCCAGTCACAATATCGCTACCCGAAACTTCGATGTGACCACACGTTTTCTCGCATGGAACATTAAACCCAGCTTGATAACTACCGCTAATTGACTTCCAACGTCCGCTTTCAAGGGAACCGAGGGGTAAGTCTACTTTGCCGATAAAGCTAACATCAGGGATGGGAACACTGGGGAACCGATCGAACGGTACATCAGCTAATCCCGGAACCTTACCAATTGTTGTGTTTTGCCAGTTAGTAAAGTCTTTTAGCTGTGCATCCTCAATACCAGGGATGCTGGTGAGTTTATATTTATCAAGTTTGACATACTCACCAAGTTCCACTTCTCCCAGTTGGGGATAATTGTCCAGCACTTCACCAACAGTTTGGTAGTTTGCGGTGCTGCCTGTAGCTTTGGTTACTAGTTCTTGAATTGGTGGGATGGCTCCGACTTCTGAATCTTCTAAATTAGGAATTGCTTCGGCGAGGTCTTCGAGTGTTTGCCAATCGAGTGTTTCAAAATCTGACAGTTTGAGATTTTTAAGTTGAATGCCCGTGATTTCGGCGATATCTTCAAGCGTGAAATCTTCAATATTGAACTCAGTTGCTTCAAAATCACCCAGTTCCATGACTTCGGCAAGGCTTTGTCCGGCACTCCAGGTGCGTGTCTCCTTCATACCAGGGTTTTTGATATTAGGGAATTCGACACTGCCAGCACCGCCAAATTTCATGTTTTTGAAAGTGATACTGCTCCAATCGGGAGTAGGTGCGCCATTGACGTATTTAGTTGCAACGGGCTGTGGCTGTTTGGTTTGTTTTGTCTTATCTGTCGAAGTGTTCAAATTTGAATACTTCGATGAAACTGTTTGAGCTACCGCTTTTCCGCCGAATAAGAGACTGCCGATATTATAGCTACCTCCATATCGGATTAATCCGTGTAGGGCAAGCCCAGCAATAAGTCCTGCAACCATCAGATAGCGTAATTTATTAAATTTTTCCATTCGGTACTCAAGCGCTCGGTTGCTTTTGTTGTGAGTGCTTTCCTGACTTGCAGTTCTCACTGGTACGATCGCAGTTACCTCTGCTGTAGTATCTACAATTTGGTTGTTAGAGGTGAGATTTTCGGTATACATCACTATTTATTTAAAACTTGATTTACCTAGATTTGTTGTTGTGAGAGGGTTATTGTGTTGTGGTGGTATTTCTAACAAGCGCTTTCCACCCAGTAGCATGAGTTTTTCAACCAATTGCATTGATACTCCGGCGGTGCTGGCGGCGACGACAAGTTCCTCTCCTTGCGATCGCAACTCCACAAGTTGGTTCAGACGCTTCCAAAGCTTGCTGTCTGTCGTAACCCACTGGTTTTTTAGAGCAACTTGCATTCCTTTAGCGATATGTCTGCTATCAGATAATGCGGTGTAACTAACCTTTGGTTTTACTTCTTCAGGTTTGCTGGGAGTGTCGCCAATAATTTCAATTTGGCTGTACTCTGGTGTGCCACTGTCCGCTACAATCCGGAAGTGATAGCTTTTCCTTGTTGAGCCAGATTCGGTAATCACCGTCATGTGCGCCCCGTAAGGAGCTGGTGGTAAACCGGGGATTTTGACTGTCTCAATGCGGCGAATGTGAATTAGTCCAGCACCCGTGCTGCTTCCAGAACACTTACTCAAGCCCTCAAGACATCCGTCTACATCAAAAACAAACCTAGATGGGTCATCCAGCCAGATTTTCTTGATAATTTCTCTAGTGTTGTAGAACGATATTGATACCCCATGTCCAGGCCACACCTTAACTGTCTGCAATTGGGCATTTTCCCCTGATACCTGGGACGCTGTAACTTGACGAATAGTACTTGCTAGTAGAAGTTGGTTTGGTGCAAGCACCGAGGTGATGGTGAGGCACCCACCAAAGGCGATCGCCCAAGGCATCCTTAAACTAAAATCGGCTATATCTCTTAGTTTCACAGTTTGATTGACCTATCGACTTTGATTGTGATTTTGGTGTCTTTAGGCACATACCAGACATTGGGACGGCGGTTGATTTCGTCAGTAGCACGTTCTGTACGCTTGCTGACTGTTTCGCCAAGTTTGCCAAAGGCACCTTCAAGGAAAGCAGCTCCCAGGTTCCGGTTGTTATTGCGGCTGCGGGTTCTTGTCCCACCTAAAGGTAAATCTTCTGTGACTTCTTCATCCGGCTGGTTAATAATTTCCCCTACCTTGGCAAGACCAGCTATTGTCCCTAATGTGGCATCATATTTGGCAATTTCAGATCCCTTGTCGTCGTAAGGTCTGGCGATTAGGGGTGAACCCGCCTCTCCCAAAACTGATATCGTTCCAGGTGATAGAGGATATTCGGTGCCGTCCTTGAGGATGGCCGTGACTTCGGCACGTACACCTGATGTGCTATCAACCGAAATCATAGCGATAGTTACCTGCGTTCCTGCGGGAATGGCTATTTCCCCAGTATTGCTGTAAAGCGGCTCGTTCAACCGGGCGACAAACCGTAATGTATTTGTCTGTTCTTGGGAACGAGCGTTATTACTGGTTTGGGGCATAACGAGCGGAGTTACCAAGGTTGCACTTGCAAACGAACCGACAACTAAATACTGCGGTTGTGTTTCTTGGAGTATCTGCGCTTCTTCTGGCAGGTAGTTATTTGCAACTTGTTCGATTTGCTGAGTAGAGTTGTTTTCTTTATTACTAGCAAAACTGGATTCTACGGTCTTTTCTTTGTCAAGTTCTAAGCTAATTTGTGGTTCTTTTACCGAGAAGCTATAAATAACTGGCACGGCTTGATTGTTATCTTTGTCACTAGTATTGCCATACTCAGGAGTACTGTCATTTGTGGTTATAGGTTGCCAACGCGGGCGCAGTTCTTCAACTTGATTAGGGGTATTGGTAATTGTTTCGGTATTCTCGCTGCGTCGGCTACGGCGACGACGGGAGCGATCGGTATTTTGTTCTGCTGGGCGTAATGTTTCTTCAGTTTTAGCTGTAACTTCTTGTACTGTTGTGTTTGTAGGTTCCCTGACAGTGGTACTGGCTAGCATATACTCAACTCGACCAACCGAACCCAGGTTACGCAGGCGTTCGAGTTCGGCTATTGGATCTTTGGCGACACTCTGGTTGCTGGCAACTGTTTGTTTGGCAAATTTTGGCAGAGGAGCGCTAGGACGCAGAGGTGGTATTGGCTGTGAGGCCACTACTCTACGTGTTGGTCTAACAGGTTCGGGTGTTTCTTCTCGGTATACACGTCCTCTGGAAGTAGGCGGAGTTTCTTGAGCAACTACCCTTCGTTGTCGAATAGAACGGGTTCTCTCTTGGTTTTTGGCTTGTTCTTCTTCAGTAGCTTCTTTTTTCTCCTCTTTGTCTCCCGTGTTAGCTTGACCATTTAGGGCATCCAGTTCTTCCTGTTGTTTGGCGAGAGCAAGCTTGGCATAAACATCGCCTTCCTTTTTCTCAGATGCGGCAACCGTGGGAGTTGGAGTAGTAGTTAATTCTGGTTTTTTGGCATTTTTACCACTCCCATTCATCATACCGTTGAGGACAACAAATATAACTAGAAACCCAGCACCGAATGCACCACCAATAATTCCTAACCTTGACCAGGGAGATGTAACAAAGTCGTGTTTAGTTTGGATTAACGCGGGGTCTTCTACTTCAGTTTCATCTTCTTCAACCACCTCAAATTGTGAATTTTCAACTTCATCTTCTTCTGCACTATCGATTGGTAAAAGACTATTTACGGAAGATATATGTTTATTGGTAGCCTCATTCTCTAGCTGTAACATAGTTCTATGCTTGATTAATGATTTTTATTTCTTGCCGAGGTTATAATCAACAATTTGAGTAATTTCTAAACCTGGTTCTCGTACTAAATAAATTTTCTTATCGAGTTCAGTTGGCTTATTTGGTAACTTGGGAGTATCGACAGCCTCGACAGTAATTGTTTTGTTAAAGGCGATTCCTTTGCCCTGGTTTTCATTTCTATTAAAGCTGACGAGTGTAGCTATATAATCGACTTCCCACTGTCCATCCTTAATTTTTCTGGGTTCAGAGATATGGCGAGTTACAAGTGAAACTTGAACTTCACCGTTAAATACACCACTTGGAACGATTTCTGCTAATTTCTTGAGAAAATTTGCCCGAAAATCTTGATTTTCAGATAGTGCAAATGCAGCTTCCCAGGCTCTAGTAGGAATTTTTTTCCTACTATTTTTTGTTGTTTGAATATCTATTCCCTTATCAGGTTTAGTAACATTCTCGCCATTCTCTGTTGCTTCGATTATTCCGTTCCAGCCGAACATTTTAATCATGCTATCTGAGATAAAGCGTTTGATAGTTTCGGCTTCGCGTTCATTAGGAGCAGCAAATTTACCAGGTGAAATAGACCCATCTTGGAGTTGAACAATCGTCATGCCTTTGACATGATGATTTGTACTAGCACTCATGCCAATATTTATTATTTGCAATAGGGTAGATAAGATAGTTCCTCCTGCTGTTACGGCGATCGCCATTGCAATAGGTGTGGAGGTAGATTGACCATAACTGAGGAGCCGAGCTGGTTGAGATTTAGACTTAGGTTTAAGCATAATTATTTGTTAATTACTTTTTAACTTTGATTTTGGAACTAACAAATTTGGTGGCATTGACAGCAACCGTAGCAGTTGTACTTGCTCCACCTGTAGCGATTCCTGCTGCAATTTCAGAGCCAAATGCTACTGTTTTACCTAATCCTGTCCAAACAGCTATTCCACCACCTGCGGCTAATGCAGATGCAAGGATCGGAGAAACTAACCCAACAAAAAGCAGAAATATCATCGGTTGATTTTGTTCGGAATTAGCGATAAGTTGTCCGCACAAACCAATAATCATGTTGAAGCAGAGTTTCGCCATTCCAACGGTGAAATAACCAGTTAGCCAAGCGAAAATAGGTTTTGCGCCAAAGGGGAGTAGCGAACCGCCTATTGCCAATGGGCCAAGTAGGGCAGTTAAAAGCATCGTGAATTCTATACCCCACTGGTAAGCGTTATTGAGGGCGAGGAGGATAACTGCGATAAATCCGGTGATCATCGAACCGATTGTACTGGTGATAGTATTACCAATCTTTTCGGCGATTTGACCAGGGGAGAGATTTTCGAGCGCGTCTTTAGCATCAGATAAAGCCTGAAGTGGGTTAAATTCCCAACTACCGCTATCGGGGGCTTCTCCTTTAAATAGATCGGGCGCAGAGGTTTTGAGTTCTGCTTCTGCTTGTTGCAAGCAGGTGATTGAATCTTGCGTGTTACCAGGGATGGAACGGCATCTTTCCATTGCCGCTCCTACTTGCTGCTGGAGGGCAATATTGCCGACTGCGCGGTTGAATGCTACTTCTAGGTTGGCTCCGGCAGCAGTAAATTCCAGGATGTCATTATTAACAGTATTAATGTATCCCCGGATGGCGAGTGTTCCACTTCTGAGTAAAGTGCCATTGTTAGCTAGTAGTCCGATAACCAGAATGGGCCATATCCAACTGGAGAGGGCTTTCATATCTTCTTGATTTATCCAGTTTTTGCCTAACTCAACCATAAAAAGGGTGAGTGTGGCGATCGCAAAAAACTGACCAACTTTGCACATCGAGCCGTACAAGTTACCGTTGAGGGTTTCCTGCCAAAGTTCATTAAAACCTTCTGCTACTAGTTGCGCTCCAGCTGACGCATTTTCTAAAATGTCTTGCCCGAAGAATGGGTCGGTTGCAATTACAAGATGTTCTAACATGGTCTGTATTATGTACCTGATAGAGAGTTGGTCATCTCAATTGCAGAGATGACCAACTAATTAGGGTGAATTATTCACCTGCGGTAGTTTTGAGACTGCTAAACCCACTGATTTCGATATACTGGGCGCTGATACCGTCCATCATCAGGTTTTGACGACGGCGATCGCTTGCCCCTTGTTCGGCAAGTTGACTTAGCATCAGGTTAGTTTGCTGGGCATCGTGCCGTGTTTGCAGTCCGTCAACGCGAGATTGACCCAACATTGAGACAATTTGCGAGTTTTGTGCAGCAATGACCTTGAGGATGTTTTGTGAAGCATCCATTGGTTGTGCAGATTCTGCGAGTTCTTTGGCCTCAGCTACAGTTTGTTCAGTTGCTTCTATCTCATTTTTGGTACGTTCCTGACCGACTTCCCCTAAGACGCTGGCGATCGTAGCGCGGGTGGTTTCTCTCTCCAGTTCGTTAGCTGCACTGACCGCAGCTTCAACTGTGTTGCTTTCATTCCAGTTACCCTTGCTCTTGAGTTGCTCTTTGAGCTTTTCGGCTGAGTTTACTGGGTCTGGCATATCCATACTGCCAGTCTGAATAGCAGTTTTAGCTTCGCCTTTCATCCCACCCCATTTATTAGTTCCTGAAGTGAGTTCCTTTTTGGTTTCCTCAAAATAGTTATTGAATTTCCCTAAAACCTTGAAGAAATCGTCAATTGAAAAGGCATAACTGGGTGCTGTACCGAGTAAAGTAACCAGACCAATTATTGACCCGATTATTACTCCTTTCTTAGTAAACTTGAATTTTGGTTTCATACTTTTTGTGGATAAAATAATCAATGTGGCAATTAAAGTTAAGCCACTTGTTTATGAGTTATTGATTTTTCTTGTTATCAATCCAGATTATTCTTAGTTTTACTTCTATAATTTATGCTGACTTTAATTGCTGATTGTTATTGTTATCCAGTAATTGTTGTGCTTCTTGACTTAACTCATCTCCCCGAAGCATTTGTATGTAGCTTTCTGAAAATTTCACCATACCCAGCATTGGATTATCGGCATATTTATTGAGAAATAAAGTGCGTAATTCTTGCTCATTCGGGTTATTTGCTACTGCTGCAAGTAAGCAATAAGCAGGATAATACCTACAGAAAGTAAGTTTGCCATTGTCATCAAGTAACCACTGTGAATAAATACTTTCACGTTTTGGAAAGAATGCTTCGGTACTATTGCGTGAGATAATTTCATAAGGGTATTTAAACCTGTTCACAAATGGGTCAACTGCTGATGTTTGAATCCGACCAATCAGGCGGGTTGTGATGTTAGCAAATATTTTGGAAGCAGACTTACTTTGGAAAATACTTTCTGGTTCTTGGGCAGATAAAATTACACGTATACCTGCTTTTGCACCGTTAGCGCAGAGTCTACCAATTAGCTCGGCTATGCTCTCAAAATTGAATAAAATTGGTGCTTCATCTAAGAAAAATATTGATACTTTAGATGATAAAGCTCTACGTAAGGCTGCGGAATATGCACTAAGGGCAAGGACTGCGGCATCGGCTTCACTCCCAAGCGATCGCAGTGCGAATACAAGCAATCGAGCATCAGTTTTAAAGCTAGATGGATTAGCAATTGATTGCCCAACTCGTGAATTTAGCCAAAACTTTAATCGCAATCTGATTTGGTCAAGAGCATCGAGAATTTCTTTACTATTATTGGTGATGGAATCGAGCTTGATAAATCCAGGCGAACAATAATTATAGAAATCTTTAAGTGTGGGAATATCTGCCCATTCAGGTGTTCCTAATCCATTTTCTAATGCTAGCTTGTACCGAAGTTTGATATCTTCATCGTTGTAAAAAGTTTCAATTGTGATTGTAATGATACTTTCAATATTTGATACCGTTGTCGGACTTACCCCTACAGGATTTGTCCCTAGTACCATTATCATTAATGTGGATTTCAAGAATTCCTTGAAATCGGTCATTCTCTCTTTAATAACTTCAGGTTCATATCCCCTTAAATCAGGTAATTCAAATAGATTGTTAGACTCTTTACTAATATCGAAATATGCCCCTTCCTCTCCCATAAATTTGGTATAGTCGGTAAACGTACTAGTACCATCGGGTTTGGGATAATCAAGTGCAATTACGGGAATGTTTTGAGCCAAGGCAGGTGTTAATAAACCTGCTACTAACACAGATTTACCGGCACGGGTAGTACCAAAAATGGCGAGATTCTTGTGCTGCTTGTACAAATCAAGATGTACTGGGGTTCCTCCCTCTTCAGCAATTAGCTCAAACCCGGATTTATCTCCTGTAGCCGTTCTGACTATCGGCATGAGTCCGGGAACTTCTGATGAGAAATAAGGCAGGCGACGGTTAAAGGGTCTTGTAAGTAAGTTTTCCCAAACAACAGGCACACATTGTAACCATGTTTTCCAGGCATACTCGATTTCTCGATCGACTACAGCAGGCCGTAAGAAGCAGCTAGAAAGGTATTGGCAAGCTTCATCAAGTTTTTGACGACTGTGACGATGAACACAAAAAACAACAGCAGTATGGATGGGGAGACTGCCTCTGAGGATAGTTTCTTGTGCCTTAACTGCCTCCTCGATGTTCATATTGGCTTTTACGTCAATTGACCCCTTCTCTGAAGACATGGCACTGGAGGTAATTGACTGTTTGGTAATTCGTTGCAGAGCAGTTTTGGCAAGTCCCTGGTTCGCTTTAGATAGCTGGCAGATAATCTCAGTGTCGGAGATTTTTTCTTTGGATATTACCTCCCAGAGATATCGAAGCTGGGCGTATTCGTCTACCCAGCCTTGGGGCTTTTCGCTGAACTGAAGAACGCCGATATACTTGTCTTGCAGTCTTACCCAGCTGCGATCAAGAAACGGGACAGATTTTTCGTTCTCCAGCATCAGGTGGCGAATGTGAAAATCGCTGGTTTGAACTTCTCGAAGTCCCTCTTCATCTAATATCAGGGGATTGGGAACTTTGGGTGCGTCGCTACGGTTAAATTGACTCCAAAGAATTGACCATACTTCCTCACTTGTGACTGCTCGCACTGAAAGCCCCATCGAGTTTGTAAAAAGTTGTTCCCACCGTTGAAACCCAGAGGTAAAACTATCCCGTAAAATTGTTTCGATTCTTTCTTGCCGAACACTGTGAATTTGTCCAGTAAATTGGAACCAGGCATTTTGCAATTGTTTGATAGTTTTTTCAATTGCATCATTTGAGCGACTGTCTTCAGAAGCCAGCACACTATAGGTACACCAGAAACGTAAAAACTTATTTTTACGAGTTCCTGCTTTAGTGAGTTCTCTTGCTCGCAGACGTTCCGATCGCACTAGCAGAGTTAGTTGCTCTAGGTCGCATTTATCCTCTATCTTTTTTAGTTCCTGCTGCCGAAGAAAATCATCAGTGAACGAACCAAGGTGAATTGTTAAGGTTTCGCGTTCGGGAAGTTCTTTGAGTCCACCCTCAATATTTTCAAAAATTGGGAGAATCTGTTCTTCTGGTAAAGATGGGTGGACTCCTTGTACGTCGAAGCAGAACTTAATTTGAATATCTTCTTTTTTCTGGAGGATGAGTGCGCCGATATCTCTACGACCAGCAAGCGAGATACTTGCAATCCCGGCTAAATGAGTAATATCCTCGAACGGTGTTAGGTTTTTGACAACACCTAATTGTTCGGTATCGAGGGATTTTTTACCAATTTTGTCCTTTATTTTCGTTGAGGCGGTCGAACTCATAGCCTGTAGTTTCGTTCGGTGATATTTTTTACTTGAGCAGCTTTATCTGCGTTTTTTCAGCTGGTGCTTTTTCTGGGATTGAGGTTGTAAAGGATTCACGAGAGAAACAAAAGGTTTATAGCCACGGGTGATGCGCGGCGTGCCGACAAACTTACCGAAGAAGGCTTTGTTGGAACTTACCGTCCACCAGGTTGCCCATCCCCAAGCAGTTACAATTCCGGTTGCTAGCCAGGAAGCTTGCATAAAACCCTTGACTACCATGTAGGAGATGAGAGCGATCGCACTCCAGGGAACAATTTGGTCGGCGGGGAATGGCCCAAGGCGTGGCTGGTCTCCTAAGACGCGGTTGACAGTACGAAATTCCCGTTCTCTGCCCATTATTACGAAAGACAAAAGTCAGTTTTTGAAATTTTGATGAGTGGCACTTGTGGAATTGTGCCACTCGTGGTGGCTTTTTTGACGAGTGACGTATCAGCCTGTTACCAGTCCTGCAAGCAAGTCTCCGACTACAACTGTGAGGGCAACGATAATTGGTGTACGGGCGATCGTTTGCCAATCTTCGTCGTTTCTGGCTGCTTGAACAACCCTAATAAGACCAATACCCAGGTAAATTAGGAACAAACCGCGCAGTACCGCAAATACGTACCTAATAATATCTTCATTGACACCAGTAAAGTATTCTGTGAAGAAGTCCTCTGCGTTTTGCATAAACTGGGCGTTTGCGGGTGCAGTGGCAATGTCCAACATAAATACTACACCTACCAAGCAAAACAGAACAGTATAAATATTGATGCCATACTTGCGCTGCCATTTCTCAAAGTTGGAAAGTAGCAAGTTTGCTTCCTTGGGTAGTAACGCTACGATGCCAGTTCCAAACGCGAGTGATGCCATCACCATGTGGTGGAGCGAGATATCTGCAATCATCAAACCAGTACCAACTGCCATCAGTCCGGCGATGCTGGCGTTTTCTTTCCAGTTGCGCTTTTTGCGACGGCTGGAAGCGGGGTATCCGTATTCTTCGTGGGAAGGAACGCGATCTGCGCTTCGCAGCAGCGCTTCGCTATCGCTGCCAAAATCAGATTCGTTGTCTGTTCTCATAAAAAGATTATTTCAGAAATTAGTGGATGAAACTTTGTAGGGGTAATTAAGGCTGAATCACTGCTTTTTACCAAAGTTTTGATTGGAGTAAATATCTGCTCCAACTTCTCACTTGTGGAATTATTTTATGAGATTAATAACCGTAAAATCATCTAAAAATTTTCTATTTTTAGTCACTATGTTTTTCAGTAAATCATTCAGTAAAAACTCAGACAAATTTGCTTGACAACTTCCAAGAATTAAATCAGTGGTTGATTTCATAATGTTTGACCCCCGATATAAGCTATATCGGGGGTCAAACATTGATATATGAGGTAGCGTAATTACGGTTGTTTACCGCTAGGTTGTTGTGATGGATCAACTCTCCGCCAACTAATTCTGCGTTTTATTTGTGTTGAAATCGAGTTGGAGTTTCTTGCCTACTTTGAGATTGAGGGTTTTGGTACTGTTAGCAGGTAGTTCAATAACCTGGTTAACAGGATAGACTGAATCGTACTTAGGACAGGTTTTGGTTTTGCAAGGGGGAGCTGCTTCTACGATTGATTTTATAACTCCATCTTGGAGGAATATCATATCTAAAGGAATATACGTATCCTTCATCCAAAGTTTAACTTTTTCAGGTTTATTGAGGACAAATAACATTCCGTGATTTTCAGGAATCGAATTACGAAATTTGAGTCCGTGGGCATATTCCTTTCTATCGTCTGCTAATTCGAGTTGAACTGTTTGATTGTTACTGGTAAAGGTTGCACCAATAGGTAAATACTGGGGCTGGCGAGTCCAAAAGTATAGCGGTAGGGGTGATAGGGCAGCAGTAAAACCAGCAATTGGCCCAACAAATTTGATAAAGTTGATGAATTTGAAAAATAGGCTTTTTTCTGGATTTTGTGCTTGTTTAGTTTGAATGTTGGTTTGAGCAGTTTGTCTTGTGACTTCCATAGTTTTAGCTAAATAAAGTAATAGAGTGGTTAAAAATGGCAAGCATTATGAACAGTTGAAATGTTTTGGTTACATTTGCTTTTGTCCAAACATGATGAAACTTTGAATTGATTGATGAGGCGTGCTAGCTGAAAATATCAATGTTGCCAACAGCAAACTTGCTTTCGTCGAGGGGACTACTAGGTAAAGCTTGTTGGTCAGCTTTGTTACGCATCGATTCGACTCTATCGGCTTCGCGGATGGCAAGCGGGTTAATCTGACGGCGTTCTTCTAGTAATGCCTCGATTGTTAGTTCAAGTGTGGAGAGTTGGCTTTCTGAGTAGGTATCTTCTGTTATGGTTTCGCAGAATATTGTACTAGCGGCGCGTTCTACAATTGTCTGGATTTCTGCACCTACACAGCGATTGGTGGCTTTTAGAATTCTGCGCCACTGTTCCTCGCTCCAGGGGTCGCCGCCATTGCGAAAGCGTTCGTCAAATCGAGCAGCGTGCAGTTTGAAGATACTATATCTTTCCCCATTATTGGGCAGGTCTACTTTAAATAAATAGTCAAACCGTCCAGCACGGGTGAGTTCGGGTGGCAGCCACTCCATGCGGTTAACTGACGCAATGACCAGTACATCTGACGTGCGCTCTTGCATCCACGTCAACAGCTGACCAGCCAGCCGTTTGGCGAGGTCATCATCCCCGGCGAACCCTTTATCAAAGTCGTCGAAATACAAAATTACTTGGTTGAGCCTATCTGCCAGTCGCAACAAGTGTTTGAGTTTCATTTCTGCTTGGTTGCCAAAACTTCTAAAGTTGCCCCAATCGACCATAATCAGGGGAATACCCATATTCTGAGAACAGGCTTTTGCTGAGTGTGATTTTCCTGTCCCCGGTGGCCCCACAAGCATAATCCCTTTGGGTACGCGCAGATTGTATTGTTTGGCACGCGGCGTAAGCAATCGCTTGAACTTTTTGAATGACTGCTGCATGAGTTCTAACCCACCAAGTTCGACTTTTGGTGGAGGTAAGAATTCGATGTCATACAAGCGGTTGAGCAGTTGAATTTTTTTTGATAGCAGAAGCTTGGCTATCTCACTGGAATTTCCTAAGTCATGATTTTTTCTGATATCGGTTAAGCAATAAATAATATCAGAAATATACATACCAGCACTAGCATTAGCAATTTCTAAATAGTCTTGTTCAGTATAAATTAAAGGAAATAAATTACTGCTAATTAAACTAGTAATTATTTCTTGTGTATCTGGTAATTCTTGGCTCCAAAGGGGGATTTCTGCTGCTATTTCGCTTGCTATCTCGGCATTGGCTCCTAGTAATATGGTAGTCTTATCGCTATTGTTTGTATGAAATTTGAGATTAACTAGCGACGACTTAATCCATTCTGATAGAAGAATAAATTCAGTATCTTTAGTTATGTTTTCTTTTAACCAAGGAAAAATATTCTCAACGATTAGTACTCCACTGCCAGAATAAACCCTCCAAAAATTGAGTACTTGAAAATATTCTTCTGTATTTTGTTTTATGGAAGATTTATAGCCGTCAAACTCTTGAAGAATAAGATTATTTTCGGTGCTAACGACTAATTCTTTAATACTGTCCTCGCTTAAATTCCATATATAGACTTTTTTACCTACTTGCTGACAGGAAGTAGTAATACGAATGAGGAAGCGGTGACGTTCTTGGAGGGGAGATTCACAGGCGATGATTGGATAATTGTCCGCAAGCAGGTCTTCTAGATACTCAAAGCTAGACTTCATCTTAATTGCTTGTAGCGTAATCAGAAGCAATCTTATCTAGAAGAGATGCTGTACGATAACTGATAATTTTCTAATTTCTAAATCCAAAAAATTAGAAAAAAGTTGGTTTCTTTTCAGTATTTTGTTGATTGTGTAATGGTGTTGTGAATTTAGATAATTCCCAAGAGTTCTGATTTTCCAAGTTTTTCGATTTTCAGTTATGGCCAAAACACCGGAATATCCAATCGTTGTTATTCCAGAGTTAGTTAAAGACAAAAAACAGTTTACCCCTTTAGTTTTTCCGTCTGGACAAGGAGATGCACCAATTGGGGCAAGTGAGGGGCTGTTTGAAAATGTTCTCAAACATTATTTTGGTGAAATTGTTTCTCCTCAGCAGGTGATGTTTCCACCAGGGCATCGACTACCGTTTACGGCTGATTTTCTTATGGTTGAACCAAATACTGGCTTACACATAGACTTGGAGGTTGATGAGCCTATCTCATTTGCGACTGGCAAGCCCACTCACTGTATCGGCGAGGATGACTATAGAAATAAGTGTTTTGTCGATGCAAATTGGCTGGTTATCCGGTTTGCAGAAGAACAAGTTTCGTCTCAACCAGAACGCTGCGCTCGATTTATTGCTGGTGCGATCGCCCAACTGACAGATAATAATACTTATCGCCAGAAGCTACTTCATGTAGAGAAAGTTACTCCTCTGCGCCAGTGGTCTGCACGTCAAGCTTCCAAATTAAAGAAAAGTGATTACCGTCAAGGCTATCTTGCCCAAAGGAAGAACTAAGGATGTGAAAAAGTATTTCGAGACAATTTGATGAGAGCCATTAGCATTCTTCAGCTTTGAAATTTATCAGCGAGGGTTTTGTATTGAGATAGTTGGTGGGGCGATCGCCAAGATCGTCGAATTGAGTTGTTATGCTGCGTTGCTGCTGAACATCAGATAACTTTTAGCATTTGAGAACCTATAAATCAATGCCCTGTCCCATACCAAGCGGACGAGCAGGCATTGCTTCAATTGCGCCAAGTAATTCTAGAACTCGAGCGCGTACTAATGCAGCGTATTGTGGATTATTTCCAGCTATTCTAGTCGCCAAAAATACTATTGAACCCTTCCCATTGCCACGTAAGGTTGCTGGGTCAGTTGAGAGCGGCAAATATCCTCCCGATATTCGATTATGCTCACGAATTGAAGCAATATGGATAACCATATCGGATTCCCCAAAAAGACGATCCCAATCTTGATTAGTAGATGCAGTTGCTGCATCTGTATTACTCAAATTTGTCCATCGTTGTTTATATTCAAGCACAACAGATTGTGTTCCATTGTAAGACTTAATGAAGCTAACCAAAGCCTCGTACGCAGAACGCCAAGTTAATTGGATTGGTCCCCGACCACGGAACTTATAAAAATCGGCTTGTTGAATGAATTGTGTCTGAGTACTAAGTTCCGTAGTGATTAGATCGCGTGGGTAAACAACTCCTCCCCAACGTCGATCATTACGAATGGTATTATCTGTAGGAGCAAGCTGACCGTGCTGTTGCAAGAAAATGGGATCTTGAAAATTTTGAAGTGCAGTACGGTTAGGTGAGCGATTGTACGAAGCTTTAGGAATTCGAGTTCCATCTTGCCTGATGATTTCAAAAGCTTCAAAAGGGTAAGATAATCCAGGATGCGCGGTATTTCCTACCCTCTCAGCCAAGCGAAAAGCAAGGTTGCCTCCAGTTTCGTTGAGGAAGATTGCCATCAATGAAGCAAATTCCACTAACGTCGCATATCCAGAATCAAACAAGCTAGGAACAGCATTCCAAATTCCAGTGAAGCGAGATAACGTATCTGTGTCGTCAGCGATTGTAAGCCCCCTCCAGTTACCCCTTCCACCGACATAAGTTCTAAACCATTGCACAAAGTTCAATCCTGTTACATCCATGAAATAATTCTGAATGTCGAAAGCATCGTAGAGAGCAACACTTGCTGCCTCACGTAGATACTTCTCGCTGGTAGGACGAGGTGAAAAGAGTTGTATGTTGTTGGGACGATCAGTGACTTGCTGGAAAAATGCTTCAGGTGTGAACCTTTCACGAGCAGCAGTTTCATAGATATTTTGAGCTACTTCTGGTTTCATTAGACCGCGCTCTTGAGCACGCTCAAGAATGGGCTGCATATCATGCATGTCTTGTGCTGCATTTGATCGCTGGTCAGGGCGTAATCGTGGAGCTTCACCACTATTAATACTTGCATTGCTACTGCCCTTGCTTAATTCCCCACCATATTTTGACTGAATTTCTCTCGCTTTATTAGCTGCTTCTGCAATGCTTATCGTATTATCAGAAAGCTTTTTGAGCAGATCGGCAACTTCTTGCTGTCCTGACATATCTCGGAAAATATTTGGAGTACCCAACACTGTCAGAGCGGCAGCTAAACCAGTTGGATCAGGGGCAGCAGATGGATTAACGATGTTAACCAGTGACGATGGGAAAGCTGTAGGGGTTGCATCTGTTTGTTGAGGCTGAGGTGTAATAGGCGTAGCAGGATTAATGCCTGGTGCCTCAAACGGAATTGGATGTTCTTCCCACTTCCAAAAGCGCGTATTATCGATTTCCTCAGAAATGTTACAATGACCCAGTTTTCCTTCAGCAAATACTCCGCGAGTAGGCAAGGTAGCCAGTTTTTCAGAATACTTTTTCAAACCTTCCAAATTAAGTGAAGGCAGTTCATTATTTGGAATTACAAATGGATAAGCAATATAACTACCGAAAGCCTCCAGTGGATAAGGCTCAACATGATCAATCAGTTTACTCGTAGCATCCCAATTAGCAGACTCAAATTTAGTATAAATTTCGCTTGGATCACGATTAAGTGCAATCAATCTGTGATAGTAAGATTTAAACTGATTTGTATGATTCCGTAGGAGTTCAATTGCAGCATTCTCATCTACTGAAAGACGTTGAGCAGGAGTAGGAGGAGCGGGGAGGGTAGGCAAGTCTGGACCAGGGAGATTTACTGTTACAGTCTGTCTCTTATCTCGGTCAACAAAGGTTAAAGCAGGACCTTCAAACTTACGAAGCTCCACGATGCTGCCAAACGTTCCAGTCCCCCTAAAACCAACTTGATTTAGTTGAAGATTATCATCACCACCAACCCAAATATCGAATCCAACAAGTTTTCCCCACTCAATACTTGTGGTTGGAAGGAGAGCAATTTCATAAGTGCCGTCATTATTAAAAAGTTCATCACTTTCGTTTAGGTTAGTATTATTCTTATACTTAAGCTCAATTGAAGTACCATCAGCCAATCGAGCACTGACGAATACAGGATCTGATGTTTCTTCTTCGTCTACTTCAAATCTGAAGAGAAATGTTGTGAACGCATATTTGCGCGGATGTAAAGGTTCTATCGGCTTAGCCTTTGGATTTACCAAATCATCCGTTTGCATAGCGCGGAGTTTGTCAAGTGCAGAAAATCCCAGCTTTAGTCGCGGATCAAGGAGATTATCTTCTAAAAATGGACGATATATTTGCAGGGTTTTATCATCAAACTCAGGCTGATCATACTTTACAAGTATTGCGGGACGTCTCCGCACCCATTCCACAACAACCTTGAAGTGTCGCAATACCTCATAATAAAGAATAGTTAATGTATGGCTGTGATTATAGTTGGTGAAAGTTCGGGTTTGAATGCTTTCCTTTTCTTCCTGTCGAGATTGAATAACGACTGTACTGCTGAGTTCTCGTTGTGAGGAACTTGCTTGCGAGAAACTATCATTTAATCGCTGCACATTTTCAGCAATTAGATCACGACTACCCTCACTCGTAGCAGTTGATCCACCTAAACTCCAAGCATTTCCAATAGCTACACCGATAGCTCCTGTACTACCCGAACCGCCAGCCGAAGTTGCTACTCCACCCATAAATGAGCTACCTCGCTGCAATTCTCGTAATCCTGCCTTGACAGTTTCAGAAATAGTGCGATCTCGATGAGTCTGGTGCAATATTTCTTCTGTCAATACAGTTTGTTCTGTTCTTTGAGTAGTACTTTCCCAAGACCAATCAATTACAGCTAACTTCACCGATTCACCTGGTGCTAGGGGTAGGCTGTAGAGAATCTCGCCTAGAGAATGCCCCAAAGAGTGCCATGTAACTCTATAGTCATCAATATATGCAAATTTGTAATCTGCTGGCAGCGAAACAGGTGAAGCACCTACTACACGAACAACTTGACGGATATTGAATTCTTGTAATGCTATTTGGGCTGGAAGTAAACGTTCACAGCCATTTTCGCCTACTAAAACTTCAGGATGAGCAGTAAAAGAACCTGGAGAGAAATACCAATCAATTAAGCTTGGCTTCTGCATTGATGGTAGATTCAGTATTCTCAGATCGTGAACTAGTGCAGGTTTCTCAATTGATAACTTGGCAAAAATTGCCTCTTCAGTAAATCGCCCCTGCTCAAGTACATCAAATCGCTCCCCTTCCTTGCCCATTGGGTAAACAAAAATTGCATAGCTTCTTCGCACCCCATTTCCTTCTGAAGCTATCAAATTGCTATTTCTAGACCGAATTAGGCTAGAGACCTGTGTTAAGTCAAATGAAGCATAGCCAACATGGTCTGTTGCTAAATAGCCTAAAGGATAGGAATAAATAGCTTTTCTTTCAGATGAGCGTACAGCCGCCGCACCAACTACAGAACTACTATCTTGGTAGAGTTGTATTAGCCCTTCTTGAGGATCATCTTGTCCTTCGCTAGTGTTTCCATCAACCAGATCAACTGTTGCACTGACTGAAGAACTGCTTTCGCCGCTTTCTTCTTGTTCTTCATTAGTACTCCCATCAACCAAGTAGATTCCGCCGCTTCCTGTAATCGTTTCCTCTACAATGCTAAGTTCCGCATAGATCGGCATACGCACTACAGGGCTGTGCGAATTTTTATCTAACACCAACACAGAAAGATGACTTTGTGTAACCTGGGTGACGGTCTGCATAATCCTCCTGGGTTGAGTAGTCAATTTTTAGAAGGAGCTTTATACATAAATCATTGCAGCTACCTTCTTTCTGGATAAATGGAAAACTTGTTTTTTAAACCTCTATTTTGGAATTATACAAAATTTTTCCGTATATCCACCCTTTCCGGGATGATTATATGGAATTTTTCCGTCTATCCATTGATAGAAATTTATCGCCATCCTAAAGATATGAGGAGTAAGGAAATTGAAGAATTTTTAACATATCTTGCTGTAAATATAAAGTGTGGCTGCATCAACGCAGAACCGAGCACTTCATGCTGTTTTTTTTCCTCTACAAAGAGGTATTAAAACAAGATTTAGATTTGAAAGTTGATGCGGTTCGTGCAAAGAAATGTAAATATTTATCAACCGTTTTGATAAAAGATGAAGGTTTAGCAATTATTGAAAAATTATCCGCCATACATCAACTTTTAATTAAGTTACTTTATGGCACAAGATTACGCATCGTCCCGATTGGAGTGCTATTGACATTGATGGCAGATCCTACCTCATGGGGTGGTAAACGGAGCTTACACTATGTTGTAATTTATCATCTGTTATTTTTTACTAAACAAAGCATTTTAGAAAAAGTCAGACGTAAAGCTTAACCAGCAGTCAATAAGACTGCTGATTAATTTACCAACTCCCCAACTTTTGATAAGTGTTAGTAACCCAGTTATAAATTATGACTCTGCGGTTTAATTTTGCTCCATCAGCGATGAAATTAGCTGTTCCTCCAGATTGCCCATCCCAGATAGCAATTATCATATCGTGGGCATTTTTTATTTGATTAACTATCCATCGGTTACGAGCATTTAAACATTTAATTCCTCCAGCTTCTTGGTAAGGTAAGTTGGAAATAAATTTGATAGCGTCGCATTGGGATAACAGCCAATGATACTTCTGCTTATCGAGATTACTCCATTTGGCATCTTGGTTAATGCAGTGTACGGCAGCAGTGAGGTTTATCTCAATAGGGTACTTATCTTTTAAGCCTAAGATTATCTCTACTGCTGCGGTATCAACCCCCAAAGCCATACCTGAATAGAACTGGATGCGTTTGTAACCCCACTCAAGGGCGCGATCGCAAGCACGAACAATCATAGCTTCAAGTCGGTTACGCACCTGCTTCCATCCTTTCTCATCAAATTTTTTGTGACTGTTTCCTGTAAATGCTACTTTTAGAGTTGGTTTATCTTCTATGAGGCAATCAACAAACTCCTGGGGCAACCAAATATTAGGAGGAAGATTGAAATTGCTAATCAGGGAAGCTATCTCTAGGTCGGTGTATCCTGCAAGGTTGCATCCAATCCTAGTTGTTAGGAATTCCAGTTCAGGATGAGTCTTTGCATATTCGACTAGTTTCTCAATTTGGGATTTGATTTGGGGAAGGGGGATTGACCGCATACCCTTATTTAGGTCTTTGGTCACGATCGCCCAGGATTGTCCTTGTCGTCCTTGGGGATTACCGTATTCTGCATTGCAGTACTGTCGCGCAAATAAAGCACTTCCAGCACCATGTCTTCCTTGTGTGTTGCTGCCAAATACAAAAATCTGGTTTTCTGCTAGTTTGGTAATTCTGTCAGGAATAATTTTGTAGGGATGATTATTTGACATTTGGTTCTTTTACCCAAAAGAAAAGATTGGGATATCTGTGATTAAATTTTTTTACTTCTGCTTGAGCAGCAGTTAGGTTATCCCATAATTACATCTCTCCATAATCACCTCTTATCATTGCTTCTTGTCTAGAATTTGGATGATTGAAAATTAGAGGTGATGCGTCTTTACTAGAATTTTTTCTTCGCCAACAAATACAATACTTGTCCATTTTATATAAACTGATAATAAAAGTAATTACTATCAGTTTATATTTTTATTATGCTGACTGTTTCATCTGGCTTAGAGCTATTAACATTTCTTCTCGATTGAGATGTCGTTTCTTGCCTGTATTAGATACTTGGATAGCGTAACTCCATTTTATTCCAGCTTGCGAGCATCTTTTTCTTAACTGTTGAACAGTGATATGTTTGTTTGTATATACTTGATTTTTGTTGGATATCTGAAGTTTGGATTTATCAGTTAAGTTTTCAATTTTACTTACAGTGGGTTTTATCGATGTAGTGCAATTGCAGTGCTTTTCAAAAGCGACAGATATCTCTAGTAAGAAGTGGAAAATGAAGAAAGTAGAAAATCCGTAAATAAGAATGTAGAGAAGCCCTGTTAGCATATTATGTGCTAATTCCATTGTTTTAACTCCTGTTGATATAATTAGTAACTGGCTATTTAATGAAGCGGTATACCAGCTTTCTATTTATATCAAAGCGTTAGCTTGTGTGAATTTACTCTGAATAAAAGAATCGATAATAAATTAATGGTGTAATAGTGATGAAATATCTTGGGCTTGGTTTACTTGGATAAAAATTTCACTCTACATATATTTAACAACTGTTCTAATATTATCAACTAACTGTAGTATCATTCCCAAAATAGCTTTCCAGCCAAGTATTATTCCCCAACATCCACTAATAAATAGACCAAGTACTGATTTAAGGAAGATAACTCCCCTGTAATTTATCTCGACATTTGATTCGGCTTTGGCATAGATAAAACCATCCCCAATTTGATTTTTCAAATTTCTCACTTTTTGTTCTTCTTCTCTAATCCTTCTTTCTTCTTGTACCTTCCAGCCCCAAGGAACAAATCCCAAAATAATCGAAATGGGAAGATAGAATGGCCAGTTATATATGTAGCCAAGAGAAGCATATATGATGAAAAAGGTTAGCCCCAAACCAGTACGCCAAACCAAACACCAAATAATAAACAAACTGTTGATAATAGCGTTACGGATAACTATACTTCGATTTTGATGATATGACATTTGAAGGTGGCTCCCGATAGCTAATATTTAATTTTTACTTATGGTGGTTGCATACCTTAAGATTCAACCTAATGCTAGTTTGAATTATCATCTTGATAGTTGAAAGTTTGAAAATACATAATCAATTGCAATTACCTACTGAAGCACATCACAGAAGGTTAAATATACCAACCTATCGTAACGATGTTTGTACCTAGTCCGGCACATAATTACTGCTGCTAAAATTAATATTTACTATTTTACCGATTATATGTTCACTGATTTTAAAACTAAGCAAAGTTTTGATGATTTTTTTAATAAGCTTAAAATTGAAGTAGAGTTGTTAGAAAAAATAAAAATGATTAAGATTTGACTCTTAACCATTTGATGATATATTTGTAAAATGATGGGAGATACCTGTGTTTGATTTACATGGTTGAGGCGTATGCCATTAGTTGTGGTTTTTCTTGTTGCGCCCCTTAGTAGCTGATTGCACCTTAAACCGTACCTGTTTCCCAATAGTTATCTCAGCAACATCGCTAATATCTTTACCAGATTTATAGGCTTCAAGAATTGCCTTATTATTAGCTTGGTACTTAATAACTCTAAATTCATCAGGAAAATCTTGATCGTCTACCTCTACTAGTAAGTTAGTGACTTTGGGCGGATTATCCCTGATTTCAATTACTCTTTCCTTACCAATATTTTTGTCACTGATTAATCCAATCTCGTGTAGATGGATCAGGGTACGCTTGATTTGTTCAAGTTGAGTTTTACGACGTGAAATTACCCGGTCGTGGAGTTCGGCTACTCGCACTTTTCTTTCTTCCCAGGTTTCAAGGTCAAGATTTAACTGGTCAACTACCCAGGCGATCGCATCAATTTTGGTTTCGATACCATCTTGAACACCCATAAGTTCTTGTACGAGTTGTTCTACTTTACCTTCTTCGCCTAACTCGCTTGCTTCTTCTATCTGTGACCAGAGTTTAGCAGCATCTAAGCTTAACTCTTTGAGCGTGAGTTGATTGATTTCGCGTTCAATTGCTTGAGCCATAATTTACTTTTTGATATGAAAAGCCAGTAGCAGTTACCTATTTACCTGCTACTGCTTGTTGACTAGGAAGAGTTGATGCTTGAAGGGAGATTGAATCTAGTAACCGTACCGCAAGTGATAGTAATCTGACTTTTCTCGTGCTAATTCTGCTTCGTAGTCGTAGTAATCCGCCTCGCTTAGTAAAGTGCTTATTTGTTGAATTTGCTGGGCAGAAGTTACTAATTTTTTGTTAGCTTTTAGATTAGAATTAGTAGTAGTTTTCATGTCTATACAACTTCAATTTTTCAATGAAGTTATTGCGTCAGCAAATGTTGCAATCTTGACTTAGAAAGATAATATTTCTTTTTTACCTTTCTCATAACTATCTACTACTGATTTGTCTTTAACTACTGGCTTTTCTACCACAAAGATAGTTGTCCTGGTGATATGTTTCCCCGTCGTCGCGTATGGAACAGCAGATGACAAGCCGTGCATAAAGCCGCGAGATTCTCGTCTCGATTATCTTCGGGCAGATAATTCCAGTGGTGAACCACTAAAGTTTTAATACTGCGTTCTATACGATTTAACCCATCTCTTTTATCAGTTGGGCGTAAGCATTGTATACCACAGCGCGTGCATTTCCAGTCGGATTTTGATTTGACCTCAAGTGCGATAGTATCCCAGTTTGAAGAATAGCGACTGCGGGTTTGACTAGTCATTAATCAGTCCTTTTGGGTTACACAAAACTAATTTTGATTATAGAGATTTGAGAGCTTCCCGGAAAGATGCCAATCGTTTAGGTTGGGAGTATAACTCAGACGATAGACTGTATCATCTAGTACAATAAATGTGTTTAATGCTCTGAAATTAATAGTAATAAAAGAAGTTTCAGCATCTAACTTTCATTTTTCAGCAAAATTACTCACAATCTAATTTTTTCCGATCAACCTCAAAACCTTATCCAGCAACGAAATTAAGGCTTATTCCAAGCTAACCCTAGCCTAAAAGCTCCTATGTAGAAACTCAGCAACTATACGATGCAGTCATAGCTGAACTGAGTAGGAGAAATTCATGATGAATCAAGAAGCTTTTAACGGACTGAAGACTGGTGTTCGCCCTGACGGACTGAAGACTGGTGTTCGCCCTGACGGACTGAAGACTGGTGTTCGCCCTGACGGACTGAAGACTGGTGTTCGCCCTGACGGACTGAAAAACTGGTGTTCGCCCCGCCGCGTAAAGATTTAATAACCAAGGGCAGTTAGCCTGCCCTTGGGTACTTAACACGAATCAATTAGGTATAGGTTGTCATAGTGAACGATCAAGTAGAACAAGTCTTTCAGCAGAATACAGCACTGACATGGCCTTTATCCCCTGAGTGGTGGGCGAGGGAGTTTTTAGAAGTGACACGAGGTGGGGTCGAGCCATATCTATTTAAGAAGATACTTCCCAGCGAATTCCCAGTACCAGAAGAACTAACCAACGCATTCCGTTTAATGCAAAAGATGCGTGATGTTAAGAAAGCTCGTGTTCGTGTCTATCTTGGTGAAGAAAGGCGCGATGACCTTGTAGGAAAAGCACTTGAATCACAGTTTTTTATAAACGAGTCGTTACCAGACTTTATGGTACGTATAACTGGGGAAAAAAGATTTTCTCTTGTACTAAATAGACTTCAAGATTGGAGTGAGCCTCTTACAGCAAGTGTTGGTACGTTTCTCCAATCTATGTTTGTTCAGCGGGGTGTACCTCTTGGCGGCTCCGAGATGGTTGTTTTTGCTGGCAATTATGCTGGTACAGCTTTCGGTGTACATCGCGGTTTTGAGCATGCCTTTTTAATTCACTTGGGTCCAGGAACAAAGGAATTTCACTGTTGGCCGGAACAATTGTACAAAAAGTTGACTGGCTCATTAGAACCAACATTTGGCGACTACGAGTATCTACTTTCTAGCTCCGAAAAATATGTACTTGAGCCGGGAGATGTGTTGTATCTTCCTGCCTTGGTGTTTCATGTGGGGAGGCAAGATGAATTTTCGGTTAGTGTCGCGTGTCCTTTATATACTTATCCGATCAAACGACTGCTTAAACAAGTTGTTTCCAATTTAGTCGAACAAATACCATTTGATGAAACAGGGATTTCATCTCATCAAACTTTCGCATTCAATACTAATCCTTTAGAGAAGTTGGCAAGCAGTGTTGCACAAGAAATTTTCGATGATTGGATGCAAACACAGATACCTATAGTATTAGATGACTATTGGTTTAGGCTAATTAGCAATGGCGGCTTTGATATATCGGAAAGTCTTATTGATGAAGCCAGACAAGAGATTGATCTGATATCACCACTGCATTTAGAGGCTAAGAGCACACTACGCTTAAAAAGACCTTATAAGATCTGTTGGTCAAGTCGTAATTGTAACGCAAAAGATGTGCAAGTGTTTCTACGAGGTCGCAGCGTTACCGTATCGTATTCTGAAGAGATGATTGCGCTCTTTGAGCTTCTAAATGATGGGCATGAAATCACCTTAGATAGTTCTAGCAGAATTATTGAAACTCTAAGGCGAATCTCAAGAACGAATGGTTTTGAGATTGTTTAGTGCTACTTTTCAACAATTGTAAGGAGAGATAGAAGGAATGTTCGCCGATAAAATAGAAAAGTTCTTTATTGAGAATCATGATTCATCGGAGATATTTAAAGGAATTTTCACCGGACATCTTCAGAGTTTCAATGGTAAAGAACTAGTCCATCATATGGCTAGAATGATCGAATACATATTCGACATGATCGAGAAAGAAGTTTCCCCTTCAAGCCTGTCTGCCCCAGTTCTGCTTCACTACATAAACGAACTCGGTGTATTTGCACGACACAATTCTCAGTTCTTGAAGTCTGCTGCTGCACATTCAATGGATGCCGTACCTGAGATGGCAGCGGAGTTCATCCGTAACTTTTTAGAAGAAGGTGGAAACGTTGAAATCCTAGCCCACTATGAAC
Source organism: Nostoc carneum NIES-2107 (assembly GCA_002368155.1). Classification (GTDB taxonomy): domain Bacteria; phylum Cyanobacteriota; class Cyanobacteriia; order Cyanobacteriales; family Nostocaceae; genus Aulosira; species Aulosira carnea. The sequence continues at coordinate 56,883 of AP018182.1, forward strand.
TTTACTCATCTGCATTGTTGAAAGATTTAGATGTCAACATTATCGGACACTACCCAATTGCTTGCACGAGTGAACTTGTGCAGATTGTTGATTTATTATCTCGTTCTCACTCTCCAAGCATCATATGCGGAGCTTTCTACGCTACAGAAGGCGTAGCCATTAGGGAGACAAAGCTTCTGCGGGACATTACCAATGCATACGCAGCCCTCACAGGTAAAACGGAGGCAAGCCTACCAAACCTGAACTTCTATTATGATTTGCATCTAGATTATGGTGTCGAGCAAGGACACATAAGTGGAATAGCTCGATTCATTTGTGAGTATGAGAGATTTGGTCTTAAACTACCTCAAATTTGTGACGGTTTTTTACAGGGTATGCAGGCCATGACAATGTGGTGGACTATTTTGCATACTGTTGAGAACAATATTGAGAAACTTCAAACACCAGAAATTAAAATCCTTGCGGCAAGCAGCGTTGTGTAAAATGAGAACTATTCTAGTAATCATTCATCACCCGACTTCCAAAACGGGGCTAGTTGGACAACTTTTACATAGGAAAGGTTACATACTAGACATTCGCTGTCCAAGTTTGCAGGAGGAACTGCCAGCTACTCTAGAAAGGTATGATGCAGTTGTTATGTTTGGTGGTTACATGAGTGTAAATGACGATGAAACCTTCCCATTTATCCGAACTGAACTAGATTGGCTACCAACAGTTCTCGATGCTAAAAAACCTTTTCTTGGTATTTGTTTAGGTGCTCAAATGTTAGCACGAGTGTTGGGTGCAAAAGTTGCGCCCCATCGCGATCATTTAACTGAAATTGGCTACTGTCCGGTGATGCCAACTTTAGCAGGTCAAATTTGCTTTGAAAAAACAATGTATTTTTATAATTGGCATCAGGAAGGGTTTGACCTTCCTTCCAGTGCTGTTTTGCTAGCATCTGGAGACCAATTTCCTAATCAGGCATTTCGTTATGGCGAAAGCGCTTATGGATTCCAGTTTCATCCTGAAACTACACAACAACTCATTCGCCGATGGACAACTTTAGGTGCTGACTATCTTACTCTTCCAGGAGTTCAATCTTACACTATGCAGTTGAAGCTTCATGCTCAGTATAAAGCTTCAAATCGTCATTGGCTTCAAGGGTTTCTTAACAAGTGGCTCGAACCAGCAACGAGCATTGCAGCAGCTGCGTGAAAAAAAGATGTCTTTATCAAGCTGGTTAATGAAGAAGTACTGATTGTAACTATTATGTCTTGATTTTATCATGCTATTAGCTCATTTCTTGCTAACTCTGCATTAGTAAAATGTGAGATGAATTGGGATAGAAAAATACCTGCTCAAATATGAAGATGTTAACCAATTAATGCTGACAAAGAAACTAATGTTTGAAACCAATTATCATATGCTTCATATGCTTCTAGAGCTTGTTGATCTCCATTAAAAGATTGACATTATCGATATAGCAGCATATGCAATTTGTTGATTTAAAATTTTAGACTTCAAGAGGTATGACGATGAGAGAATATACAGGTGGATGCCACTGCGGATACATTCGATATAGTTTAACAGGAGAACCTACCTCCCCTCATTTCTGCCACTGTCGTATGTGTCAACGTATTATAGGAGCGCCAGTAGTAGCTTGGGTAGATTTTCCAATTTCTTCTCTCAAGTATGAAGGTGCAGAACCATCATTATATAGGTCTTCAAAAAATACTCAGAGAGGCTTTTGTCCAAAATGTGGTAGTTCAATATTTGCTCTGGATGATGGGAGCGAGTCTATTTGCATAACAATTGCAACTTTAGATCATTCAGAATTGATAGCTCCAGAATATGAGACTTACAAAGAAAGCTCCCCTCCATGGATGAATATGGGCAAAATAGGTAGCCTAGCAGAGTAAATCAATTGATCTCATAAAAAATGATGGCAGTACTAATATATTTAAGTTTTATTTACTGCCATTAACCTAGCAATTTAAGCCATAAACTAGATAGTTGTGTAATGAAGATGAATTTCTTAAATTTACCTCAGTTATTGAGAAAACAGGCAGAAGAAACACCGAATAGCATTGCTATAGTAGATGGTGATACTTCAATTACTTATAAAGAATTGAATATTTTGACAGATTCGTTAGCAGGCTACTTGCAACAGCAAGGCGTTAGTTTCAATAAACTAACAGGCATCTTTATGGAAAAATCCGCTGAATATATCATTGCGTGTTTTGCAGCACTAAAAGCAGGAGGGGCCTACATGCCCTTAGATTTAGCATATCCAGATGCAATACTTTCCAAAATTGTAAGTCAGGATAAACCAATTGTAATAATCACAAAAAGCTTCTACTCAAGCAGATTAGAAGCTAATACTTCTACCATAATTTTAGATATAGACACCAATACAGCTTGGAGGAACTATGTTTGCAATCGTGATGCAGTTTCATTAATGTCTCCAGATAATCTGGCTATGGTCATATACACCTCTGGGTCAACCGGAGAACCTAAGGGTGTATTGCTTTCGCATCGAGCAATAATTCATAGTTATTATACTCACTTATATAATATTAGCTTCTACATAGCAGGAGATCGTTCTGCATTCAATGCATTTTTTCCTCTAGAAATGCTAAAACCTTTTTTCAGAGGTGCAGCTTGCCACATTATTCCCAATGAAGTTGCATATGACCCTAAACTATTACTAGATTTTATTGCTACTTATCAAATTACTGAAACAGTTTTAACGCCATCATTTCTGCAATTACTGATTAATCGAGTTGAACCAGCTGTCATTCAAACTCTGCTTTCCTCTCTGAAAGTTTTGTGGATATGTGGAGAAGTTTTGACAACAGAGCTGAAAAACAAAATTTTAAAGATATTTCCTCATAATCTTTGCTTATTCAATTGGTATGGTATGAGTGAATTTCCTAGTGTTTCACTTTACCGATTAGAGGAAAGTGAAGATTTCATATCAGAATTCTGTCCAGTAGGATTTCCTTTAGAGGAAGTGAAGGTATGTCTGCTAGATGAAAATCAAAAAGCAGTTTCACCAGGATTCCCTGGTGAATTATATGTTAGTGGTTCTTGTTTAGCTAGTGGATATCTAAACAGACCAGAACTAATTGCAGAACGATTTGTAGTGTTTAAGAAAAATAAATTTTATAAAACTGGAGATATAGCAACCATTCTCCCAAATGGAATGCTGGAAATTAGGGGACGCTGTGATTCCACAGTAAAGATACGCGGTTATAGCATTAATTTGAAAGCGATTGAAAATGCTTTACAGAAAACTGGACTAGTAAAGTTCTGTCTTGTTATTACTGTAGGTAAAGAAGGTGAGAATAAGCAGATCATAGCTTATATCCTTAAGCAAGAAAATCTTGATTTTAAAATAGACCCGAGTAATGGAAATTGTGTAGAAATTCAGGAAAAAATCAAATCATACTTGCCCAAGTATATGATTCCTAGTAAATATATTGAATTAGCAGAAATTCCTCTTAATTCCAATGGTAAAGTTGATCAAAAGGCACTTCCTTTGCCCATACCAAATTATGAATACGATTTAAGTAATATTCAAGCTAAGGAGACGGTATCTCCAGAAGACAAGGAAGCAATTCTGAAAAAGTTATTAGAGAGAGTTCTATTTTCGGGGCGAGGACAGATAGAGAAGGATGCAAATTTTTTTGATTTTGGGTTAAATTCCCTACTGTCTGTAGAACTGGCTGCTTTAATTGGAAAAATGTTTCAGATAGAGCTTAGTGTGAGAGATATCTATGATTATCCTACAATCAACAAATTATTGGAATATTTTAACAAAGGAGAAAAAAATTTTTCCACTGTGATTTTAATGCGGAAAGATTCTCATCTGGACTCTGGTATTACACCAATAACGCGTACAAAGCCATTGTCTATAAGAGATGCAAAATCTATCCTTGTAACCGGAGCAACAGGATTCTTAGGAGCATTTTTATTAGATGAATTACTTAGGTTGACCAATGACGATGTTAAGCTTTACTGCTTAGTTCGCACTCAAAGTGGGATAGAAGATGTCGGCAAGCAAAAAATTATTAACAATCTAAAGCGATATTACTTGTGGAATCAAGAAATAGAAAAGCGAATCATACCTATAGTTGGAGATTTAAGTCAAGAGTATTTGGGCTTATCAATTGAACGCTTTGAAGAATATACGGAAACAATAGATTATATTTTTCACTGTGCAGCACCAGTGAATTTCTTGTATTCCTATGATATTTTGAGAGCGCCCATAGTAAATGGAACTCGTGAAATAATTCGACTGGCATCTACTTATGTAACCAAACCTTTACAATACATATCAACAGTTGGCATATTTCCATTTAAATCTCATCAAGAGCTTTTTCTAGAAAACAACGAGATTGATTCATTTGCCAATAAACTTACCGGAGGATATGCTCGTGCAAAATGGGTAGCAGAGAAGTTAGTTTGGGAAGCTATAGCTAGAGGGTTACCTGCTTGTATATATCGTCCTGGTTATATTGGGCATCACAGTATAACAGGGATGTATAACTTCAGTGATTTTCAGTTTCTGGTAATCGATGCTTGCAAGAAAATTCAGTGTGCACCAGAAACCAGCCAGGTTTTTTTTGAAATGATTCCAGTTAACTTCTTAGTGAAATCAATTGCCGAGTTTGCAAATAACGATTGTAATTATTTCAAAGTATATAATGTAACTCAGCGACAACCAATACCAGCTAGATTCGTCTTTGACTTACTCAAAGAGCAAAATTATATTTCCAAGTATGTATCTGTCGAAGAATGGAAAGCGAAATTAATTGCAAAGGCAGACAAAGATGGGGATACTATTCTCAATATTATAGCCCAATCTTTTGAGGAGAATATGGGGCTTTACCCACGCGGCGAAAGTGTATATGACTGCTCTCTTTTTGAAAAAGCTCTTTCAAATCACAAGATACAGCCTCCTGTTATAGACACTGACTACATCAAAAAGGCAATGTTTTTAAATGAAGGCATTAATTGCTAAGGAATTAAAGGATTTCAAATTTTGAGATGAAATTATTATGTAACTAGTATGGTGATTGACAAAATTGTAACTCGTTGCGACTGGGCAAATTCTACAGAACTTGAAATGGAGTACCACGACAAAGAATGGGGTGTTCCCATACATGATGATAGGCTTCTTTTTGAGTTTTTAATCCTTGAAATTTCTCAAGCAGGACTAAACTGGTTGACAATTCTCAAGAAGAGAGAAGGTTATCGAGAAGCTTTCGATAATTTTGATGCCAATAAAATTTCTAAATATTCAAATGACAAAATAGAAGAGTTATTTTTGAATCCAAATATTGTCAGAAATAAGTCAAAAATCATTGCCTCCATTGAGAATGCTAAGAAATTTCTAGAAATACAAAAAGGGTACGGTAGCTTTGACACATATATCTGGTCTTTTGTTGGTGGTTCAACAATTGAAACTTCATGGGAGGACGTTTCAGAAATTCCGACAAGGACACCTGGATCAGATTTTATGAGTAGAACTTTAAAGAAAAAGGGGTTTAAATTCCTTGGCAGCACCACATGTTATGCTTATATGCAAGCTGTAGGCATGATTAACGGTCACATTAAAAATTGTTTTAGATACTCTGAAATTAAGAATAATTATTAACTGAATTTATATCTATTCCTCTTTTTTGACTCTGGTAGAGATAGTGTTACGCCGTTGAGTAGCAATTGAACTAAAACATACTGTGATTTTACCCCCTGCGTGACCAAATTTTGTGACTTAAAGGAATTGTTTGCTGTTTTTTAAAGAATAAAGTTGCCGTGACAGAGGCTGAAAGCATTATTCTCTCGATTCTTTCGGATCTTTCTGAATTAGTTGTCGAGTTCCATTAAATAATAAAGTTGCCGTGAGTCCATGACAGAATAAGAGTTTTGGGCTTTGCGATAAGCGAAGCTTAAGCCTTCGGCTATCGCGCCATGACAAAGACAGAAGCTAGTTAGTCTCTGGGTTCGGCAAGCTTATCCTTTAATTTTCGGCAAACAATTCCTTTAAGTCACAATCACAGTTTTGATGCCAAAAATTCATCAATTTCTCGCGAGTTATGGGAGAAATGTTCCGACACTGGTAGAAATAGTTACTGTGTAAAGGAAAATTACGGTGATCGCATCTGTAATTTAGAAGAGAAGGATTAATGGCTAAACGCTAATTATATCAATACTTTTGACCAAGTTGGCACTTCCTGCTAGCTTCCCTAGCATTACGCCTACTCCAACTCTTCGTCAACGATTTCTGTACCTGGCGTTAATTTATACCCTTTGCGGGCAAGCACTTGAAACAAGTCATCTGCGATGAAACTAGAAACTTTCCCTTTCATGTAGCGTTTAAAGTCGCTGATGCCTCGGTTAGCTCCCCACTGAATCTTCTGCTGAAGTTCATGACGCTTCTCAAAAGGTAATTGTGAACCCCGAATATTGACAAAATCCGGGTAGTAAATGGCGCAAACTTCTTGCTTGCTAAGAATCTTTCCTTCATAATGGGCATCAACCAGCGCCATAACTAGCTGAGCATGTACTCCTTTTAGTTGCACTGGGGCAGCTTTCGTTCCGCGCTTCTTGATTGAAATATCAGGGCTTTCAGATTGTGAATCGTATATTTGAATTTTGTACCCCCAGCTTGGGCTAGCACATAAATTCAGTAATTTCTTCTGAGGTAATTGGGCTTTAAAAACTTCAATACAGTCACTAATTGTTAAGTTGCCCAGACGTGGTTTTGTAAGGTGAAGGTTATTTCCAAAAAAATCATCTAGGTAACAGGACAAAGTTGCAACTAGCTTATCGCGTTCAATCGGTGTAATAAACTCCAATGTTTCGTCGTATGGCAGTCCCGTAATCACAATCACCGCGCTACATGCACGTAGCTCATAAGCATTTCTCAAAACTGTTCTGCCATCGGCATATACTTCTGAGCTAGATGTGCAGGTTGACTGTAAGTTAATATCAAGCGATAGAAGATCAAATTTTGTTCCTCCTTTAAGGAGCCTGACAGCTTCTTCTCCACTTCCTAAGGAGAGAATGTAAGAGTCTTTAGGTAGGATGTCGCTATACATTTGCTCAATAGGAAGCCGCCACTGAGGGTCGTCTTCAACGACTAGAACTCTTATCGCTTTAGTCTGCATCATGTATTACCTATAGCAAATATAAAAACTTTTTGGATGGCAGATATTAACTGTAGGCAGTCCTGAATGCTGATTGTTGTATCTATCGATTGCATTTCAAGGAGTTTACGAATTGTCGGTAATTCTTGATCGTGATCGACCAAAGTAGCCCAGGAAATTTGACTCATCTGAACCAATATTTCATTAAGCAATTTGATACTGGATGGCGTAGCTTCTTCAATAAGGTGCTTATTAATTTCATGTACCTGGTTTTTTAGCAGGTAAAGTTTAGAGTGCTGCGCTAGGTTAAGCCACTGTTCTATACTCAGAGGATTAACTGTAGAGGGTGTGACAAGTAAGTCGCGTAAACGTAGTGGTTGGGTGAGGGCTGTATGACCTGCAACCTGTCCATAAACTAGCTTATCTGTTGACTCGCCGAAAAGGTTGTAATGGAGCAGACTCTCTTTTTCTGTAATATTTTTTGTAATGGCAACGAATGTATTATCCCAATAACAATCGTTGCGTAGATGCCGAACTTGACGACCAATTTCAGTAATGTTGTCTGAAATTGTGATTGCCAAGTTAGCGGTTATTATTTCATTTCTGAAGTCATCTAATGCTTCTACGTTATTTGGAATAGCTGTGTATTGAAGACATTCAATCCCTAATAGATTTAAGGTTTGACTCAAAGCCTTTGTCAAGGAACCTTTGCCAAGGAGAAGAACTACTTCAGGCAAATAAGGTTTCTCTAGAAATGCGTCAAAAGAGCACTCTAGTGGCGATGCATTAAAACGTTGAAAAATCTCACAGTACGCTTGGGCTACAATCTGGGTTGTGAGATTGCCATCAATGTAAATAGCTTGAAGTAGAAGAGCTATCTTAGAGGTATCAACTTTGCTACCCCCCCATTCGCGTGCGATATCGCCTTGGATATTCAACTGTCCAGATTTTAAGCTGACACTAATTTGATCTGGCTCAAAGCAATCTATCCACCAAATAGATTGATTGACACAACTTTGATAGCTGTGTAAAGCTTCAAAATTAATATTTTGAATGAGTGCGCGATCGAGAAGATTTGTCCAACCCATAAGGTTAAGGGCTGTTTGAACGACAGAATCATCTAAAGTTGTATGTGGAGTAGCGTAGGTGATGAGGTAACCTTGGCAAAGCAAGGCGAGAGTTGAGAGACAGGTGGTACTGCTTTCTGCCAGGGTGGGGGATGTAAATCTGTTGTGGTCGATCAATTGGTGAATCTCGCGCCACTCATCTAGAGTAATGCTTCCATGTCCGCGATGAATGGTTCTAACAAGTTTTAAAACCTTTTTTGAAAGCTGGTCGGTTGTGGATAATTTGGGATTGCCGCTACCGCTATAGACAACAATGAGCTTATTTTGATAGTGTTGAGCATAGCTGGTTGTTGCTTGCCCTTGGTTGAAACCTTTGAGGTTACTGTTGTGGCCACAGATGACTTGGGCAGTTTCTAGTTTGTCTGTAGCGTAGAACAAGTCAACAGGTAAGCTTTCGCGGCAGTTGGCTGCGCGGACAGCATCCTCATCTTTGAAATAAACTGCTAATCTTCCTGCCATGAGAATATAATTTTCCTACCTTGCATTGTGACCAAAAAAGGTCCTGTTTGTGGGTGGAGTATATATTGTTGGGGATCGACCAAGCCCCATCCTCCGTAATGAATACATTGTGCTAGTGGTAGCGAGACGGTGTGAGCATTGCTCCACTGTTGGGTATGTTTAAAGTAGTGAAGATGAGAGCCAACCCGATCTAGGAGTGTTTTTCCGTTAAGATTGTATACTTCTGTAGCAACTGGAACAGAAGATTCGAGGAAAAGAGAGGAATTTTGGAAGGAGAGGTGAATACTACTCTCTTCTAAAAGCCCCTGAAAGAATTGGAAGATCTGTTCAGCAAAATCGCAGGTGTCAGTTTTTACAAGGTGTGCGTGTTTTGGGATGGGAGTATAGGAGGGAAAGCCAGCAGATAGCTCTAGCGCACTTTGAGAACGTTGGGCATCAGCAAGGAGAGCGATCGCATAAAGTGTATGAGATCCAATTGTATTACCAGTAAGCGCCAAGGATTTGAAGCCTTGATGAGAAAGAAAATTATAGTAATGCTGGGGCAGGTTGACAAAATCGGCGAGGCAGTGAGCAGCAGTCTGAAATTTGGTACTGTCAGGTGTAGGAAATTCGTGAGGAACTTCGTAGGAATGCGGAGAGAACCAACTTGCAGGGTTGCCAACCTCTCCTTTACATCGCAACTTGCCAATGGGGGAAGCGTAAACATTTTCGTACCAAACACAAAGCATTTCTACAACTTTGGCAGGCGCACCGCCAAGCGCAATGGAGTTAATTCCCGGAATGTAGTTTTTCTTAGCTTTTTCGGAAAGGTCGGGGGAGGTCAGGAGATAATCGATTCCACGAGCACTAGTGGCACGGAGAACGAAGAAGTGTTCCCCTTTCTCAAGAAATTTATGGGCGAGATTGCCTGCACCGAGAGAATCTTGGGAGCAGGAGGGATTATTCCAGAGGCTACGAATGTAGCTGGTGGTCAAGAGATTAGGGTCGCTAACAGCATAGTTACCATAGTTTCCCCAGTACACATCAAGCAACAGGAAGTGGCAGTGGTAGTCAGCAGCATCTGCAATGATTTGCAAAACTTCTTTGTAAACCTGGTCACTATCCATGCAAAACGTCTGGAGTTGGATGTTGAGTTGCTCTAGCGGCAACGCAGAGAGCATACACAATTGGCTCGGCTCAAGCCGGATAAGCTCTTTAAGATCTGGTTCAGATAACCCTGTTTGGCGAATATAGGATTGCCATTGTTTAGTATTTCTAGAACTGCTGAGGTTTTGAGATTGTCTCCAGGCAGTACGGAGGTTGGGAATTCCAATTTCAGTAATTTTCTGGAGCCAGGTCAACTTCTCCACTGTCTTTGTGAATTCACAGAGGGCAGGTGCATAGTCATCGACTGCGAAGATGTTTATGTCTGGAGTTTCACTCACCTTAGCTAGACGCTCCATTAAGAAGTAAATAATCTAAATTTAGGCTTAGAGAATGTTTATCTGTATATATATTTCTCGCTTGCTGCTATAACCTCACTTGCTGCTGTAACCAAACATCTCGATCAAAGGTAAATAATGTATGAACAACAGGTAGAGAAACATGGTGCTGAGTTAATAGTTCTCTTTCTGTTTCGTTTAGGTCTTTTTCATACAAAGTTGTCATGCTGGGAACAACACCTTTTATATTCTCAAGCTGGTCTTGAATAACACTAAGCGTACTGGCAGGTTTAGCATTGTTAATGCAATACTCACCAGAAGTATAGATAGCAAGCGAACTTTCTCCGTGTAGTAACAGAATGGTATACACCTCGTTCAAGGAGAGCATATCTTTGAATGATCTGTTTTTAGGTAAACTGTGCTGAACTGCATTGGATATGGCTGCTTTGATAGCTTTCTCCAAACTTGCTGAATATCCTAAGTTAATAGCCTGAGGGGTTGTAACGACTTGAACATTTATTCTGCTTAATAGGTTAAGAAAAAGTTCCTTGTTCTGAAGAAGTTCTGGTGGCTCAACACTATGAAATTTACGAAGGAACCCAATACGTTTTGCACTTTCAATTACGTCTTCTAAGTTAATTGGATAGCTATCATCGCTGGCGTTACTTGCCCAAAGATCGATGTAGTCAAATGCAGCTTCTCTTAATAGAGCCATAATGTGAAAGTTATCTTCCCGCACACGTAGCTCATCTTCAATATATCTCGACATTTTTCTGACCGACAAGTTGACCAATCGAGTTTCATGACCAAACTGCTCTGTCACACTCCGCCTTCCTTCACTTTTTCCTTGACGAGATCCTTGTTCTTCCCCGCGTTCTTGAGTTTTTCTCATACCTACGGTGCTGTACATATACTGAACTTTCTTAAATTCATGCTCAATTTCTTCTTCCAACCGAAACGAGGAATCATAAAAAAGAATAACAGCGTCCTCAGCCAACAGATTATCGTTAACTCGATAAACGGCAGGATAAGTAACGCAGGTGTGAAATGATGAAATAATAGGAATAGGAACTATACCATTAATTAGTTTTTCCGTGATGCAGTCTTCCAACTCTTCGAGAAAATCAACCGTGTCACCACCAACTTGTTCAACTTTCTTCCTCATATCTTCAGTTAATTGCTTTAAATTTATCAGCCTTCTCCAGTCCTCTCTAGTGTTATCATCAAATATATCTAAATAATTATCCTTATAGGGATTAATTGTAAAAATCCCCACCTCATAGTTTTTTATCTCTAACATTTTACGCATGGCTTCTCTAACAGTTTTTATAGAATTTAGATTTGCGGCCTCTTCTCTCATAAGTTTTTTTAGAGAATTGCTTAGAATGAATTGAACTTCCTTGAATGAGTTATGTTGAACAATATTTATATCAATAACTTCAGAAAGTTCCTCATTGTCTTGGGATTTGCATGTAAAGATGCACGTTTTATTAGATTTTGGTATTAGTCTTCTTACAAGAGTACCTGTATTGCTATACTTCTCCTCACGAAAACGCAAGTACAGACATAGATCAATTAAAAAGTTGGTCAACATTACAGTTGACCGAGATTGTAATAATGGATTGACGAAAGCAGCGATCGATGGATCATCCTCTTTCAGTGAAACTATTAATCCACCAACACATGAGGATGATATCAAACCAGAAGATGCCATGTTTTTGACTATTTCTTTGGCAAATTCTGAGCTTTCTTGAAACTGGCTTAAGCCTACATCTACTGTTGCTGCTTCAAGCTCGTATTGTCGTATTTCTTGTCTTTGTGAAGCAGCTAAAGCTCTATCCTTAAATTTGGACGATAATGGTGAATTATAGAACTCTCTTAAGTTAAATAGTTGGCAACCAGACCACAGAAAGCGATTGACTAGGCTATCCTTTGTATCAGGGATTTCTTTGCTTATTGTTTTATCTAACTTTTGGAGTATATCATTGTAATAAGGTGTTCCAACTATCTTTTCAACTACTCGAAATGGGCTATTGGTTCGATTACAAAGTAGTTGGTAATATGTATTTTTATCTACTTGGGTTTGGACAAGATAGCTTAATGTACTTAAATTCTTTAGCCCATGACCTTCTATATAACTAAAAAAGTTTTCGACACCGAAAGGGTGAATAGGAGTTGAAGGTCGTGGAACAGTGTGATATCTCGCCACTTCCTTATCTGCATAAAACCCATATACTTTGTTCAAAAACACAGATTTAAGGATGCTATTGTCATGAAGGATATCAGTTCTCCCCGAATCCTTTAGAATTTTAGGGGCAGCACTAGTTTTTCCTTCCAAAATATCTGCATCACCTCTCACATGAGAATGTAAGAAAATCCCCCCCTCTCTAAGTAGCGATAGGGCACTAACTAACGTACTACGCCACCATGTTAAGTGCGGAAGAAAAAATGAGGCTAGACATAAGTCGAAACCTCTAAAAGGCAGAGCATTTCCATATACTTGCTCTAGGCTTTCTCCCCACCTAGAAGGAAAAGCAGCAAAAGATATTTTACCAGGTTGAACTTTTAAAGCTTGATTGTCGAAATCAAGATCCTCACAAATAAATAAGTGTTCTCCGCTTTGCCAAAAGTCATCTGATGGAATATCTTTCCAGCCGTAAGTATCAATTAATTGAATCAATTCATCAGTTTTTCTAGGCAAGCTGTTGAGTCCAGATTGAACCAGCATACTAGCAAATGCCATTGGTTCTTTGTTTGCATCTAAGGCGACAATACGAACTTTACGGTGGGAGACATTTTCAATTGCAGCTAAAAGTGGTAGCTCAAATGTGCCTGTGCCAATCCCTAGCACAAGAACTTGAATTGGCTGACTGGTTGATGCTGTTGGTAGTTGAGCAACAATCTTTTCAGCAACAGGAATTAATTCTTCAGGTTGATTAAACCAGAAAAACTGATTATATGCCTTCCATGATTCCTTAATCTTAAATGGATTAATTAGATTTGATTGATCTTTCATCATCATTCCCATTGTTCTAATTTAATGCTTGAATGCCTTGCCCAGTCCGTCTTACTAACGTCATTGCTGCCTGGTTATCTCGATCGCTATTTAACTGAATCCTTCCAGTCACACCTTCATAGGGCATTAATCCCATAATTGCTTCCCCAATTGCTTTTGGGCTACTAGACTGTGCTTTCTGAATGGCTGCGATCAGTATATTTGTCATGTCATAGAAATAAGCAATATCATGATTCGCTTCTTTCCCTGCCGCTTTCGCTTTTTTGTTGAATTCCTGAATTTTAGGATCATTCTGTTCAACATAGTATCGGGATGCAGGAAAAACAACTTGCCTCAAAATCTCTGGAGATACTTGCTTCTCAAAGCCACCAACGGCAAATTGCAGATTTGCCAAAACCGGAGTTTTTAATCCAGTTTCCTCCATCTGTTGCAGAACACCTGGGTAAGTTGTGGTGAATGCGTACACCATAATTGCATCCAAGTTCTTTTGTTTAAACTTAGTTAAAACACTTCTAAAATCTTTCTCAGTTGATGGCAATGATTCCTGTAATTCGATTTTGCCACCATATTCACTAATCCTTTGCTGAAGGAGTTTGGCTGCCTCATCCCCTGCTCTATTGGTGATATTTAACGTCCCAATTCGCAGATATTTCTGTTTCTTCGCGTAATCCGCCAGTAGTTTCATTTCCTCATCAGCAGTCGCATAAATACGAAACGCAAAAGGATAGTCTTTCGTCAGCCCAGGCATCATAGACTGGGCAAAAACTAAAATATCTTTGCCTGACTGCTTATAAATAGGCAATGTGGAGAGTGTTGCTCCTGTTGTACTAACAGTATGAATATTGACATTCTCAAAATCTAAAAGTTTTCTTGCTGCTGACACAGCAACTTCTGGCTTACCTTGGGAATCCTCAAACACAAAGTTGATTTTAGATTTCATATCAGGATGCTCATCTAGCGCTAGTTGCATCCCAAATTTCTCACCTTCACCTAAATATGCTGCTGTTCCAGTTAGGGGGACAATGCCACCAACTTTAATAATCTCTCCTGTTTGGCTCGATCTGTTTAGCACTCCACAGGAGATAGTTATAACTGCCATCAGAACTGCGAGTAGAACTAATCGCAACCACGACCGACGATGCATCATAGACCTCCAAACACGCTTAATGGTAGTGCAATCAAACAAGCCCTTCCCTCATCAGGCTTCACCATGTTTAAAAAATCTCTCACTCCTGCTATGTCTAACGCCGAAAACGGTTCATCCAGCATCTGCACTATCCCCAGTTTGCGCTGAAAACAAGCCAAAACCACCCGCTGCCGTTCCCCACCACTTAAATCCGACATCCGCTTGCCTAGCAACTTTTGCAATCCCGGAGGGATTTTCACGACCCGTGCCAATTTCAGCATCTCCTTTACCAGCAAATTCGGAAAGATATTATCTCGCGACTGCAACAGCGCCAGTCCTAGTTTTACTCGCTGCCACATGGGTAATCCCTCAATTAGCCGCCCATCAATCCAAATTGAGCCACTACTCACTGGAATTATTCCAGCGATCGCTTCTAACAATGTTGTCTTTCCCCAGCCATTGGGAGCTTCCAACACGCCCAATTGTCCTCGCCATAAACTAAACGAAATACCCTTCACTGTTCCATCTGCCGTCCGCTCGCCCACGACCAATCGTTGCCCCCGATACACTACCAGATCCTCCACTTCTAGTACAGGCGCACTGTCCTGCCGTGACTGTCCAGATACTGACAGTATGGCTCCCCCAATTAATGGGTGGCTTTGAACATTTTCCTTTACACCTGCCAGTTGGTGCAGCCATCCCTGCTCTTGCCCCCGCGTCAACTGGGTCAGTTCTTCCCGCACTTCCTCTGGCTTCTGTAAACGAAGAGCACCCTGCTCTAGTGTCCATACTGTTGTGACTAGGTTCAGCAGGTAAGGGATATTAAACACATGCTCCACAATCACCAGTGTTAGCCGCTGCTCTCGCACCAGTTCAGTTAACCAGCGCATCACTTCCTGGACTCCTGCTGTATCCAAACCTGCCAACGGCTCATCCAAAAATAAAATTCTGGCATCTGCCTGAACAGCACGGGCAATCTCAACTCGTCGCGACTGTCCCAGGGAGATGGCGTTTGCTAACGACTCCTCCCGCCCTGCCAAACCGAGATCTGCCAGTTTTAGCTGTGCTGCCTTTCGCAGTCTTGCCTCTTGCTGTTGCACCCGCGATCGTTTTAAAATCGCCCAAAGGGGATTTTCCCCCCGTTGCCCTGAAGCCGCAACTACAATGTTGTTTTCCAAGCTTTGGCTTGCAGCCAATCGTACATCCTGCCAAGAACGCACTACTCCCAACTGTGCTAACCGCTCTGGTGTAAAGTGATTCCAGGGATTTAAATTATACCACCACGGGACTGGGAATCTGAAGACCTCTGTTCTCCCTTCCTCTTCCAAACAAATCTCTCCGGCATCTGGCACCAAATTTCCAGATAATAGATTCAAAACAGTTGTTTTACCTGACCCATTGACTCCTCGAAACAGCACCACTTCACCCCGTCGTAAAGTGAAATTGCCGTTTGCTATCACCATCTGCCCCCCGAAAGACTTTTGTAGGTTCCGCACTCGCAGCAAAACTGTTCGTTCATCGTTCACAAGGGATGTTGCATCAGGTGCTGTCATTTGCCATCTAGCCATCACTGCATTCATAGTATTCCCTAGCCTAACCGATGTTTACCAGCAATTCCCTGGGGGCGAAAATGCATCATCAGTACCAAGAGAAGACCATAAATTAGCAACCGGATATTTGCTGCTATACTATCCGGTAGCATGGCAAACCGCAGAAGCTCAGGAATTGTTATTAGGATAAAGGCACCTACTAGTGGTCCTCGAAAATTGCCTACCCCTCCCACAATCACCATACACAGCATCAGAATTGACTCATCCAACGCTGCTGCGGTCGGGTCGAGGAAACCAATATACGCCGTACGAATTGCCCCAGCTACCGCTACCATACCACAGGCGATCGCAAATGCCTGCACCTTTGCCAAGCGCGTGTCTTTACCCAACCCTCTAGCAGCTAGTTCATCATCTCTCATAACTTGGAGCAAACGCCCCCACGGAGAAAAAACTAACAGTCCAGACAGTACAGCACAGAGCAGGGCGATCGTGACAGAAAAAATTGCCACACTGCCAATGCTATTGAAATGCAACCCGAACAGATTTGGTTTAGGAATTCCCGACAGCCCAAAAGTCCCGTTAGTTAAATTCGTCAATGTTCCAATTTCTGCTGTGGGATCAACCCAGTTAGAAAATGCTCCAAACAGCAGTGCCTGAACTGCTAGAGATACCATTACAAAGAAGTCACCCTTAAACCGCCAGGATGGTAGCGACACCGCTAGGCTTAGAAGGCAAGATATTGTCACTCCTGCTAAAGTTGCCGGAAGAAAACCCCACCCTAACTTTAGGCTTGTCAACGCATAGACATATCCACCAAGCGCAAAATAGGCTGCGTGAGCAAGGGTTAACAGTCCGCAGTACCCTACAATGAGGTTGAGACTCATTGCCACAATGGCGTAAACACTGACATAAATTAAAAGATGAAGTAGGTAGTTCATACCTCTGCCTCTACCCTGGGCTTGTGCCCCATCAATCCATTGGGGCGAATGAGCAGGAAAAACACCAGTACCAGAAAAGTTGCTGCCTCTTGCCAACGTGCTGACAGAAACCAAACCGTTGCTACTCTTACTACACCCAGAACTAATCCACCTAAAACAGCACCAACAAATGACTGCTGACTGCCAATAATTACTGCCACAATTGCCATCAGTAGGACTGGCAAACCACTCTGTGGATCAAACCCAATATCATAGGCCACCAATAGAGATGAGATTGATGCAAGCAAACCCGACAGCCCAAAAGCTAGTAAACGCAGTTTGTCCATGTTGTATCCCTGCAAACCAAACTCTTTGGGATTGTCAGCTAATGCTCGGAACTGAAGCCCTAAGCTACTGAACCGTAACCAAAGGCAAAACCAAACTAAAATGGTGACCGCGACAATTGCTGAAACGACTTGAGAAGTTGGCAGGCTCAGTGTAACAAACTGTAGTACCGTATCTGCGCCCTGCCTTAGTTGTCTTGTTCCATTGCCCCAAATTAGGATCGCAACCTGAACGATCATGATATAAACACCGAGCGAGGAGATCAGATGTGCCCCAGGTGCTGCCTGCTTCTTCTCCAGCCAAGCATGATTAAAAAGTTCGCATCCAAGAGAGAGAAGCGCTCCAGTCAATAGGGAAAGGGCGATTGCAACTGCTGTTGGAAGCCCTCGTTGTCCACAACTCCAAGCTACATAAGGAACTAGGGCATAAATGGCTCCCAAAGCTACATGAAATACCCGCGTGGGCAAAAATACGACTAAGTATGCCAACGCCAGAACAGCAATAGTAAGCCCAGAAATAATACCGTTGGCTAGGATTTGCACCTGTACCTCTCCAGATAGGTCAGCAATCTAAGTCATGTACCCTCATAATATTATCCGGAGTATAAAAACCAGAACAGTGCTTCAATCCAAACAATTTTCTGTCACCCTATAACAATTAGTGAATGAGCTTCTAGTCAAGGATATTCAATGTTTTAAACTTGCTGAAACTTGCTGAAATTTTGCTGCACACTTCTAGAAAGAATAACTGGATACTGGCAAATTTAAGATTTAGCAGTTCATGACAACTATTGGCGAAAGTGTTACAAAGGCATTTACAATCAGATTTTGGCCGTCCTAAATCGTGGGCATGACGCTATTTACCCAGAACTTGCTCTAAGTCCGACAGAATAATTTTGTCAGCAGTGGGCAGTATTGTTATGTAAATTCAAGGATTAAACGAGGTAATGAACAGTTTGGTCTACCGCCATGCCCAAGCGATAAATACAAAGCTACCGTTGCATCCAAACAAGAACTGCTATAGTTTCTGCTTTTTACAACGCCCTTAAAAATTTTGCGTCATTTTTTAATACTGCCCTGTTAAGCAAGTGAACACTTCAAACCTTGAAACTCAGGCAGCTGAATTATGGCTAATATGTCTCCAGCTTCTAAGCGTCGCAAGAGACACCAACTACTACAAACGTATGGAAACCATTGTTGCTGGTGTGGTAAGCAAATGACCAAATCGGAAAGAACCATTGAACACTTGCTTCCCAAGAGCCTGGGTGGATCTAATAGTCTCTCGAATTTGCGTTTGGCTTGTTTCAGTTGCAATAACTCCCGTGGTAACAGTCTGTTACCTCCACGGTTAAGAAATCTTTTTGATCTGGCAAATAAAACTTCCTAAGAACAAGCATCCAGTTGAATTTTGTGAAAAGATGCCCCCGAAAATTATTAGATATCGTTATAGGTGTAAGCTTCTAGCCAAATGCCATAATAGCGATCGCAAAAACCGCCTGTTAAAAAAGTGGCATGGATGACCTAGAGCAACAGTTGATCGGTCTAATTACGCAGATACGTCAACACGTACCTAAGAGCCTACAATGGCGATTGACCATGAATCGATTACTACTTGAAATCCAGCAATTTCCAAGATTACGCAAATCCTCTCATCCTGATTATCTAGCAGCCCTAACCCTTACATTCGAGTGGGTTAGCAATAATATTTCTGAATTTGAGCCTAATTCTGACTCGGTTGCAGAAAGTTTGGTGAGATGGGTTAACGGTTACCTTCGCTGGCGGATTCAAGATTTATACTCTCCAGATAAAAATGCTCCACTCAGCTTAGATGCTCCCATGGCCTCAGACTTTGGGGAAATAACTCTGCTGGATAAATTACCCAATTCTACTTTGAGTGGTTTGGATACTCTAATTGAAAATTCTCAGCGAGAAAATAATCAACGAATTGGTCTTCAATTAGAGCATTATATTGAGCAAGATCCCGAAGAAAAGCTCAAAAATAGTTATCCTCGTTCTTGTGTTGAGTGTAATTGTCAACTACTCAGCCAACGATTAATACTCAAAGAACCACCTGAAAAAGTTGCAGAGATAGCGCGAGAGTTGAGCCTTCCTTACACAACTGTTAATTCGCATTGGAACAGAAATTGCAAACCGATGTTGCAAAAAATTGCTGAAGATTTGGGATATAAACAGGAGCAATCGTTATGAGTAACACAACTTCCCCTTTATTAATGGTTCCCCTAGATTTAGAAATTCATTCTAGAGCCAGACATTTAGCGGCTCAACAAAGCACAGTAGAAAAAGGTAAGCGAGTTTATTTGAATGCGTTAGCAGTTTACGCAGTTCATAGCTATTTAAAATGGTTGCAAATACCAACAAATTTTCAGGAATCAGATTGTTGGAATCCAGTAAAAGCAGCTTTATCAAATGCAGCTGATTTGGTAATTCCAAATGTGGGAATTTTAGAATGCCGTCCAGCTTTACCCCAAGAAACTGTCATATTATTACCAAGCACTAGCGAAAATCGGATTGGCTATGTAGCTATACAGTTTCAGGAAAGCCTAGATTCAGTGCAACTATTGGGATTTGCACCTGCCTTTGATGAAGTAAATCTGCCTGCACAGCTAGAAGTGTCACAACTCCAACCTATTGACGCTTTGATTGAGCAAATCACCCGTCTTGAAGAAGCGATCGCTTTTCTACAAACTGATGACTCAGTGGCAGTACAAGTACGTTCTGTATTAGACAATAAACCTTTATCAGAGATTGTGGCAAAATTTGAGCTTCTTTACCGAACTGGCGATGAATTTGAGTGGCGGTACGCCGGAGGAGAAATATTAGCTGGAGATACTCTTGCTGTTGGTGCTACCCGTGAAACAATTCAGCACGATGATAGCGAATTACAAGATTTAGCCGGAATGCTATTGGAGAAGTTAGCCCAAATTTGGGGAAATGTTGCGTAGTTTTTGGGGCAGGGAATGATGTATATAATCACCCAAAATATCTAATTGTCATGGCGAAAGGCTTCGGTTCTCAGAAATCACCAGATTTTACTCAACGCCAAAAAGCTTATTTCAGACTGATTAAACAGCTACTCAACTGTGCTCATGGCAGAGAAATGAAGATTCTCAGGAAACACGCACACTTGGTTGATGCTGGGTTTGTAGAAACTTTGGAAATGGTAGCTCAAATCCGGTTTAACCAAGGAGATATTCGTTCTGCTTACTTTTTGAGAAATTTAGCTCATTGGCTAGGTGAGGAACTGGAATTATATAGAGATGAGCCTTCAGCAACAGATAATCTTATCAGACCTCCTGCTTTTTTAGGTGAAATATTGTGGGCGATCTCACAAAATAAAAGCAATCCACAAGCCCTTGATCGTCTACTTAAAGCTAACTTAGATCAACTCAATGATGATTTTTATGAACAGTTTAATTACTGGATAAACTTTAGCCTACTCAACAACGAATCAATAACAGAACAAGTAATATTAGTAGGATTGGGTATTGTTGATTTCTGCACCTCGCTTGGGCAGTTTCGTAAAGGAAACAGGGCAATTAACTTAGAAATTAGCATTACAGGTTTAGAAGCAGTTGCCAAAATTTTTAACCGTCAAATTGTCCCAGAAACTTGGGCGCATATTCAAACTAATTTAGCACCAGCCTACCGTAATCGAATACGAGGAAATCACGCCGATAATCAAGAAAAGGCAATTGCTGCTTGTAATAATGCCCTACTCATCTATACCCGTGACGGTTTTACAGAAGAGTGGGCAAGAGTGCAAAATAATCTCGGTCTTGTCTATACAGATAGGATTACAGGAGACAAAGCTGAAAATATCGAAAAGTCAATTTCTTGCTATGAAACTGCTTTAAAAGTTGTTAACCGCGCTCAACTTCCTGAACTTTGGGGTACTCTTCAAAATAATTTGGGCAATGCGTACCTTTTTAGAATTCAAGGTGATAAGGCACAGAATTTAGAAAAGGCGATCGCTTGTTATCAAGTCGCGCTACAAGTACGTACACGTTCGGCATCGCCCTATTATTGGGCTAGCAGTCAAAATAACCTCGGTTCTGCCTACGCTCAAAGAATTTTAGGCAATAAACAAAAGAATCTAGAAAAGGCGATTTTGGCATATATTAACGCCTTAGAAGTCTACACTATTTCTGATTATCCTCATCGATGGGCGGAAACAAAAATCAGCCTGGGAAATACCTATTATAAAACAGGTCAAATTACTGAAGCGCTTGACTGTCTCCGCGCTGCGTTGCAAGTCTTCACTCCCACCAATTTCCCTAGATATTGCATCACAACTGGATTGAGTTTAGGTAAAACAGCTTTGGCTGCTGGTATGAAAGCGGAAGCTTTTGAAGGTTATGCGATCGCCATTGAAGCTGTTGAACAAAGCCGACTTTGGGGTGGTATTTCTCAAAAACAAGAAATTCTTGCCTACACGGAGATGGTGGTTTTTTGTATCACCAATGGGCAACGAGATAAAGCTAGAGAATATGCAGAACGTTCTGGTTCTCAACAGGTTTTAAATCTTTTAGATAGTGATGAATTTCAACAAATTTACTCAAATTTACAATTCCTCGGACAGGTATTACAAGCAACTGCTGAAAATAATGGAGAATCACAAGCTGTATATCAAATACTAGAAAACAACCTGAATAAATTAGATGAACAATTTGTTCAACACTTACAAAAGCTTGAGGATGTTTTCGGACACATACCATCAGGGCAATCTCTTCAAATTGCTACAACTATTTTAAGTTTTAGTAATCTGATTCGGGAGTTTCCACAAGGCGATAAAGCAATTAACTTAAGAATTGCTACCACAGGTTATGAGGTAGCCGCTACTATTTATACCAAAAAAGATTTCCCTGAACAATGGGGAAACATTCAAGATGCGATCCGCGAACTATTTCAGATTCAGCTATTTGAAGCAGTATTCAAGAACCTAGAAAATCCTAAAGCTGTTGTATACCCATTACTGGAAGCAAATAAATATAAACTCGATGAACGTTTTGCAACTGTATTGCGATTAAAGACAGAAGCTATGTTGTCTGAAATTTCGCCAAAGTATGCAAAAGATATTGCCGCCAGCCTCTTAGGTTTAAGTCTTCTGATTAAAGAATTTCGACACGGTAATGAGGCGAATAATTTAGAGATTGCCATTACAGGGTATGAAATTGCTTCTAAAATTTTGACTTGCGAAGCTTTACCAGAAGCATGGGGTATGTGTCAATTCATGCTGGGCAATGCTTACCACCGTCGAATAAAAGGTGAGCAAGCAGAAAACCTGGAACAATCCGTTTCCTACTTGCACAATGCTTTGAAAGTCTGTAACCGTGAGCAGTTTCCCGAACTTTGGGCAGAAATTTACAGCAATTTGGCCATTGTTTATGGCTATCGGATTCGTGGCGATCAAGTAGAGAATACAGAACTAGCGATTAAGGCTGGTGAAGCTGCGATGCAGGTTTTCACTCGCGATCGATCTCCTGAAGGATGGGGAAAAATCCAAAACAATTTAGGTATTGTTTACCGCGATCGCATTCTCGGTGACAAGGCTGAGAATTTAGAAAAAGCGATCGCTTGTTATCAAAATGCTCTTTCCATTCGTACTCGTGAAGACTTCCCGGAACTTTGGGCGCAAACTCAAATGAATTTAGCATCTGCCTATCGTCACAGACTCAAAGGTGATGCAGCAGAAAATGTGGAAAAGGCGATCGCCGCCAATCAAAGAGCTTTGCAAGTTTACACAAAAACAGCCTTTCCCCAAGATTGGGCGCAAGTACATATGAATTTGGCTAATGCCTATCTTCACCGAATTCATGGGGATAGGAGCGAAAATTTAGAAAAGGCGATCGCTGCTCATCAAGGAGCTTTACAAGTTTTAACGAAAGAAGAATATCCTCGACAGTGGGCTATGACTCATCTGAATCTAGGAAATGTCTTCTTACAACAACAGCAAATAGAAGCAGCAATTCCCGGATTTCTCACGGGTGAGAAAAAAATACTTGGGTTAGTCAGATTTAGGATAACTTAATTGATACATTATCAAACTCCCCACAGATTATGAGTAGTTCAAAGTAAAAACCGAGTACACAAAAGATGGATAGGATACATTAAATTTGAAAAATACGGAGGAAATAAGAAATTAGTAATAAAAATTGATATGCCAGTTTGTTGGACTAGATTAAGTAAAATAACCCAATTAATAGTTATTTAAAATTAGAATTAGCTATTACTGATGAATTCAATTATGTCATTAGTAATTGGCTTGGCAGTCGGGATAAACACTCATAAATTGTTGCAAAAATGTCCTGATAAGGACAAGCACTACTAATTGCAATTAAAATTCTTCGTCTGCTAATAGTCATAACGGCTCCTAGCTTTAATAATTTTGTGCGTATAGTTCCAATCGTTGCATTTTTAAATTCCGTATTGACTAAACATTTCTCTCGCATGGTGTTCATTAAAATGTAAGCAATAGCTGCAAGCCATAAACGTAATTGATTTCCTTCAAATGTATGGGTACTTGTTCTATCACTTTTTAAATCTAATTTTTGTTCTTTTAGACAATTTTCTAAGTTGCCTCTCGGACAATATTTATGAGTATAAAGCTGTCCTGGAGGAATTTTATGAACAGGGAGCGAAGTTACTACAAAGCGAGTATCGACTTCTTCACAGCTATAATTAACCTTGGCGACAACACGACGGCTACGGCTCCAACTGTCTAACGTTTGATAATCAAGTGAACAATACCAAACTGAATTATCAACACACATTGCAGCATCTTTTTTTAAATCCGGTGTTCCAGGAAATAAGCTTTCAAAAAACTCAACTACGGGTTCAATTTTTCTTGAGTATTCTTGGGATGCACGATACTTGATTGACTGAGATAGTTGAATTAGACGATTATTTTCAGGCAGCCCAAACACATAATCAATTCCAGTTTCGGATTCACACCATGCCATAATATCTTCTCTGGAATAAGCGCTATCTCCGCGAATAGTAATTTTCACATTTTCCCATCGCGAACGTATTATTTTTATGACTCGTTGTAATTCTTCTAACCCCCATGCTGCTGGGTCTAAATTGGATGCACGAAGTTTTGCCGCAAGTAAGTGTTTACCACAGAAAATATAAAGTGGGGCATAACAATATCCCTTATAGTAAGGGTTGAAAAATGTTTCTTCCTGATTACCATGTATTAAATTATCCGTAACATCTAAATCTACAATTATCTGCCGTGGTGGCTTTTTAAAAGATTCAAAAAATAGCTCAACTAACAACGTTTCTATCGCTTCGGAATCATATTCAATACGGTGATACCGACTATTTTCTCTTGAAGGTACATCTTCTGGGCAATGTTCGAGACGATTTAAGGTACTTTTCCCTGCTAAAGTCATTAATTCTTGTTCTGAGTTAATTACTTTTCCAACTGCGAGCGCAAATATTGGGTCATGACGAAGGGTTTCATGGTCATTTATATCTTCATAGCCCATGATTAAGCCATATATTCTTTGTGCAACTAAACTATGAACTGGATATAAAATTTTATTTGGGTCTCGGTAGTCTTTGAAACATGCTGCGAATCGTGATGTTATTTCTCTTTTTTTGTCTAATTCCGCAATTAATATTAATCCTGCATCCGATGTTACAGGCTCACCCTTGAAATTAACTATAACTGAGGATGACTGTACCTGTCCGAAAATGAACTGCTCCGGGATACAATGATTTTTATTTGGGGTCATACTTTAAACTGCTGAGATTCTTTTGCAATATACATTTTGGCAGTTTTTGACCCCTCTTTTCTAAAGTCTTGTGAGAAATCCAGGAATTACCTCTTATCGTTCAGGTTTAAAGATATTCACTCCCACAGCTTTTCCCGCAGATTGCCTAAAAGCAGGACAAATGCTGGGAAACACTGCTTTTAACATTGGTGATTGGGCTGAAGCGATTAGGGGCTATAGTGTGGCAATTGAAGCTGTAGAAACCAGTCGCACTTGGGCAAGTTCAGAATCACGCCGTCAAGAAATCTTAGCTGATTCTCTCCATATTTATGAAAATATGGTGCAAGCTTGTATTAATAATAAACAACTGAATAAAGCTATTGAATATGTCGAACGTTCTCGCTCAAAACGACTCGTAGATTTAATGGCAAGTAATGACCTTTATTCAGATGGTGAAATTCCTGCTGAAATTCAACAGTATTTACAAGATTTTGAAGCTATACAACGGCAAATTGATAATGAACTAAGACAGCGTAATAATAGCAATAACTTTGATGGTAGTAAACTCGGTAAAAGCCCACAGAACCGTGCTGCTATCGAAGCTCATAACAAAATAATTGCAGATTTGGAAGCTGACAAACAGCAAATTTGGGAACAAATGCGCCGTCTAGATCCTGTCCTGGCTGGTCAAATTCAAGTAAGCCCTATGAATTTATCATCCATACAGCAGTTAATTGACCTACCCACCACAGCTATTCTGAGCTTTTATACTGCCTCGAATGACACTCATATCTTTATCATCCGGCAGAGTCAAATTACTTTGCACACTTGCACTAACTTGGGATTTGAGACTTTACAATCATCGATTTTAACTCACTGGTTAGGGCAATATCTTAATAATCAAGATAGTTGGAAAGAGCAATTTATTTTTTTAATAGCAGAACTAGCTGAAGTCTTAAAGTTAAATAATTTAATTGCACAACATCTGAAAAATATTGATGAATTGATTCTTATTCCTCATCTGGCATTACATCAAATTCCTTTTGCTGCTTTACCAATTGGAGAAAATCAATGTTTGGGGGATAAATTTCTCATTCGTTATGTTCCTAGCTGCCAAATTCTAGAATTTTGTCACAACCGCCCCACAGTAAGTAGTCTTATGAATTACGGTATTGTTGAAGATGCTACTGAAGATTTACCCTACGCTAGTTGGGAAGGAGAACAACTAGCAAATTTATATAATATTCCCAATCATCAACGTTTAAAAGGTAGTCAAGAAGCTAGTGTCAGCAACTATCGTCAACTGATACAAAAAGTCCAAGTAATTCATTCTAGTCATCACGCGCGCTCGCGGCTCGATAATCCTCTAGAATCCGCATTATTTTTAGGAGATGGCTGTATTACATTAAGTCAGTTATTAACTCCCAGTTGGCGCAATCCTCAGTTAGAAGATGTATTTCTATCTTGCTGTGAAACTGGTTTAAGTGTGACTGAAATAACTGACGATATTCTCACTTTTTCAACAGCTTTTCTTTGTGCTGGTGCTAAAAGTGTTATCAGTACACTCTGGGCAGTAAATGACTTGGCAACAGCACTCTTTTCAGTATTTTACTATCAATCCCGACATCAGGGAAACAAGCGACTGCAATCAATCAGACAAGCTCAATTTGAACTGCGTACCCTTACAGGTGAAACTCTTACCACAATTTACAAACCTAAGTTAAGTTCTTTTTTGACACAGAAACTCAAGGAAACTGACACGCTGCGTAAAAAAATTCAAAAAGAACGCGATAGTCATCCCCATAGTTCCCTATTATATGAACAATGCAATGAAGAATACAAAAAATACGACAAAATCGGAAAATTGATTTATCAAGCAAAAAAAGATTTAGAACTTTTTTGTCGAGAATCTAAACCTTTCTCTCATCCTTATTATTGGGCAGCTTTCACCTGTTCCGGGTTAAATTGATAACTGCAATCTCTGAAGTATTCAGTCTAAATTCAGAAATTCTTAAAATTAATAAAAATTCTAACTTGCCGGATGATATAATCCCGTATCTTGATTAAATTCCCATCCTAACCCTGCTCTATCCTTGCCTTTGCACCATCCCACAAAAAGCGGTGGTGGCAGATTAATTCGCTGCTCGCGTATAGTTTCTACACTTACACCAAGTCTTGAAGCTAAACCTTCTTCCGTTAGCGGTTGGATTCGAGGAGTTTGCCCTTGATAATATGAATTATTGTTGTACGATTTATTCTGCCGTTTCGGTTGGTTGTTGAGATAATTTTGAATTTTAATAATCGCCTCAGCAAATTGTTTCATTTGGGCTGTTATCTCTTCAGTTTTTTGTTCTAAAGAGTCCAGGCGTTTATCTTCATTACCAGCAATTGCATCAAGATCATCTAGAGAACCATCTAGGTATAGCTCAATAAAACGGGTGAGCGTCGCTGTTGCCGTCGTGCCTTTCGAGTTGCAACGGGCGATAAACTGCTCCCACATCTTTTGGTCACAGTTGAAAGATGCTAGCTTCTTTGTTCTCCCTGTATTGCTCATATCTAGGTAATGTCTAGGTATTATCTAGGTAAAATTATCCGCGGACAGGAACAACTGAGCGTGTTTCCATCTTGATAACTACCTTGACACTATCATGATGAGCGTATGAGTGCGATGGCCTAACCGCCCGGCGGAGGCGATGCCTTCTGGAGTGGCTTCCCCGTAGGGGTACATTTACGTTTTTTATTTTTTACCGATGTTTGCTTTTTCTACGCAGTGCGTGAGAAGTCCCAACACGCCCGACGTGGTGAATGTATTTTGCAGTTGTCGCTGGGGAAGCATGGCCCAAATCGGCTTGCAAGTCAAAATCAGAAGCTCCATTTTTCTTAGCCAGCGTTGCGTGAGTGTGGCGGAGAAAGTGGGCGCTGAACTTAATTCCCGCACAAGCTGAAATTTCCTCCATCATCAGTCGCAACCCGCGATCGCTTAAAGGTTTACCCCTGTCCCGCCGACTGGGACTAGGAAACACCGGCTGCTCATTGCTGGCATCTCCACGGTAATCCAGTAGCACCGCACTAGTTTCCGGATCGAGACTAATGGTTCTAGTTTTATTTCGTTTCCCCGTCACAGTTAACAACAGACAATCTCCATCCTCCCGAAACTGCCGCCAAAATAACCCCGGCGTAATTATGCGCTTACCATAATCAGAAGTTTGCCGGGCAATTTCTCCCGCCCTCACCCCACTGTAAAACATGAGAGTAAACAGCAACCAGTGCATCTTATTAGTGTTGTGTTGCAAGTCTACTGCCATCGCCGCTTTTTCCAACTTAGCAATCTCGCGTTCCGAGAGAATCCGCTCTGCGAGCTTATCGTCCCACTGGATGCTTAAGTCCTTGCCCAAGTCGATAGCAAAATAACCAATAGAAGCTCTAGTACCCCACTCCCACAAACTTTTAATCGCTGCCGTGTATTTAGCCGCAGTATTTTTACTAATTCCATAAGTATTTTTCTTTCCCCGTACTGGCTTTTCATCCTTGAGCCAAGCCAGATAAGCGTGTAGATGGAATAAGGTTACCATCCTCAAATCAGATATCCCAAACCGCGACTGCATATAATCGACAAGCTCATAACCAATTTGCCGATATGCCCGTCGCGTTTGGTCGCTTTTAATAGTGACAGAATGCACCCATAGCTCAATTAGCTGTTGTGTCGAATTAATTTTCTGGCGGTTGGGAAAATAATAATCCACAAGCGCAACACGAGCTTCATCAAGCGGTAGAGTCACCACCTCCACAGCAAGTGATTCCACGCTTTTGACGGGTAAATTTTCCATAATAAAATTTCCCAACCCCCACTGATAATTATGATGCCGAGAACTGTAATTCCCGGTATCTTTATGATAGTTGTTTCCAAGACACCACAAAATTACTCATCGAAAATAATCTATATCGTATATCCGCGGATATCCCGTATGCGATGATGGTAGTGAGAAGAGTAGGGGAAGTAGAGGTAGATGGGGAGGTAGGGGGAGTGAGTAAATATTAGAACTCGAAGCAAATGGTTAAAGAACTGGTTAGAAATCACTTCTCCACAACAAAAGCGCGAGGGACTGGTGGAATATCCGCAGATAAATATAAAACTTCTGTCTGAAGAAGACCGGGAGTTGGTGAAGCAGGCCAAGCAGCGTGCTGAGGAGTTGCGCCTCACTTTTAAGGAATTTGTACTGGATTGTATTAGAAACGCACTTGTGGAAGAGAGTCCCGATAGTGCAGATAGTGCAACTGCTGCCGAAATTGAAGCTTTGAAAGCTCAAATCGCCGCCCTGGAAGAGAAGGTGAATATTCCTTCTGCAACCAAAACAGAAGTGCATACCCTCCAGGAGCGGTTAAATCAATTGCGGGTGGGGATTTCAAATGAAATTAAGAAAGATAGGGAGCAACTTGCTTCTTTAACGCTGGCGATCTCCCGACTGGAAAGCCAAATTGAACAGCTAATACCTTCCTTAAATCTTCAGGTGGATGGCGAAGGTAATGCCGACAGTGATAGCGACTGGATTTTTGGGGAAGACTCCGGTGGTTTGGGAGGAGAAGATGTTGGGGGTTTTTGAAACTGGCTTCGACAGTGGAATTGCTTCAGCAGGCAGGCAGTACAGTAAGTGAACAGTCTTCAGGAGAGGATAGCTCAATCTGAAGTTTCATCATGGGAATAAGTATGGCAATAACTGGCTGAAAGTGCATAAATATTCCCATCTATTGAGGCTAACATCAAAATAATCACTCATGGGGGTAAGTATGGCGCAAAATTGGTTGCGGATTACTCATCAAGACTACAAAATCCAACTTTCTTGGCAACGGGGACTCTCAGCACCGCGTTCTGCACCCCCTGTAACCTTTGAGCATCCCTTTGATGAGGAGACGCTTACCGATTTGCGCTGGTATCTAGAAAAGTTTTTACCCTTTCCTTACGGCATATTTCCTGATAAAGCGAAGAAAATCGAGCAGAAGTTCCAAGAATGGGGACAGAGGTTGTTTGAGTTAGTGTTTCCTCGCAGCACCAAAGCCTGGGATTTTTTCTGTGAAGCTACCAGAGAAGGGCTGGATAAGTGCGAAATTAATATTTCTTCTGATGAACCCACGGTGTTAAATTTGCCTTGGGAGTTACTATATTCTCCTGACTATCAATTTCTTGCACCATCTTTGGCTGGGATGTATCGCAGTTTAAGCGGTCATGCAGTACGGGCAGAGGTTGGACAATTACCCCAAGATAAGTTAAATATTTTGCTGGTAATTGCACGTCCCTATGGTGAAAAAGATGTAGCTCTCAAAACTATTGCCCGTCCCCTGTTGGAGGCACTAAAACCGATTCAAAAGTATGTCAACCTCAAGGTTTTGCGTCCGCCTAGCTTTGAAGAATTTGAAAAAGAACTGAATGCCCACAAAGGTTTTTACCACATAGTGCATTTTGATGGGCATGGTAACTTTGACCCAGATAGCACCGGATTTCAATATTCCTTTGGCAGTAAAGGACAGGGGGTGTTGGTATTTGAAAATATTGATGGTTCGCCGCAAATTATCACAGCGACCCAAATTGCTCAAAGTTTAAATGATTGTCGTGTACCAATTTTTGTTTTGAATGCCTGCAAATCTGCACAGGAGGGAGATGGTAGTTTTTCTTCGGTGGCGACACGCTTAGTGTCCTTGGGGGCGAAAGGTGTGGTAGCGATGTCTTATAACGTGCAGGTGGAAGCAGCGAAACATTTTATTGGGCGGTTTTATCAGCAATTGGTATTGGGAACCGATGTATCAACTGCGGTGGCAGCAGCGCGAAGACAGGTTATAAATCAACGCCTGCGTCCTAGTCCTAAAGGTGATTTCCCTTTGGCTGACTGGATAGTTCCGGTGTTGTATCAGCAAGAAACCTGCACGCCGTTTGTGCCAACTAGTAATTCTACGGAAGATATTCTTGATATTGAGAACTTCCTAGAGGAGCCTGTCAGTAATTTGGTGGGGTTTCCAGAACAGGGGCGTTACGGCTTTATTGGGCGAGATTACGATATTTTACGGTTAGAGCGGGCATTTCGCCAAAATAACATTGTCCTGTTGCAAGGTATGGGTGGGGTTGGTAAAACT
This sequence comes from Nostoc carneum NIES-2107, assembly GCA_002368155.1. Classification (GTDB taxonomy): domain Bacteria; phylum Cyanobacteriota; class Cyanobacteriia; order Cyanobacteriales; family Nostocaceae; genus Aulosira; species Aulosira carnea. The sequence continues at coordinate 87,841 of AP018182.1, forward strand.
GAGTTAACCGCAGGGTTTGCGCGGTGGCTGGAAGAAACCCAGGGGCGATGCTCTGAAAGAGCCGCTACGCGAACGCACTTATTCTTTATTTCCTTTGAGTCCGGTGCATCACTGAGTCGGGTTGTAAATGAAGTGGGAAGGGCAGTTTGGGGAGACAAATTTTTCCAATATGCAGCAGAGCAACAACAACGAGCAGTATTAAAATATTTACAATCTCAGCCTTGTTTGTTGATTTGGGATAATTTTGAACCAGTGACGGGTTTTCCGGAGGGAAATGAGCCGTTGTTGAGTGCGGACGAGCGAGATGATTTAAAACACTTCCTCAAAGAATTGCGTGGTGGTCAAACTTGGGTGTTGATTACCAGCTGTCGTGAAGAAACTTGGCTCGATTGTGGGTACAGTTTGGTAAATTTGCAGGGATTATCACCTGTCGATGCCCAGGAATTTGCAGCGAAAATTTTGCGATCACTGGATGTGGAGATAAAAAACCTGCCCGAAGAGTATTTAGATTTGTTGAAATTACTGGCGGGACATCCGTTGTCGTTGCGGGTGGTTTTGCCACATCTGCGATCGCAGACACCAACGCAGGTAATTGAGGCTTTGCGTCAGGGGTTGAATAGTTTGGAAAAAAAAACTGAAGTCGGAAGGGATAAGTCGCTGACAGCTTCGTTGGATTATTCGTTTAGCAAGTTGTCGAAGAAAGCGAGGAGACATTTACCTTTTTTGGGATTATTTTCTGAACGAGTTTATGAATATTGGCTTAGTATCTTTGTAGGAAAACCTGGTAGCGAAGTCGAACATGCATATAGAAATGTTTTTGGGCATAATAATGTAAAAGCATCTGATTGGCAACAGATTCTTGATGAAGCAACAGAGGTCGGGATATTAGAATATTTAGGATCAAAAGTTTATAAAATTCACCCTGCACTACCTTGGTATTTACGCCAAAAACTGAATGCTATTGCTAATAATGTAAAAATTCAGGAACTTGAAAAATATTTACTCATGTTTTATGCAGCATTAGCAGAAAACTATGCAAATGAAATTATTTGCAATCCTGAAAGCACTAGTTTAATGTTGCGAATAGAAGAATCTAATTTTTTGCACATGCTATATCTTGCAGAGAAAAAGCAGGATTGGCATATTGTTCGGTTAATTTTAAGTATATTAGGAGAGGTATATAAAAGATGGGGTCGAAAACAAGAATTTAACTCATTGCGACAGAGAATACTTAATAAAATTGGTACAAAGCTCAAATATGTCAAAGAAAAAGGTGAGACAGCCTTTGATTTATGGATGTATTTACAAAATAATATAGCTAATGAAGCTTCAGCTATTCATGATTACGAAAAAGCAAAGCTTATTTACCAACAAATTTTAGATGAACTTGTGTCATTAAATAGTGCATCAGTAAATGATGGTATTGCAACATTGAGTAATAATTTAGCTGGTATAGCAATAAAACTGAGAGATTTTGATACGGCGAGTGTTAATTTACAAACAGCATTAAATATAAGAGAATCATCAGGAGATTTTCATAGGGCAGCTGGTATTTATCTAAACATAAGCGAACTAGCAAAAACACAAAGGCAATTTTCTAAAGCTATAGATTATTCTCAACGAGCTTTAAAGATATATGAGGACGTGAAGGATTTATATAAGGTAGGAGATGCATATTCTAAATTAGCTGAGATAGCGAGAGAGCAACGACAATATGAACAAGCAATTAGTCATTCTAAAGAAGCTGTCAGAATTTACGAACACTTTGGGGATTGTTATCAGGCTGCATCTATATATCACGAGATAGGAAACATAAAACATTTACAGGGTCAAGATGAAGAATCAACTAAGTATTATCACCAATCTTTAAAAATTTACGAAGATGCAAAAGATTGGTGTAACGCAGCTGATGAATATCTCCAATTGGGTAATGTTGCGACAACACAGCATAAACTTGACGATGCTATAGCCTATTATCAAAAAGCTTTGAGTATTTTTGAGGAGACAGAAAACAAGGATAAATTAGCAACTGTCTATCATCAGTTAGGTCACATGTTACACCAGCATCAATTATTTGAACATGCAATTATTTATTGCCAAAAAGCTTTAGAAATTAGAGAAGAGTTTGAGGATTGGTACAAAGCATCTGATGATTATTTATTATTAGCTATGATAGCGCAAGCACAAAAACTTTTTGAACTTGCTTTTAATTTTTACCAAAAAGCTTTTATGAATTTTAATCATTTCCAAGATTGGTATAAAGTTCCATTAACATTGAGAGGTTTGGGTGATATATCAAAAACTCAATATCTTTGGTCAGATTCACTAAAATTTTATCTGCAAGCTTTAATTATAGATTGGCAGAATTATCAAGAATGGGTTGATTTACTTATAAATGATTTAGCTCATATTCTCCAGCACTTGGGAGAAACTGAATTTAACATCATTTGGCAAGAGGTAACAGGTCATGAATGTGAGGGAGAAATATGCTCTGCAATTTGGTCAGCGCGAGATACTCTAGAAATAGAATGATATGGCAAATAAAATTTTTCTCTCGATTTACACTAAAAAAGGCGATATTTATCAATCTGTAATCTCCACGCAGGCTAAAAATCATCAATTTTAGATAACTCCCCCCAACAATACCCGCTACTTCCGGAGAGATTCAAACACTTTAATCACAAACCAAGTAACAAACGCAGCTACTACCCCAACTCCCAAACTAACTGTTGCAGACACAGCAGGAGAAAGCCAAGGTTCTGGAACCCCCAAGTTAGATACTAGTGAACCAATAGGGTATTTTGCCGCTTCCTGGGGATTTGTAGCACCGGGAAATTGCCCAGCGATGGAAGCAACAAAAGAACTAACAGCCAAACCTACACCAACAATTGCAATGGTACTTTGGAAAGTGCGATCGCGTTCCGAGCTTTCTATCTCAGTTACCCCGCGAATTGCATTAATCAAGTCAGTTAATAATATCACACCAACATTCAAGCTTTCATAGTCATTTTTAACTTGTTCTAAATACTTGAATCTTATTTTTTCAATAAATTTATGAAGAAATTCCAAATTACTAGGGGTTTGTAAATTGGTAATTTTTTGTTTGATGGATTCTAATTGTTTTTCAATTACTTGCTGTAGTAAGTCCAAATCAATAGAATCTTGCTGTGTATTTAGCTTTTGCTGAATTATAGCTAGCCGTCTTTCATAATTGAGGAGATTAATTTCAATGGTACGTTTTTGAGTAGCAAGGTAGTTTAGATTAACAGAATAACGCCAAAGCGTTTCCTGAGCATTAACTAAAGTTTGACGCAGTTTATTTAAATCTAACTTACCAGACTTGGCTTTGTTAAAGTCCTTTTGGTATTGCTGGATAGCAACAAAATCATCGCGTAATTTATTTTTCAAATACTGACTTTGACCATAAGCCCAGAGAATTTTACTGCGATAAGCAAACAAACGCAGCCAATCAAAGTTAAATTCAGCAGCTTTCCTGGCAGTTTTGGCATCTGGATAAATAGCAATAATAACGTAGTGATTATCTTGAATATCTTGAATATTGAAAGTATTTTGTAACTCAGATGGTATATGCAAGCGGTAATTGTAAAACTCAAATAACATTCCCCCAAGGAATGGACTTTTACTAGGAAATTCCAAATTCACATTTAAACTACGTGCGTTTACTTTACAGCATTCTTTCGCGATAATTTCTGCTTGATCTGGAGTAAAATTAGAGAGTTGTCCCGATAGCATCCATACCTGTCCAATGGTGCTGTGGGTATTGGCTAATCTGTTATCTATTTCCGCTTTTAAATCGCCAAAACAATTAATAGGCAAAGCCTCATTTTTACCCTGCCGCACATTTCCCAAGGAATGCTCAACAGAACAGTCTAATAGTAATCCGTAACTATCTCCCAAGCGCACTGGGTAATACCAACCCTTCAAACTATACTGTTTTGTACTGCTGTCAAAGGTTTCTCTACCTCGGTTCCCCAAAAGTTCAACATATTCAGCTTCTATAGCATCTCGTTGTTTGAGTAAAGGGTGAAGTCGTTCGGGAAATCTGCGTAAAAAATATTCCTGATTAGCAGTTATGTCTGCGTTGTTGTCTCCCAACCCATCCCGCAGGTCATAGATAAATAAATCCAAGGTAGGATAAATAAGTTCGCTCATAAACTTGATGCTATCAAGAGTTTTGTTGTTTTGGGAGCCAGTTTTGCAGACGCTTGAGAAAACTTAGCTTTTTCGCTGCTTTGTCTGGATCTTTCCTGGTTAATACATTAATTGTTACATTCAAAATCTCATCACTTTCGCGATCTGGTTCTCCTTCAAAGTAGCCGAAAGTCGTAGGCTGGTTATTATCACTGATTAATTCTGTTTCTAATTCCTTCTGGGTAGGCATTTGCGCTGAAGGAATATTACCGCTAACTGACTGTAATTGAGTTAAAGCTGTTTGATAATTTTGATACAGAGCCGGGTTGACCTCAATGGTTGCAATTAATCCTTCTTTAATAAAATCCCAATCATCGGGGTCAAGGTATAGTTGGGAAGCAGTGGTTTCCAAAGCTTCTTTTTCATCTGAGGTAAGAGGGGTTGGTAATTGTTCTAAGGCGATAAGCAGAGCTAGTAAAGTGATTTTAGGTGATTCAGCCATAAAATTAACCAAATAAGCTATAGTCTTAAATAATACTAGTGCTAAACACAAATCATGCTGCGACAGGCTCTAGTTGTTGGTATAAATAATTATACTGAACTAAAAAAACTGGACACTCCGGCTAGTGATGCCGAGCAGATTGCTCGTTTACTCGAAAAATACGGTGGTTTTAGAGCCAAACGATTACCTTCCAAATATGAGGAAGGATTTCTTAGTGTTGATGAAAAGCAATCTAACGAGCAGCTAATTACTCCACGAAGGCTGCAAGAAGCGATCGCAGACCTGTTTAATCCCCAAGGTAATGATTTGCCTGATACAGCTTTATTTTACTTTGCCGGACACGGACTGCGAGATAGTTGTGGAGGGATAATAAAAGGCTTTTTAGCAACTAATAATGCCAGCCCACGGAAAGATATTTGGGGTGTATCGTTAAGTTGGTTACAGGAATTATTGATATTAAGTCCGGTAAAGCAACAAATTATTTGGCTTGACTGCTGCCATAGTGGTGAGTTAATCAACGAGAAATTTATCAATTTCCAGGAAGCATACCCAGGAGAAAGGGGACAAGGACGTGATCGCTGTTTTATTGCGGCTTGTGGTGATGCATCTGTTGCTTATGGAAATGCAGAACACGGTATATTGACTAGTCTTTTATTAAAAGGTCTAGACCCACAACGCTATGAAGTTAGTCAGTGGATTAATAACTACAGTTTGACTGATTTTATTATTCAACAGCTAGAAAATGATGAGAAATTACGAACCTTTCCTCAGCGTCCGTCATACAACAATTCGGGGGGAGAGATAAAACTGATCCAAGGAACTAAACAATCTAAGGTAGTAGTTTTCAATCTGTTACAAAATAATATTTGCCCCTATAAAGGATTGGCTGCTTTTGAATTTAATGATGAAGACCCCAAATATTTTTATGGACGGACTGCACTGACTGATGAATTACTAGAAAAATTAAGGCCAGGTAACTTTATAGCCGTGATGGGAGCATCAGGTTGTGGGAAGTCTTCGGTAGTGAAAGCAGGGCTACTTTATCAATTAAAGTTAGGGCAAAGATTGTCTGGTAGCAATGAATGGAAAATTATGCCAGTGATTCGACCTGGAGATAATCCGTTGTACTCTTTAGCAGAAGCGTTTACTGGCAAAGATAGCAAAAAAATGCTTATTCAGCTTCTAGAAAAAGAGCTTAGAGATAATGGTGCTGACAGATTACAAGATTTTATTGCTGAAGACATTGAAAAGTATAGTCGGGTTGTATTAGTAGTTGACCAGTTTGAGGAAGTTTTTACCCTCTGCCAAGATATTAAGGCACGACAGCAATTTTTTGACTGCTTGTTTGGTGCAGTGGAAAGCTCTAATAATAAGCTATGTTTGGTAATTACGATCAGAGCAGATTTTGTTGGTGAGTGTGCAGCATATCCCAAATTAGCTAAGCAAATTCAGCAAGATTTGGTAACGGTAACTCCCATGACAACAGAGGAATTAACCGAAGCGATTAAAGAACCTGCATCACAAGTTGGCTTAGGCTTGGAAGAAACATTAGTAATCCAGATGATTGCTGATGTCCAAAAATCCCCTGGAAGTTTACCACTATTGCAGTTTACCCTAATGGAACTCTGGGAAAAGCGCAATATTAATACTACCGGAAATACAGAATATAATTCTCAACTATTAACCTTGCACGCTTATCAAAAAATGGGTGGTGTAATGGGGGCACTAAATCGTCACGCCCAACAAATTTACAATTATACAGATTATAAGTCAGCATCTCCTTCACAAAAACGCCAACCTCAAGAGCAAGAATTGATTCGGCGACTTTTCTTAAAGTTGCTACGAACTGGTGAAGGAGTTAAAGATACTCGCCAACCACAACCAAAAACTAAATTAATGGCAATTGCTGGAGAGGATTCACAACAACAGGTAGTTTTAAGTCAACTGATAGAAGAATTAATAAAATGGCGATTGTTAGTAACATCAGAAGTAGAAATTTTGTTTGGAAAATATTTAGAAAAGATCCAAATAATTGACCTTATTCATGAAGCATTAATGTCGGGATGGGAAGAGTTTGAGCAATGGCGAGATAAGTACAGACAAATACTTAGGCTACGTGATCGCTTGGACGATGCATTACAAATATGGGATGCCAATGGTAGGCAGGATGAAGACTTGATGATGGGAGGATTACTAACAAGGGTTAGGGAGGAATGGCTAAATCTGGAACCGGATCTAGAGCCATTAGCAAAAAATTTTTACAAATGGAGCAATGATTACAAAGATAAAAAAAAGTCAGTGGATCGAAAAGAAACTGGAGATAAAGAGTATCCTTATGTTTCGCCTTCTTCCGATATTTATAAACTGAATTTAGCTACTGAATCGGCCAAAGCCGTTGTTAGAATTTTAGTGGAAATTGGCAATACGGGTAAGCAGAATTTTGCTACAGGTTTTATGATTGCACAGGATTTATTAATGACGTGTAATCATGTTATTAGTAGCCTGGATGAAGCAAAACAAAGTAGGTTTACTTTTAATTATCAACTAGATATAACTGGTAAAGAATGCACTACACAAACTGTTCAGCTATTACCAGAAGGTAAATTTTATACAAATATTGGACTAAATTACACAGTTGTAACTTTAAAAGATGTGCCTAAATTTAGTAAACCCTTAATCCTCAATAATCAGCAATTAAAGCTCAAAGAAGAATTAGCAATTATTCACCATCCACAAGGACATCTTAAAAAAATTTCAATGCTCTCCAATGTTACTTACGTAGATAATGATGTAGTTCAATATACTAGATGTACGTCTCCAGGCTCATCAGGTTCTCCTGTATTTAACGTTAACTTCGAGGTAGTTGCTATTCACCACAGTGGTGGGATGCTATTGGAACCTGGTACAGAGGAACGCTATTTGCGAAGTCAGGGTACGAGCATGATAGCTGTATTAGACGATTTGAAGATAAACGCTCCGGAGATTTACGCTTGCTTGCACTTTATTAATAGTTAATTAATACTAATCAGAGTTGAGATACCTTAGCTGTCGTAATTAACCTTTATTATTGTTAAAATTTATTGAGCTACACTAGTAATAATACTCATTAACTGTCGGGCTACAATATGGCCTCATTGCTATAATTTATTTTTAAATAAAAAACTTAATCTAACACTGCTCACATGAGACGAGATGCTTTAGTAGTAGGTATTAATAAATATTCTTTTCTCAAAGATTCAACAGGTAACTACAAACATCTCACTACCCCTGCAACTGACGCAGAAGCGATCGCCCAACTTTTAGAAAACCACGGTGACTTCCGAGTTAAACGGTTTCCCAACATCATAATTGATGAACGACTACAAGTAGATCCAAGCACAACCGTTGACGCAGGTACGTTGAAACAAGCTATAGCTGACCTATTTTTACCAAAAAGTACAAAAATACCAGAAACAGCACTACTGTTTTTTGCAGGGCATGGAATCAGAGAGGATTTGAACGGTTTAATAGAAGGTTTCTTAGCAACCAGTGATGTCAGTCCTAGAAAAAGTCAATGGGGTGTATCTCTGCAATGGTTATGGAAAATATTACAGCAAAGTAAAGTACCACAACAAATTGTCTGGCTAGATTGCTGCTTTAGTGGAGAACTACTCAACTTCAACGATACTGAACTTAGAAGCCATAGTTCAGGATGTGATCGCTTTTTGATTGCTGCATCCCGTGACTATGAAGTAGCCTATCAGCAGTTAGATGATAAACATGGGGTATTTACAGGCGCACTTCTAGCAGGACTTAACCCCCATTTAGTTCCAGAAGGAGACTGGATTACAAACCGGACGCTAGCAGTTTCCGTTGAGCAGAAGCTACAAGCATACTATGAGCAAACAAAAATTCCCCAGACCCCACTGATAAGCAACCACGGCGAAGTTATTAAACTGATTCAAGGAAAGGCTAAACCCTACGAGGAAGCCACTGTTGGTAACACCTCCACAAAACAATTGGAGATACTATTGCATTGGCTGATTCGACTCTTAGAGGATGATGCAATCGAAAGCATCCAAGTTGATTCAACAGCGATACCTGGGAAAAACTTGTCGGTGGCGGCTAATAATATTGTTGTTTTTTATAAAGATGGTAATTCAAGTTTTATACAAACTCAGGACACTGAAAACTGGGAGCATCAAAATCAATTAGATTTAGAGCGACTTGTACCAAACTCAAAGCTGGCGATGCTGGTACTAGAACGCTACATACAGAATAACAATCACAATAACAATACCCATTTAAGAGACACAAAATACAAAATTACTCGCTCGGATATATTAGCTGAATTAGCTAAACATGAATTAAACCCAACACCAAAGCGCAGTGAGGCAGAAATCCTTGCCAACTTTAATAGTGCTTCTAGTATCGGAAGATATTGGTTACGCAAAATAGACGGTAAAAAAATTCCTCGTTCCGAGCTACCCCAAATTATCGAACTAATCGAGCAGGGAAGCCGAACAATTTTACTAATAGACCGTCCCGGAAGTGGTAAAACCTGTATGTTGCTCGACCTTGCTGATAAAATTGAGCAGGAAAAAGCATCGGTTTGGGGACTTCTATTTATTAAAGGTGATAATTTTACAAATCTTAGCAGCGAACAGGAATTAATAGCGCACGGCTTACCTGAAGATATCGTTGGTCAATGTGCGCGTCTAGCTAATTACCGCAAAGTTGTGGTAATTATTGACTCCCTTGATGTTTTATCTCTCAGTCGTCAGCATGGTTCTCTCAAGGTTTTTCTGGGAATTATCGACCGACTAGAAAAACTTGAGGGAGTTACGGTGATTGTTGCCTGTCGCAATTTTGACCTGGAGTATGACCCTTTACTTCGAGGACGTTCCTGGCAACATAAAATCAATCTACAACCACTAGATTTCGACACTCAAGTTAAGTCGTTCTTGCTCGACTGGCAGGTTGATGTTTCTAAGATGACTCCGGTATTACGGTCATTAGTGCAGATACCTCAAAACTTGCGGATTTATGAAAGACTAGCAAAACTCGGTGTTTCATCACAACCTGCATCGGCTTATGAACTTTACAACAGCTTCCTTGAGGAAGTGGTAGTTAAAAATTCAACACTCGGCACTGAGGCTATAGATGCTTTGCAAAATATGGCTGAACAGTTAATGCAGCAAAGAACTCAGTCATATAATAAAGTATCTTTTGGAGCAAGCGAAGATACCGTCAGGCAATTAATTAGCCAGGAAGTGCTGCTGGAAACTTCCCCTGGAATTCTAGAATTTAGCCACAAAACATTAGCAGATTGTCTTACTGTCCGAGCTACACAGGCTAAAAACCAAACTTTGGCACAATTCATCCTCGAACATCCCCAACTTCCCTTTATTCGTCCAGCAGTTCGAGCGTTTTTCTTTTACCTGCGTGCATCTAAACCGGATGTCTTTAGGCGGCAAGTATGGGAAGTATTATCCCACGATGAAATTGCATATCATGTTAAGCGGCTTGTAAGCGAATCTTTTGCTGAAATAGAACCAGTTGAGGAAGATTGGCGATCGCTGCGCCGAATTTTCCAAAATTATCCCGATTTATTTCGACGCTTACTATGGCGAGCAAACAACGGCACTTGGTGGAATATCATTACACAACACTGGTTACCTGAAGCCAAGTTAGCACAGGAGCGGGAAACCTGGTTGCTTCAATTTGTCTATTGGTTGGGAGCATGGATGAATAAATATCCTGCGGAAGTAGTGGCATTTTGGAGACAAGCGATCGCTCAACAATGGATAAACCCACAAAATCTTGCTAGAAGTATCTGTTCCATGTTGACCAATTTTGAAGCATGGGATGCTCCAGGTATAAAGGAATTACTAGAAACTCTGGTTGAAGATTTCGAGATAGAAGAACACGATTTTCTTGGCAGTTTGCTTAGTCGGTGGGTGCAGTTCACCAATACAGGAGATACATTATTGTGGAAATACATTACCAAAAATGTTTCATCAGAAGATGTGTACGGTTGGAATTTGGCTGATAAGCTGCGTTGTATGCCTCATGATTTCCATAATGATAAATTTTTGGAAGTCCGCCTTTGCCAATCCGATACGTTGCTGACTTTAGTGTTAAATGAATTGGAAGATTGGAGTGCTGTTAGTGTAGCTAGATACGGAGAAGATAAATTGCATGGCGAGTTTTTACGCCATACATCATGGGAAATTAGACACAGCCAGCGTGACATCCGTCCTTGTGATGACATAAACATTTTACTTGATGGTGTGGAAAAAGCACTTAAGCATCATGCTCGTCACAATAAAGCTTGGTGGATAGAAAATGAAGTCCGATTGCGAAACTCTCAGGAATTAGCTATTCGTTACTTTGTTATTGAAGCATACAAAGAAAATATTCGTTATTCCCAATCAATTAAATTTTGGATTTTTATTCTTAATATTAATTGTTTAGCGAGCGCTTTATTTCTAAATCGTTTCTTTAAAGCTTATATCTGTGGGGTAGAAAGTCTGTTACAAGATGACAAACTTTTCCACCATAGTGACCTAAGCTACGAACTAGGCGAACTAATGCAAATGACTTACCATAAAATCTCAGAATCAGCACAAACAGCTAATCAAGCGATGATTTTGTCGCTGATTTCTGAAACAAGAGAATATGAACAAGAATATTCTTTTCGAGAATATCGTGGATTGTACGACTTATGCCTCTCAATTCCATCCATTTTCCGAGGCTTAGAGATACAGGAATTTGTAGACAGTTTGCAAAACTATTTTGGCTACACTAGCCCAAAAACAAATATTTATAGTTGGGGTGGTATTGTTATACCACCTTTATCTTCGCAAGATTTTCTGAAGCTATCAGATAAAAGTATTTTTCAGTTACTAAACTACTACAAAGCACATAAAAATCGAAATATATTCAACAGAGATATGATTGGTGGTTTTAGCGAAGTTGAAGTGGTATTACGTGATGCTTGCTCGCTTCATCCAGAAAAATTTATCGGGTTATTTACAAGTTTTATCCAAGAAAATCTGCATCAAGATTATGTATGTGCTTTAGTAGAAGGAATCGCATTTCACCTACGCTATCGTTTTGGAAATGTCAGACCAGCAGAGCAATGGGAACCCATCGAACCCCTTCCAGAAGGTGAAGCGATCGCATCTACTTTACTCAATTGGTTGGAACGCTACTCTATAATTTGGGAAGATGGTCAGACGGTTCACTACGCATTGGAAGCTTGTTGTGATGTTTTAACCGATAGTGAATCAGCCGAACGCTTATCCTTATTACTTTTCTGGCTTTATAATAAATACCCTGATGATAGAAAAATCAGGAGAAACAGTCACGATCTTCTAACTACAGCAATTAATTCAGTACATGGAGTTGCAGCTGAAAGTGCTATTAAATTGTGCAACAGATTGTTAGAAAAAGAACAACCTGTCCCCGACCTGTTATTGTTGCTGCTGCGTCATGCTGCAAGGGATGCAGCGATTTATGTGCGGATTCCTATTCTCCAACATCTACCATTTTTGATTCACAAAAACCCTGATTTGGGATGGCAATTATTGGCTGATGTTTTCAAAGAACCTCAACCTCGTTTATGGAAATATACAGAGTTATGCTTTTATTACCAATATCACAACAATTTTGATATAGTTGCCCCTTACCTAAATCGTCTTTTGGATGAAGGTATGGAAGAAGCTGGTGATATTTGGGGACGACTTTCTGCATTAGCAAGCTTGGCTGGACACATCAGCCAGGAACAATTATTTGCCACTTTAGTAAAAACCAACAGTAATGCGGCTTGGCAAGGAGTAACTCAAGTATTTATAGCAAATTTAGAATTAAAAGAACATACAGAAAATTGCATTACTGGACTTATTAATATTTTAGGTTATAAAAATATATCACAGGAGATTATTGGCAAGATTGATAGATGTTTTGAAGAAGAAACCAAAAGAGCCTGCATCAGGCGAGAGTTTGTGCTGGCATTTCTTGAAGCACTTCCAGCATCTGCAAGAGATATTGATTTTGATGGGTTTCTTGAATGGCTAGGCTACGAATCGCGACGAAACCCTTTATCAGCGCTGGAATTAACTGAAACACTGGCAGCAAAATTTGAAAGTAGGATGAATGTAAGTCTCTTGTGGCGAACAGAACCATTAATTGCAGCATTAAACGAAATTTTACGAGAAGCTGATGAAACTGACGATCCAAAACTAATCCAGCGTGCTATCAACTTACAAGACCGTTTTTTGAAGTTGGATATGCGCGGAATGGAGGAACTACTCAACAAAGCTGGACAAGACTAAAGTAATAGAAAAGAAGAAACTCAAAAGTGAAGATGCGATAACACAGGCAGTAGCAATTACAGAATCGAAAAGAGATTAGTATGCTTTTTGCAACGTCTCAAGCGTATTGGTCAGGCGCTCGCCTGCGAATTATAACAACTTATTGATTGCAGTTCGCTTTTGGTAGTAGACTAACGCAATATTTTCACGATTTGTTGGGTTTAGTTTCATACCGTTCGAGGTCTTGCTACAATCCAACCCATGATTTTCCTTAACTCAACTGTGTTAAATCATCCCCATGAGTCGAGACGCGCTGGTAGTCGGGATTAATCAGTATCCTTTTCTCAAAGATACTCCAACAAGCAAAGCCAAACATCTTGTGTCTGCTGCTAACAACGCCGAAGCGATAGCCCAACGATTAGAAGAATATGGTGATTTTCGCGTGCGGCGGCTACCAGAAGCGCTTCAGGGTGAACAGCGTCAAGTCGCATCTGAGGGCTTGTTGGTCAAGTCTGATACTTTAGAAGATGCAATTATTCAATTATTTAACCCAGTAGGCGCAAGTATTCCCGAAACAGCCCTGTTATATTTTATCGGTCATGGTTTACGTAAAAATCGCGGCGGTGTAACTGAAGGGTTTTTGGCTAGCAGCGATGTCGCTCCGCGAAAAAATCAGTGGGGTGTTTCTTTGCGATGGTTGCGAGAACTGTTGCAAAAAAGCCCCGTCAAGCAGCAAATTGTTTGGCTAGATTGCTGCTACAGTGGAGAACTCTTCAATTTTGCCCAAGCAGATTTAGGGACATCGCTGCAAGAACAGACGCGGTTTTTGATTGCTGCATCGAGAGAATTTGAACTGGCTGAGGAAGATATTGATGGTAAGCATGGAGTATTTTCCAAAGCACTTTGGCAAGGACTAGATCCCAGACAACAGCCAGATGGTTTGGTTAACAATGACAAATTGATTGAGTATATTGCCCAAACCCTGAAAGATACTCCTCAACAGCCGATATGGTATAACCCCAACCAAGAAATTATTCTTACTGGTGAACGGGAAGATGTTCTGATCGATATCCCCGATGGAGTTTGTCCTTACAAAGGGTTACGCTTTTTTGAAGTTGCAGATGCTGATTATTTTTATGGGCGAGAACTATTAACTCAAAAGCTGATTCAAAGTATTCAGGTGGGGAAGGGAAATTTTTTAGCAGTCTTGGGGGTATCGGGGAGTGGTAAATCTTCTCTATTGCGGGCGGGGTTAATTTACCAATTACAGCAACAGCGACGATTACCGGGAACAGAGGAATGGAAAATTCGGATTTTTACTCCCGCAGAACAACCTTTGGTAAGTTTAGCAACGGCTTTTTTGGATGAGTCAGCCACAGATATCCAACGCGCAGAACAGTTAAAAATAGCCGAAGATGCAATAAATGAAGGAGCAACAGGACTAGCAAGATTAATTAAAGCATCGCGCTCGCCCCGCACTCTACTAATTATCGATCAGTTTGAAGAGATTTTTACAGTGTGTCAAAATCTAAGCGATCGCCAGCAGTTTATTGCTAGTTTATTAGGAGCGCTGCAACAAACAGCAGATAAACTCTGCCTCATATTTGCCATGCGCGATGATTTTTTAGGTAAGTGTGCGGCACATCATGAACTGGCTGATTTAATTGAAAGCAATTTAGTGATGGTAACTCCCATGTCTGTGGAAGAGTTACAGCGAGCAATTCGCGAACCAGCCGCCAAATTAGGACGGAAGATTGAGGAAAATTTAATTAATGCTATTCTCCAAGACTTAGGAATTGCAGTAGAACAACCAACACAAGAAGCCGAGCCGGGAATGCTGCCTTTGTTGTCATATACTTTAGAGCAGCTTTGGCAACGGCAAACATTCAATTGGTTGAAATTAGATAGTTATCACCAATTAGGTGGAGTCAGAAAAACTCTAGAAAATTTGGCAGAACAAACTTACAAAGAATTGTCAGTTGAAGAACAAAAAATAGCAGACTTGATTTTTATTAATTTGACTCAGTTAGGAGAAGGGACACCAGACACGCGCAAGCAAGTTCCGCAGCGAGATTTAGTTTCTTTGAGTAAATCTGCACAGTTGGTAGAGCAAGTAATTCAAAAACTGGCAAAAGCCAAGTTAATTGTGACTAGCGAACAACGCAGAGGTAAAGAAAAGGTGGCGGTAGTGGATGTGGCTCATGAAGCTTTGATTCGCCATTGGTCAAGGTTGAGGGAGTTGCTGGATAATAATCGGGAGGCGATTAGAACTGAGCGCAAGATTCAGGCTGCGGCAGAAGAGTGGCAAGATAAAGAGAAATCTCAGGATTATTTATTAACAGGGTTAAGGTTAGCTGAAATCGAGAAATTTCTTCATAATGAGGTAGATACTGTGCCTCTATCGAATTTAGCAAAAGAGTTTATTCAAAACAGTCAAGAGTATCAAATTCAGCAAGAACTGCATTGGAAAAAGTTATATGAAGAAGCAGAAGAACAGCGTAAAATTGCTCTAGCACGCCAATTAGCAGCACAATCAGAACTACTACGAAATCAACAACCTCGTTTACTAGAACGTAGTGTTTTACTAGCTGTAGAATCTGTGAAACGCTATCACTCTGTAGAAACAGATCAGGCTTTAAGACAAGGATTAAGTCTACTAGCTCGTCCTCTATTAAATTTAAAAAATGAATATAAAAATATGACAACAGCTATATCATTCAGTTTAGATAGCAATCTTTTAGCTGTTCATCAAGAAGAAGATACTGTTCAAATATGGCAGTGGAATAGTAACATACTTCTTAAATCTCTAAAACATAGAAAACAAATTTCATCTCCGCTTAATTCTCATAATTATAACTTTTCTATTTCTTCATCTTTTTTCATTGATGACGATTATTTAGTTACTATTAGTAATGAATCTTTTATTAACAATGCATATCAATACGATTATCATACTATTTGGGTTTGGGAATTATTAACGGGTAAGGCAATAAGTAGTGAAACTTTACGAACAATAATAATAGATATTGATTTTTGCGCCTCTAGGAATTATATTGTAGCAGTTTTACCATTATCTTACTTTGACCCTCAAGTTAATGCTATAGTTCATAAAAGCCAAGTAATATTTTGGCAATTAATAAATAGAAAATTAACTCCAATAAGAAAGCTTATTTCTGAAAGTGAGATTAGTGCCATTGCTTTACACCCTAATTTAGAGTGTTTAGCATTGTCATATAAAAATCAGGTGATTTTTGTGATGTGGGATAGCGAGCAAGAGTTCAAAAGCATAGAACAAGAAGAAGTTTCTATTGTTGTTTTTAGTCCTGATGGAAGTTATCTAGCAACAGCAGTTAATGACTTATATAAGCAAAAATATACTGTAAGTGTATGGGATATCATTACCAGAAAAGAAATAATTCGTATACCTCATACAGATATTTTATACTCTCTTGCTTTCAGCCCTGATGGGAAATATCTAGCGACAACAGGTCGATCTGGAATTACGCATATATGGCAAATTGATAGTGGGCAAGAATCTGCGCGAATAAATCATGATACTTATGTTCATAAAATAGTTTTCAGCCCTGTTTACAATGAAGACCATATAATAGCCAGTTCTTCTGCTCAAATATGGAAGTTGGATTGTATGCCAGAAGTTACTTCTATTGACTATAAAACTAAAGATGTACAATCTATTAATAATGAAATTATGTGTGGATCTGTTTTTAGTCCAGATTGCAAACATTTAGCCACTATATATGAAAACAAAAACATTCAAATATGGAACATAAACAATGGGAAAGAACTTGTATCTCACATTGTTTATGATATGCCTGTAAAGTTGTTATGTTTTAGCCCAAATGGAGAATATATAGCTACAGTAATTAAAGATAATACGCTGTATATAAAAAGATGGAAAGATTACACAAGTGAGTCATTAGTTTTGATAAAAGGTAAAGACTTAGGCAAGCTTATACGTAGTTTGATTTTTAGCCCAGATGGGAAGTATTTAGCTATTGCAATAGAAACTCTTAATAATAGAATGTGGGAAATACGTGTACTGTCTATTGAAGATAAAATAGCTCACTCGCAGACAAACCAAAATACTGCTAATCAGGTTTGGGAGGTTCTAAGCCAAGAAGAATCCAAGTATATTACCTATGAAGAAACAGAAGTAATAGTAGTTAAACAAAATAACGATAGACAAATTAAAGTTAATAATGTTACTCTTAGCTGTGATGAAGAAAATTTATACTTAGCTATAGCAAGGTCTGATGGTGTTGCCATAATTTGGAGTTTGGGTAATGAAAATAAAATTATACAAATAGCTCATGAGAATATTGATTAAAGTTTTGTTTCATCTTTTTTATCGAAATTAAAAAATATTTAAATTTATGTTTAAAATTTATTTTCCGACAAATGATTTATCCACTGTTGTATTCAGTCCAAATCACCAATATGTAGCAACAGCAAGTGCAGATAAAACTGCAAGGATATGGGAATTTACTAACGGTAAAGAAATAACTTGTATGAGACATGAAGGTTATGTATACTCTGTCGCATTCAGTCCAGATAGTAAATATTTAGCAACAGCAAGTGCAGATAAAACTGCAAGGATATGGGAAGTTCCTAGTGGTCGAGAAATTTCACGGTTGACTAATAATGATATTAAGACAGTAGTTTTTAGCTCAGATGGAAAATACTTAGCTACAACAAGTAATGATGGCACGGTAAAAGTTTGGCTCTGGAGAGCAGAAGACTTAATTCGAGAAGCTTGTAACCATCTAACGCGAAATTTGACACCAGAAGAATGGCAACAATATTTAAATGATGAATCTTATAGAACTTAGCGTTGACAAATTAGACAAGAAGTGGAGTAAGGGCAATAAGGATAAAACAGGCACTCAAGAAATTGTAGGGACTTGAAAGACGGATAATTTAAGTCATCTCTATCAGCAGGTTGGGACTATCAGAGCGACTACCAAACCATCCACAGCCAAGTGTGACCTCAACACTTATACTCTGTTTCTACTGGCGGAATCAAAGTACCCAGGTTGCACCCGTCTGGCAGAAATAATGGAAAATTGACGGGCTTCTTGTTTACTTGAAGTCTTCCATACGTGGACAATTTTGAATTCGATGCCGCGTTTTATCGCAGCACGAGTAAATGCTGCGCCAGATCCTTGTAGATGCTGCTGAAATATTTTCTTGAGGTTCGTGCATGAACCTAAGTAGTAACGAGCTTGATGTTTCTCATTTCCAAGCGGACGAGATAGCTCAATCATGTAGCAGCAAGGAATTGAGGGTATCTTTCCTGACAATTCCATTTATGCTTTTTTAGATGAATTTAAAAGCTGAGGCGTTAGCTGATTGTGGTGGTTTACGTAGTTACGCAGTTGAGTCTTTCTTGTTCTTGTAACCAACTAATTACATTTGACTTACTAATGCTTACAGGCTTATCTTCACCTGCAATAAATACTTGAAAACAGCCAGTTTCTAACTCATAGTAGTCAATAATTAAACCTGCTTCTCTGGCTGTTTGTAGAGCTAATACTTCGTGGGGTAACAATCTTTTAATTCTTAACTGTTCTTCTGAGGTAAGCTGCTTCCAAGCTTCATCTTTAACAGCAAGATGCCTATATATAGCACTTCTAATTTGATAATAACTGGTAGCTGATTTGAGTTTTTCTGCCAGTATTAATACTTCTTCTCCAACTGGCTGCTGTTCTGTAGCGTTACTGGTGCTGGTTTGTTCGTTTTGTTTTAGTCTGGGATTAACTTCTAGAGCTTTTTCTCTCTCTGTTGGGGATGTTTCTAATTGTGGAAACACACTCAACTCAACCACTTCAGATTCAGCAGTCTCTTCCTGGGGCTGCTCTTTTTCTTGGGATTTGATTTTGGCGTGATAATCTGCGATCGCTTCGCGGAGAATTTGCTGGGGAATTAGCCCATATCCATCAATTAATTCCTGTGTGAGTATCCCTGTTTGATGATCTTCTTCCCACTGAGGAGGGAACTGACAGTAGCGATCGCCTTTTGGAGTTCTGCGCCAGATTGATATCTGCTTTTGTTGTTCCTGTTTTTGGGTTTTAAGGAGGGCTTTCCTTTCTTCGATTAACTCCAGTACCAGTTTGCAGGTCAATCCCCCAATTGGGTAATCTTGTAGCTGACTGATGATTGGCTTGTATTGAGGAGAACACAGCCTGAGAAGTATTGTTACTGGAATTGCGGCTAGGTGTTGAGGACAAGTTAAAAATTCTTGGAAGTTTTCGGCTATTTTGATTGCTCGTTTTTCTTCAGAACTTCCTTTGTCCCAACCGTATGTATTGAGCAAGGCTCGGTATTCTTTCTTGCTGTAGGTGGTTTTGTATTCGTAGAGTAGGAAAGCGGCGTGCAAATATTCCAGACTGCTGGTTTCGATATGTGCGGTTGGATTTGGATCTAATTGATGTTTTTGGGAGTAAGGGATTGATGTGATAGTTGCTAGCATGATAAAATTCTCTTTGCATTAATTTCGTTGGTCTTAAAAGACCACTTACCTATTTCGGTTACTGCGAATAATTCAGGCTGCTTGTTTGTCCCAAGCTTTTGATGATTTGGAGATAGCAGCCAAAGCATAGCCCAAGGTGTGCTTGTGAATTTTGGGCATTTTGTGAAACGACATATCCTGACCCCAATCTTGGACTGACTTGGTGCCAATATGTAATACTTGCGTGAGAGTTTTGACACAAGTTGCGCGAAAATTGGCGTGGGAAACAGTTTGCAGTATTTGCTGTTCAGTTAACCCTTCAAGGAATATTTTTTCTAGAAAGGTTTGAGCATCTACTTCCGGTGCGTTGTATTCTCCTCTCAAGATGCTTTTTAGCTGGTTTGGTATGATTTCGGCCGCGTGAATGTAAGCAAGTGAAATTTTGCAGTAGTTGGGTATTCCGTCAAAGTTGAGATCGCTTCCCCACTTACGGACTGTCGGTCTTTGCACACCTAAGACTGCACATAGTACAGTGATACATTTTTTGCGGTATTGCGAATCTGTTTCTTCTTCGAGAAGTTCTGGGGGGCTGAGTTCGGCTATACCGAAGCAGTAGCGTAGAAATTGTCTGGGTTCTAAACTTTGATTTGGGAGGATTTTGAGGGTGCTGTGGTGGTTCATGGCAGAGATTCCATATAGGTCAAAGATTCTTGATATTTAACTTTTTGGCTCAAAGCTGAAATTGAATTTTTCCTTGTATTTCAAGATTCTTTGCGTTTGTATGTAGATTTTATTCGGATAAATATAACTCTAGAGAATCTCTAGAGAGTCTGTCAAGCAACTTTAACGCTAAAATAACAAAATAGATTCTTGAAAGCATCACTAGACCATCGCCAGAGATAATAAAGAGGATGTACATTAATGAAGACACAGCTAGAAGAAGTATTAGACATGGCAGAGGAAAACGTTCGTTTTTCAATTACCCTATCCCCATATGACTTTCGGAAGTTAAAGCTTTGGGCAAAGCTTCGGGGCCGTTCCCCTGCTGCGTTTGCTGCCCAAATCATCGCCGCAAGGATAGAAGCAAATTTTGAAACTATTAATCAGCAACTCGCAGAATATGCACGATATAAAGATATTTCTATAGAAGAATTGGAAGCTAGCCTTGATTCTGACAGTTAGGTAATTCGTCGGGTTGTATGGGTTGGGTTATTTTCAAACTGAGTTGTCAGACGCAAAATAGGCGTATGGTATACATGACCTATCTATGGCAGATGACAAAAAAACTGAAGACCCTACGTAAGCTTTCGAGTTTTTCTTCCTGAATCTTTGCGATACAGAATTAAAGGTCTGGTGCGCTAAAGAAGGAACAAATACGAGTGAAAAATCTAGAGAGCTTATTGATCAATGGGTCAAAAGCAAAACAAATGAAAATAGTGAATGAACATGACGGACATTAACCTGCTAAACTTGCCCTTGCTCTGAGTCTCGTAGCGTAAGCAGTTATGTTCAGTTTGTGCAGTGTATTTTTTGCTACACAAAAATAATCTTAATTGACATTGGCAGTTAGTTTGGTGTTTATCAAATCCCGTAATGTATAATTTTACTCTATTTGCGTCCTCATTTCTTAAGCACGATTGGGGAATGTTTTGCTAAAAAAGACTAAAATATGCTCAACCTAGAAGCTGAAGACCTTAAACAATTAGTAATTCTGTTAAAGGATCTACCAGAACTGGCTACAGAGCGATCGCGTCAACAAATTTTAGAAATATCAGGTTTGAAACAGTTGACACCAATGATCGATCTTTCTGGTGCTCCATTTGTAGCAGTTAGTGGGATCGTTAGCTATCTGTCTAATTACGGTCGTTTAACCTATGACCATGAGGCACTGGGGCTATTCTTGAATACTTTGAAAAGCCTTATAGGAGTGCAGCAACAAGAGTTTTTAGATATGCTGCTGACTAAATATGACATGATGACCCCGATGGCAAGATTACCTGCTATCTATGAGTGGAGAGGAGGAAAAACGACTTCAGATATATTAGAGAAAATAATTGGTGAAAATACCCTCCGCCCAATCTCATTCTTACAGCAGGGACTTCAGGTAGCGCGGTCAGTTGCCTATATCGGGATACGAGATAGCCAAAAACACTGGTCAGGTACAGGGTTTCTTGTAGCTAAGGATTTGTTGTTGACCAATAATCATGTTCTGCCTAGTTCAAATTTGCTGCTGAATGCAATTTTTCGTTTTAACTACGAAGAGAACTTCCAGGGAGAAGCTCAACCAACTGATGAGTATCGCGCTCAACCGAATGGAGTTTTTTATACTAACCAGACTCTAGATTATACTTTAGTTCAACTTAAAGGAGAGCCTGGATATAAATGGGGTTGGTTACCATTGTTGTCTAGAGAGATTAGTAGTGGTAGCCGAGTCAATATTATTCAGCATCCAATGGGGCAGCCTAAGCAGATTTCGCTACAGAACAATTTTGCTCAATACGTAGGCAGTAATGTGGTGCAATACATAACCTCTACCTTGAATGGTTCTTCTGGTTCTCCAGTTTTTAATGATGCTTGGGATGTTGTTGCCCTACATCATGCTGGAGGTCATATCGCTGAACCAACAACACAGATGCATTATTTTAGAAACGAGGGCATACTGGTAAAAAGTATTTTAGCTGACTTACCCTTAGAACTTGTAGCCTTACTGAAGGAAGCGATGAATACCTAGCTTTAGAGAGGTTCTACAAGGATCTAAAATCTAATAATTCATGGATATAAAGTCCCAACTGATACATTTATTCATAAGTATGCCAGCTTCTCAAACTGTTGGGGAGCGTAGAGCTCTTTTGGGTGTAACCGGGTTTACTCATTTGAGTGCTAATATAAACTCTTTTGAAAAAAGCAATTATGTCTTTTTTGCTGAATTGATTGAACTTGTGTTCTCCGAAGGCCAATCTCAATTATTGAGTTTTTTGAGAAAGTTGGTAGATAGCGGATTGGTTGGTTTGGAGACTAGGCAGAAATTGGATGATTGTATCGCAAAAATAGCTGTTTTAGATCATCAACAGTGGAATAGCGAATTCATAAATTCAAAGAATACTCAAGTTTTAGTTAGAGATGCTAACTCTCATTATGTTCAACCTAAAGAAACAGTTTATCTGAATTTGTTGGAATTATTCTTTCCTAAAAATCTATACATCTCTGATTTAGTTGTTGACCGGGAAAAAGTTATTAATCATTCCAAAGATTACAAAATAAAGCTTAAAAAAAATGCCTCAACACGAGATGTTATACGTGCTGCTTTAGAGCAATCAGAATTAGCTTTTGGGATAGATTGGGTCTGTCACGAAGGAAAAATTGTCACCTTCCATGATTTAAGAGATAATAACCTACCACTTTCGACAATCATTGATAGCAGAACAACAACAGTGCTTGATGCTCAAGAATTTTATGAAATTGATTACAACTATGAAAATGTTTTTAAGTCTTTGTTAGGTCGCTGCTTGCAGCAAAAACTATATCATCTAGACGTTATTTGGCAGCACCAAGAGAAACTCTTCATTTTTTCAGAAGTTGATGGTGCTGCAATACGTAAAGAAGAGTGGTATGGCGAGAAAAAAAGTACTCGAACTGTTTACGAGCGGGTAATGAAGAATAATAAGCCAAATGAAATCTTGTCCTGTAAGCATTTAGCTTTTAGGACAAGGTATAGGAGATTTGGGCATAATTGGTATCTTGTCATTTTGCCAGACTGGTTTTTCAGTTTCGATGGATACCGACGTTCTTCCTATGCTAAAGATAAGCTCGATTGGCTGAAGCGAGAGGAGAATGACAAAAGTGTTTATAACCATTTGCGCTTTATTGCAGCATTCTTAAAAACAGAGAAATCTTCAGATTTATTCGTTACAAGATACCATTACCCTTTTTTATCATTTGGCGAATTGATCGCTTTTGATAATGCGCCACCGCTTGATGATGATGAATGGAACCCCAAACTACTGAAAATTGATGATTCACAACAAATGGTGTTGCCATTGGAACTATGAAGTTGCACTACATTAAAGAACCTTTGCTAGAGTTTGGTCAAGGCTCTCATGTTTGTCCAAGAACAGGGATTACAAATTATGACGTTTATGACACGAAACTTAAAATCAGGCGTGAGCGAGTCTTGGTTGGTGCTGTAGGAACTAGTGACACATTATCCAAGTTGTACTCTTGGTTGGAGAAATGTTCGCAACCCATTCCTGCTCCGCAAAATAGCAAACAGCCCAATCTCCGTGTTCCATTTTGCGGCTTCAAAACAGATTTGGGATTTAAGTCAAGCCTTGTAATTGACGAAGAGATTACTCGGACACTTAATCATTCCAGTATTAATGAAGTTATTCATATTAAAGATTGGAATGAACGAGTCGATGCAGCAGTTGATTTGTACTATCGCCAAGCTAAATTTCTTGCTCAAAATCGTGTAGTGGATGTGATCGCCTGTGTTATTCCAACCAGATTATATGACCAAATTTCTAAACCAGAAGTTGCTCCGGTAAATGAAACTTTAGAGGATGAAGAAGAAAAAGCTGATGATGCTTTAGAGGTAAACTTTAGACGGGCACTTAAAGCTAGAGCGATGCACCTTGGAAAACCTTTGCAAATTATTAGAGAAGTATCTTTAGAATCGAATGCAAAGGGTCAGCAAGATGATGCCACAAGAGCGTGGAATTTATGCACTGCCCTATATTATAAAACTAATCAGACTGTGCCTTGGAAACTTATAACTAACATCAATCGACCTTCAGTATGTTTTGTGGGAATTAGCTTTTATCAAAGTCGCGATCGCAAAGTCCTTAACACAAGTTTAGCTCAGATATTTGATGAGTTAGGCAATAATGTCATTCTCCGAGGTACTCCTGTTGATATTGATAAAAATGATCGAAGACCTCATTTGAAAGCAGCACAAGCCTATCAATTATTAAAACGTGCTTTAACTGAATATGATATTGCGTTAGATACTTCTCCAGCACGACTTGTGTTGCATAAATCATCAAAATACAGTGATGAAGAA
The DNA here is from genome assembly GCA_002368155.1 of Nostoc carneum NIES-2107. GTDB lineage: Bacteria > Cyanobacteriota > Cyanobacteriia > Cyanobacteriales > Nostocaceae > Aulosira > Aulosira carnea. The sequence continues at coordinate 112,320 of AP018182.1, forward strand.
CTGGATGGTTTTGAGTCTGCTGCGAGGGAAATGCGGGTTCGCAAGATTGATTTTGTAACTATTCTTGATAGCGATTTTCGTCTATTGCGTGGAAATGAGTATCCATCCTATCGAGGTATTCATGTGGAATTTGATGAAGAAAATCATTTACTTTATACCCGTGGCTCAGTTGAATATTATAAAACCTATACAGGAAAATATATTCCCCAACCTCTAGAAATTCGGATTGTTAGGTCAGATGAATCTCCAGGTATAATTTGTCAAGAAATTTTGGGCTTGACCAAAATGAATTGGAACAATACTCAATTTGATGGAAAGTATCCAATCACATTGGCATGTTCTCGAAAAGTAGGCCAGGTGATGAAATATCTTGGGCCTGATGATGATGATCCTCAAATCAGCTACAGTTTTTATATGTAATTAAAAAGAATAATCACTTGACTGTGTAGGAAGCCTTAGCTGTATACAGGCAGAAGTTGTCATAAACTATGTTTATTCACACGCATATAAATGTGTTTTTTCATGTTCAATGCCCAATTTTTAAGTTATTGCAATCGTCTGTGCTAAGAAACCAATATTGCCATTGATTATCTCAGTTTTATTGCAATTGTTCGCACTTATAAATTACAGCTTATTACTTGAAGTTGTCTGGAAATATCCAATAGCTCATCAATCCAACGTATCAAATTCCGGATACTCGACGTAGTATATTTTTTGCCACTAAAGTTTCAAACTGAGATCGCATTCCTTTAGCAGCTACAGGGTCATCAATTAGTACACCAGCTTCAATATTGCGTTTGTGGGCGGCTTCAGTAAAGTTGGCTGAAGTTACAAGCAGGCGTTCTTCATCTACGACAACGCATTTTGCATGAAGACAGGCTTTTGTACCTGCACCTGGGGCGAGGGAACGGGGGTCATAAAACACTTCTGGTAAACGTTGTCCCATCCAGATTTCTTTACGGAATGTGTCTGCAAACTCTTTCAAAAGCGTTGACTCTGGTAATTTATTGTTGTGCGATCGCTTCACATTAAGGAACATCCTGACATTTATCTCTGGATTTGCATCCATCCGGGAAGCCAGTACACCAAACAAAGCTTGTGCTTTTTTCCCTTTGTCAACAGCAAAACTAGAAATGAGGATGCTACTTTTGGCCGTGCTGAATAACTCGCGCACGACAACACTAGTATCGCGGCTTTGGGAACCAACAACCTCCTGTCCTGTCCAAACCAACTCTACTCTGTCGTGTATTTCCTGAGCTGCTGACCGTTCTGCTGCTAGTAGACGCAATGTGTAAGCTATGTGGTCAGGAGTAGCACCCATTGCATTAAGTCGATTGAGTTCTTTAACAACACCGCTACTGAGAATTTCTGGGACGTAGGTTTTAATAGTTGAGATGCTAAAGGGTGGATGAAGCCTTCCTGTTTCAAAGGCTGTAGCCAAACTGAGCAAAACTGGTCGGCTCAGTTGGAGAAACGCTGTCATGACAATTTCTGATTGAGAAAAAACTCAGCACCCAAACCCTCAACTGTAGCTACGACAAGCGCCCGGTCAAGAAATTCGTTACCACGTTCGCAGGAAGATTCAGCAATTAATAAACACCCATGACAGGCTGCACCATGCAAAAAACGCTCCTCTTGTACGTTGTCTGGCTGATGTTGGGCGCAAACAGGGTCATTAGAACATAGCTTTCCTAATTCTAGGGCAGCAGTTAGGTGGTACTCAATTCGCTTGCCAATTTGTACCAGACCTCCCAAAGTTCCCTCCGACCCAGGAGAACCAGTGTATAAAAGAATTCCATAGCCAGTGTCACCAACATAAATGCGTTCACGAATTGATGAAGCAGCATAACCACACTCTAGAGATACTGCTGTAATCAACAAGTGTGATAAGGAGTGCAGCATAATATAAGGTAGCCCAGGAAATTTAGCTTCTGGGAGTGCCTTGCGCTTCTGCCACACCTCGAAGCCCCTCAACAATTCCAGCCCACGTTTTTGCACCGCAGGCTGCTTTACCCAGTTTTCGATTGCCTGTTTTTGAAAGCTGATAAATACACCTTCACCACGGTTTTCGATGGCAGGAACCCAGCTTGGTTCGATATCAAGGGCAGCCCGTCGCACATCCAGTGCCAGTTCGCCATCAATATCAGGCATTGCAGGTTCAAAGCGGGTGAACCCGACTTGGGCAATGACCTCTCGTAAACGATGTACTAGAATAATCCGGTCAATACGAGACGATAATAATGAGGGCAAAGCAGTTAACTTGCGGGCGCGGGCATAAAAGTCTCCATCTGGAGCATCTTCTCCCATCTCTTCTGGGCTGGAAAGCAAGGTTTCAATTTCTACTTGCTTAATACTTTTACCTTGATCTCCTTGTCCACTTTGCTTGCGCCGTATTTCTGCCCATACAGCTTCATCGCTAAATCCCTCTAAAGCATTAGCAACTTTTTGTTTGCGGCGTTCTCTTTTGACATCATCTGAACTTTCTGCATACTGAAGAAAGTCTTCATAGACTAAATTAACTGCTGCTCGCAGGGCTTCATCTGAGTCTGGGAGGGAGATAACACTCAAAACTTGAGAAAAGTAGGTATTACTTGCAGCTCTTACTAGCAGTCGGTTGTACTCTGGTTTACCAGTGACGCGGGAAACGCAAGGTTCAAAAGCTTTTGGCCCAAGCCAAGGACGATGCCCCAGACATTGATCCAAAATTTTGCTATTGGGTACTGTTACATCGGAGAGGGGACGACGAGCGCCGCAGGCTTGACAGCGAACGAAGATATCTACGAAATCGTTGCCAGAACCACGTTCGTCAAGCCAAAGTTGACCCCGGCATTTACTGGTATCGCTATTGCTGTGGACAAAGCGATACCAGTGTATATCACTGATGTGTCCGTTAACACAGGCTTGTACAAACCGAACGGGAACAACTGGGATTTTCTTTTTGGTATCGCTGAGGTATTTACCTTTAACTAGACTACCCCAAGGAATCAGAGGACGAGTACGGTATTCTTTGGCGTTAGGGGAAATCCAAGTTTCTTCTACTTGGGCGACAAACCAAGTGGGGAAGGTAAAAGCTGAAATTCCACTTCTAGCGGCGGCTGGGTCTTGCTCGTCTGTAGGTGGTGCATACATAGCAATGTCTCTGACATCCAAAATCTCGGCAACCCTGGCTGCAAGGCGGTCTTCGTAAATTCGCCGTCTATTACCCCGCCAGTGGTTGAGTCCGCCGATGATAACTGAGTAATTTGGTAAGTCCACCATTGCGCCGGGGCCAAAGGTGGAGATAATTTGGCTTTGCCGTATTTCTCCTGAAGGCTTGCGTTTGCTTTTTGACTTCATTTTTCGTCCTCCTCAACCTCAAAACCATCAGGGTTGCAAACCCACAAGTTGACTGTTGGTTCCACATCTCGGAGGCTGCGTTGTGCTTTGAACTTGCGTGCTTCCATTGGTTGCTTTTCAAGTTCTGGGTCAAGGGGGTCAAATAATAACGGTGGTGCTTGACCTACTTCTTGTTGGTATTGCAAGCTAATTTTTTGACTAGCAATGCGTTCCCAAGTGTCTAGTAAATCTTTCACCCGTCCGCGAACTTTTTGACGTAGTGCTTCGGCTTCTACGGCATCAAGTTCTTTATCATGCATTTCTGCGCGATCGCTAATGGCATCGACCACATATTCTAAATCCTGCCGATGTTGTAAAATCTCGATAGCGCGGGGTGGTGCAGTCATGCCAGGATGTCCTAAACGCGCCAAGGCAACGGAAATAGCGGCGATACCCCGGTCAATGGCACGAGGTGAAAATGGGGTGACGCTAGTTGCTTCTACAGAACGATAAAAGCTGGTATGCCAAGCTGGGAAGCGTTCGTAGTGAGAGCGATCGCGTGGTCGATGTATATTTAATAATGTAATCACCAAACCAGGGCGATTTTCATCCCGTCCCACCCGACTGGTAGATTGAATATACTCGGATGCTGTTTTTGGTTGACCCAACACGACCATCAACCCTAAACGGGTGATATCCAAACCCACGGATATCATATTTGTTGCTAAGGCTACATCGATATGTTTCTTCTCGTGAAATGGTAGTGCCAAGCAGCTTTTGATTTCAGCAACAACATTAGTGCTGACACGGGAAGTTAGTTCCGCCGGTTCATAGGCAATTTGACGGTCAGCAAATAAACCTTCAGTTTCGTTGACTCGTTTTCTCAGGCTATACCTTGCTAGACGAGAGTTGACTTCATCTTCAACGATGCGGCGACTACCACCTAGTTCGCGTAGGGAGTTAAAATATCCCAGCAGGGTCATGTAAGGATCTGCGGGGTTATCAAGATTTTTTGCTCCTCCGGCTGCTTGATAATGTTTCTGTGCAGCACCCAGTAGTGCTAAGTAAGTTCGTAACAGTACTACTTTTAAGCTTCGTCCCTGGGCTGCAATGCCTACATAGGTACGAGCATTACTGACACTTGCTGGTACTGTTTTAGCGAAAAACGAATCGCGGCGATCTGGGCCGGGAGGTGGGAAAATATCTACAGCATCTCGACCAAATAAGGCTCGAATTTGTTTGCTTGCCCTCCGTACTGTTGCGGTAGAGGCGATGATTTTAGGGCGTAATTTTTTATCGTTAATTCCTCGGCTGCTCAGTTCGTCAATGGCAGTTTCATACAACCCTACCATTGTTCCCAAGGGGCCGGAAATTAGGTGCAACTCGTCTTGAATAATCAAGTCTGGGGCTGGTAAATGACCAGCAAGTGCTTGACCGCGGCCAGGATGGGCAGGCCCGTAAAAACCATCTTTGTCATAACGGTCTACCAGTCCGAATAATGCTCCAGTTTCTCCTACCCAAGGGAGATTAGCGAATTTATCGACAGTGGCGATAATAAAGCTGGGTAATCGTTGGTAAATTGGTTCATCTACGGCAACGATGGGCAACGATTGATTGCGGGTAAATTTGCATTTGCGGTTGATACAAGTAATTTGCAGAGATTTTGGCTGATTTGCATCTGGGAGTAATTGGAAGGAGTCAGAGGTAAACCGTTTACCGCACCAAGGACAGTTTTCTAAAGGGATGGGTGAAGGTTTGCGGGTGTCATTTTGAAAGGCAATAGTACGGGCGCGGGCGGTGTATTCATCGTTGTCACCTTTTTTTCCCATACGGTTGGGAGTAGCGGTTTGTCCCACCCACAGTCCAATTTCAAAAGGCCAGGGGCCTAATTTTTGTGTATCTTTTTGTCTTTCTAACTCTAAGGTGCAGACAAGAGTAGCAGCACGACTTAATTGGTCAAGGGTAAGCAGGCGCAGGGTATAACGCATCAAAACACTTACGCCAGCTGAGTTTATTGTGGGGTTTCGCAGGCGGCGCAATACCATTGCGAATGCTGCTAATCCTAAGTAAGCTTCAGTTTTACCACCGCCTGTGGGGAAGAACAGCAAATCTACTAATTCTCGGTCAGGGTGTTCGGGATGGGCGATACCAACCAAGTTCATTAATAAAAACGCCAGCTGAAAAGGTCGCCATGCCGGAGGTCTGACAGATTCTGGGGTAGTATCTGTATTGTGGGTAAGACGCTGACGGATAGCAATGGCGATCGCGCGATTGGCAATTTGAAATGCTTCTAATACATTAGGATCATCTAGGGCTTGCAATCCGGCGGCGATGCGTTTGTTTACCCTGCTTGCCCGGTTGAGTAAATCGTTAGCAACTTCCAGTCGTTCTGGTTCACTGGGAAGATTGAGCTTTTGTGCTTCAATCCACAGCCCATAAGCATCAACTATCCCAGACATCATATTTCGCAGAGTTTCCACCGTGGGTGCGGCAGCGAGTGCTTCCATCCCCAGTTCCACGCCTACAACTTTTTCAGGTACTACCTTTTCTACATCAGCAATGGGCATCCAAGCAGTGCGGACTTCTTGACAAGTAGTGTCATCGTTGGTGACAGCGACAGCTGAAACGTTATGTCCCACTGCATATTCATAATCATCTCGATACTGTAAATCTGCTACCTTCTCATCCCAATCATCACCATGCCGTCCGCGCAGGTTGGGACGAGGAACGAGAGAATAAGGGGTGCGGATGATGAGGCAAGTTTGGAAGGCGAAGGCGATATCGCTGTAGGGGTTGGCGGCTGGCGGGCGATAGTTCACCAGGAATACGGACACGGAACGAGTACCAACAGGAACTAACTCCGCCGCAGCTACGGGACGCACTGAGGTAACGAGTCTCAAACCGTTACTACCAGGAATTTCCCAATGTTTGGGTACGTTACTTAAATGGAGAGGAACAGTTAATTCTGCTTGTCCGGGGGTTCTTTGCCACAGCCGGGGTAACTGGAGTTGGCTTTTAGAGTCTTCCTGGCTGTCTTCATCCTCTTCATCAACTGGACTGTAATCGCCCCAGTGAACAGTAACATTTATTTCCTTAGCGGTTGCTGGTACAAGGATGCTTAAACCCATTGATGAGGGGAAAAATGCTCTCCGGGCGGAGGCACTGTCGGGTTGCTTTTCATCATCGCCAGCGTTGACTTGAGAAATCTCGTCTATGTCATCGTTACCTATATCTTCTGAACGCTGTTCTACCGAAGCTTCATAAGGCACTAAAAAACCCGTGAGATACCACTTAGATGGAGCTTGGTCGATAATTTCGTCAACGTGGGCGATATCATTGGGCGTAGGTCCCACTAAGTCAAGTTGTAGGGCATCAATGAGACATGAACGCACTTCGGCAGGAGTATTGGGCATGGTGTATCGCTGTTTACTCCTTTAAAAGATATAAGAAGCAATTAACTGTTTTCTTATGTTGCCCCAAGTGTTTAAAAGTGTCAAATAATACTTTAGTCTATCTTTACAATCAAAAATTACTATTGAAGAGGGTTAATTCTGTTTTGTAACTCAATTAAATCTGGGTACTGATTAACATCAAGTTGATTCAGCACCCAATCAAAAAAAGCGTTCAGCGAAATATACTGAGGTTTCTGTTGCTGCATTGCTTTTTGAATATCTTTACCATGAAACCAGATCAAATATTGCTTCTGTGTCCAAAATTCCTCTTGGGTAAACTGCTGCTGATATACGGCAAGACTTTGTTGAAATCTGGCTAATGTAACTGTTCCAACTGCTTGTTGAAACTGGTTAATTAGTGCTTCAGCTTCAGTTTGACAGTCTTGGAGAGTTAGTGAGGATGGAAGTCTACCACTACCACCTGTCCATGTTGTTTTTAATTGATGCCGACTTGTACTTGATTGCAACAAGTTGGCTAATGCCCATCTTACTGCTTGATAATCTTGCAAACTGATTGCAGCTTCTTCAATCCAAGTTGCGATCGTCTCAATTCCTGGTGAATCTCCATGTCCCCATTTAGAAGTGGGATTTTCTTGTTTTTCTAGATATTTTGTGTGCCAATAATCGTGAATTAAATCGGCATTTATTAAATAATTCTCCACACAAGCACGATGGGTAAGCAACATGGATTGGAATGGGATTAATCCGATGTTGGTGGTAGGTTGAGCGTCAAAATCGCGATCGCGAAAAATGATGTATTGTTGATTTGTCGCTCCATCTCTAGAAAAATAACCCTGAACAAAAACTGAAAAAGTAAATTTACTGCCAGAGGGAACAATTGTGGGCTTATTTGTGACAAGGTTCTCGACAACTCTATTAAGTAGTCTAAAATCTAAACTAGTTTGCTTACCCTCACAGAAAATAATTTTGCCACTAACGACACTCACAATTACACCTCTAGCCGGATAATATATGCTTCAGGTACTAATTGCTCTACATAATCAGAGTGGGTTGTAATAATAAACTGATTATTTGTGCCTAATTTGGGTAAAGCTCTCAGTAATGCCTGTTGCATTGGTGGATGTAGGTGCAATTCAATTTCATCAATTAGAATGACAGAGTTGTGAATATTCCAACTAGCAAAGTCCATTAACATTGGGAAAATAGCACGTTCACCGCCGGACATCTCAGAAATTTCATACTGGTTTTTACCGTCGTATAAATAAAACCAGGGTTCACTTAAGATATCGTCTACATTCTCTCGCGGAACTGGGCCTTCAAAACTGCGTTGTGGAAAGACTGCTTTGTAAGCGCGTTCAATTTCGGCGTATAAATCCTTTTGTCCTGGGCGTAGATTGGGAATTTTACGGCTTTCTACATCTTGATGGAATTGTCGCAACTTAGAAAGGCGATCGCGCAACAAGTCTTCTGTAATTTCTAATTTGCGATCTGGGTCTTCTGTAGTCAGGCTAGTTGAAGTTCTCTGTTCTGTGTACCAAAGAATTGTACCCACTCTTTCAAATACTGAAAATCCTTCAGCACGGAGTAATTGTTTAGCGTATTCTCGTCCTTTAAATTGAAATAATTCCGCAGCACTATCTGCTTGAACACGCCCATTTCGCCATTTAAGGTTAACAATATGCTTTTCAGCAGGAGGCTGCAAATCACGACCCATCTCTCGTAATTTCTGTTGAAAATACCGCACAGCTTCGAGTTCACTAGATGAGAACTGCACCTGTACAGTCACCTCCGGCTCAAATGCTCCCCAGTTACTCCCAAGCAGTTCATAGTTAAAACCTGCCCATTCTAAATCGGAGGGTTCTTTTAAGCGTCCGGTTGCTGTGCCGAGAGTTGCGGCGATCGCTTGTAAAAGACTTGTTTTCCCAGCACCGTTCATGCCGATGAGAACAATAATATCTCGCGCCAACCCAGTTTCTGGATCTGTGAAATCAAATGTAGAAGACCGGAATTTTTTAAAGTATTTTAGCTGTAGGGATTGAATTTTCATAAGCTAGTCTCCACATCAAATCCCGGTATTATTGGTGTAGTTTCCCCAATCTTTTTAGATTTAGTTTTGGTTGTTTTTTTCTTATTAGCTTTAGCCTTGGGTTTCTTTTGTGCTGCTTTACCGCCAAGAATTTCTGCTTGCGATCGTTTTTGGTTAAGGTCGAGTAGGCGTGCTAATACTTCATCATGCACTTCTTCTGTCCAACGGTAACGCCAAGGTTTCTTGCGTTGTCGTCCGTTGCTGGTTTCTTCTTCGTCTTCTTCGTCATCGTAGTCTAGCAGGAAGGTGCAGTCGGTGGGGATGTCACTCCAGCCGTAAGCTTCGAGTACGGCTTTATCCATTGCGGCGTGCAGTGAGCGTAATTTTAGGATATCAGGGTCGCGTTCTTCTGGGTCGTGGAAGCGGTTGTAGGTGTCGGTTAGTCCCTGGTTGTTGCGAACCATTAAGGCGGCGCGGTATTCGTAGTATTCTTTGCCTATGGCTTCTAGGGTGGAGTTAGTTTCCCAGTTTTCAGGGAATGGCAATGGTTCAAAGCAGAGTGAAGACGTATATCTAAGGTCATCTTTCATTGAGGAACCAAAGAAACGTGCCCAAATTTCATGGAGCCTTGATTGAAAAAATGCAAAGGCTGCATATTGATAAAAAGCAAAAACAACTACCCCTTCCGTAAATATTACGTTCGTTGGCAAAAATGCCAAACTCATATATTGAGTAACTCTTGAAAGAGCAAGAGTTCGGTCTTTACCAGCGATAGCATCATACAATTCCTGCCGAGGACGCCAAAATTGCCACCATGGCCAATTCGCAACATCTTCAGCCTTTTGCATTCGCTCAGGTCGTACCTTATTTTCCACAATTGCTATTAGATCCGTCCATACACGAGCCTCACTTTCACTACGATTACCAAAATTAATAATGTACCGATGATATTGGTGAGTAGGACTGGAATTAATTTCTGAACCTCCTATGTACGGAAATATTACTTCTCTATTGCGTGGATCTTTCTCAATTAAGCGATACATTTCGCTTGTAGGTGTGGCTTTTTCCTTTCCATCTTCAAAAAGAAATCCATCACCGTATGGTTTAACTCCCTCAAATACTTTTCCAGAATTGCTGATTAGGGGAACTGGCTCATCATTTCCACCAGCATGAAATAGAAATGCTGTTATCTTGGGAACAACTCTGCCATCAAGCAGTAATGGACTTGCCAGTATTCCCTTGAAAATATGAACCACACTAACAATAACAGCTGCAAGCCCTGGCCACCGAAACCTTCTACGTGCTTCAAAAATAGTACCACCATGTTTGCAAATGCAGCGAAGTCCTCCATAACGAGTATCTCCTTGAGCAATTGTATTAGTTGCGATCAGTCCTAATGAACCTCCTTGACGTAATAAATCAAATGCACGACGGAAAAAGTAAGCTACTAAATCCGTTCTATTTCCTGTTTCTGGAAACTGTGTTGTAATCCAATCTAAATATTCTTTTGAAGTTGCACCTGAAATCATGGTTCCACCCAAAAACGGTGGATTCCCTACAATTGCATCAAACCCTGGATTTTCTCTATCAAAAACCTCTGGAAACTCAATATCCCAGTTAAACGGAATAATTCCCTTATCTCCACTCCGCAAACTATTAGCAATTTCCTCCAAACTCTCAGTATCAGCTTGGTGATATCGCCACTTTCTTACTAATTCTGCAATCTCAGTTTCTCTTTCTTCTCGCTGCTTCTTATTAATTCCCTCAAAAAACGCCGCAATTCTCACATCCCCCGTTAACCGCGCTTGGTACAATTCTTGCTCTACTTTGTATAAATAATCCCGCTTTTGGTCATCATCAGCATCACTGCGGGTATCCAACGCCTGAATTTCCGCCCGATAAGAACGCGCACGGTCAAGTTGCTCTTTTAAATATACAAATAATGGTAAATCGTCAGTCGCATCCTTGCCAAAAGACCCAATCTGCTCTTTCCTCAACCCTACCAGCGAATCCCCACACTTGAGGGCATGGTCAAGAAATGTAAACGGTAAATCCTTCGCCAGCGTCACCAACCATAAAGATAACTTCGCCAAATTCACCGCAAACGGGTTTTTATCCACACCATATAAACACCGTTGCGCCACCAAGCGACGCGCAATTAATAAAGGTTCTTCTTTGCCATAATTGCTAATTGTTGCATTCTGGTTGCGATGGCTTTGGTGGGCGGAGCGATCGCTAATTCCCAGGCGGGTATCATTTTCCTCGCGTTCCCAAGCTTCCACCACCTTCTCAGCCAATTGACGACAGGTTTCTACCAAAAACGCACCAGAACCCATCGCCAAATCACAAACTTTCAAAGATAAAATCTGTTCCGCAGTCGGTTTTTCTCCCAACGCTTCCAAAACCGGACGCAGGGTTGTTTCCACAATTGGTTTAGTCAGTGACCTGGGCGTATAATGCGAACCAGAACGCTTGCGTTCTTCCCCTGGCTGCAAGTACAGCGAACCCACAGTCAATAAATTTGGTGTTTGCCGTGATACCTTCCGACCTAGTGCAATCACTATATCTTCCAACGACTGCGCTGCTTTCAGTTCTTTGAGGGCATTACCTGATACCTCGCAATTTGCCAATTCCTTGAGTAACTTCTGGCGATCGCCCGATTTTGCTGCCAAAATCGCTGCTACATCAACTACCACCGTTGTAGAAACCTTTGAACCCTTGGGTTTACTGTAAACTCCAATACTAGGACTTTCTGCCTGTTCCACAGCAAAACCCATAATGCCTTCATATACCGAGCCAATTTGCTCCACATCTAGCGATCTATAAGATAGCCGTTCTCCTTCCAAAATTAGTAATTTTTCTAACAACCGATAAATCACACCATCGGGGATTCGCGGAGGCTCGATTGCTTGACCCGCCACCCCTTCGGAGTTCGCCAGTCCACTCGGCGGCATAGCCGCACGTGTGGCTGGTCTCACAAACTTACTACCGCGTGAGCGACCTTCTAAAAACGCATATTCATCTGGGTCAAAAAGCTGACCATGCCGTGCTGGTAAATACTCTGGTGTTTGTCCGCCGCCATCATAAACTAAGCGAAATAAACTCAACAGCCATGCCCACGCCCCATAACGCTGATCCATCGTGTCGGGGTAGTTTCCAGCATCTTCACGTAGCCGTTCATACAAGCCAGTTACAGAATAGTTACGCTGATAAATATCGTCTGGCGGCATTAGCCCTTCGTCCTCAGCGTAAAGCAAAAATACCATCCGCATCAGCGTAGTGATTAATCCACCGTAAATGTGTTGTGAATCTGTAGCAGCAATTTCACCTAATAACTTACCATCAACTGCCGCATCCGCCATTTGAAACCCACGCAGCAGTTCCCACAAAGCATCCAACACTTGGTTAGCCAAGGTTGTAGAAACTTCCGCTTGGTACTTACGGCTGTCTTCCAACAAATTTTTTAAAGAACGACCTGTAGTAGCACTAAACACCCGAAATGCCGATAGCAGCATTTCCATCGCCCCCAAAATCAGCCTTCCAGACACCTCACACATCGCCTGCACTGGAAAGGTCAAGTGTCCAGAAGACTCGCCCCGTGGCGCATACACCAAACGCAGCAACCCGCCATTACACAACAAACCTATGGGTATTTGCGTCTCCCGCAGCAACCGCTCAAACTTAGCTTGGGAGCTGGCGTGCCAACCACTGCTAGACTTAGTTAATTCTGGTGCGACTACATCCAACTCAGTACCAGGAGAAATTATTTGCACCAAAATCTGCGGCTTGTCGCTATCTGGGTCAGGCACAATATAGGTAGGCGCAAGAATTTCGCTGTAATCAGGTAAAGCTATCTCATATTCTGGTGATGGTTTAACAAGGTCGCTCTCAGCCCAGCCTAATACATTAACCGTAAAAGCGGGAAAATCAGCAATCAAGCCATCTTCATCAACCGCAGCCAGCAAAGATTGTTGCAAATCTACAACATTCCGATTGACCACCGCCTGCGCCTTTACCAACGCCGGGGGAGATACCACCAACCCTACAGGCTGGAGAAAACCCAACCACTCTTTATGTCTGGTGATTTCTGGGTCAATTGCCATCGTTTCTCCTTTGCGGTCTTTGAGTCTGGTACAGTTTGTTTACTTAATCTGATAACATCAAAATCTGCTAATGCACACGATATTGGTGCGATGCGAACAAAAATACAACTAATTCGCGGTCAAGATAGCATGACCGTGGAAGCAGATTTAGTAGAATTAGTGCAAAAGCACGTCAATGATTATGCCTCAGAGTGGAAAGAACAATTAAGATTGTACGGACAAGAAGATAAATTTTGGGACTGGGAGTTTAAACTTCAGTTCGTTATTCACAGACAACCAAACCGCGAAGGCTATGCAATTGAGTACGAAAGCAAAACTCAAGGGTTAATGCTGATTGAAACTCAAATGCACGGTTCGCGTATCAGTGAGGGTAAACGGTTAGTATACATTGATGGAATTGCTTCTGCGCCTTGGAACCGGGAATTTATTCAACGCCCGCCCAAATTAAAAGGCGTTGGTACTGCACTCTTAGCATTTGCCAGAAACCGCAGTATAGAACTAGGTTACGAGGGTAGAGTTGGGTTGCATTCGCTACCAGGAGCAGAAGAATTTTATGATAATCAAGGGATGATTGATTTAGGAGAGGATGAGGATTACGAAGACCTGGTTTATTTTGAGTATGGAATTCGCCGTTCTTCTAAATAAGGTAGTGAGGTGAAGTTAATGAATCAGGAAGAACCTAATTATATTCAAAGCACTTTTAATCAAGAAAATGCGGTAAATCCAATGGATTTATTGTTTGATGAAAAATGGTTGAGAAAAGCTGTTGAAGCAGAAGATAAAGTAGGTGGTAATATTGGTGCTGGATTGGATTGGGGTTCTGGATTTGGCGACCTCATGCTTAACTTTGAACTTTTAGGACGTTTAACAACTTTACGGGTTTCTCTTAATCGAGAAGTGCGGTTGCTGCTGAATAATTGGAATTTAGGAACAGCTACAAAAATTGCGGTAAAAACTGCAAGAGATAGATTACTTCAAAGATTAAGACAACCTACACCAGAAGTCAGAGAACAGATACTCATTGTTTTGGGAAAAGATGAACTTTACGGGGAAGAGTTTATCTCTAATCGAGAGATACTGCGCGAATTGCTGGCGGTGTTGTTGAAACAAGAAGATTGGGAAACTATTGCAGCAGTTGCAGCAGATTCGTTAAAAGAGACAATTATGTATCAAGTTTCTGTTGAAAAAATTTCAGCATAAGTCATAGATTTAAGAATCAATTACTGCAAATTAATAACTAACCGCTAACTGGATACAAATAAACTATACCTACAGGTTCAACTCGTACTGCCTTCACTTCATAAATTGCTTCAATTCGTGCTGGTTCACGTACCAACTCTTGGGCTAACATATTTAGCCGCTTATCCCAATGGCGACGGTCTGCTTCTAACTGACGCAACTCTTCTTCAGGAAATAATGAAAGCTGTAGGGGTTGTTCGGTTTCTTGTTTAGTTTTAAGAATGCGATCGCGTTGTTCTTCTAAAATCTTCTTCATTTCCTCAGCTTCCTTTTCTCCCCTTGCTGTCAGCTTTTTCTTAGCGCGTTCAGCTAGCACCTCTGCGCGTTTGTGCAAATGTGGTGTTAACTCTCCCACATCCTGAGATGTAGCTTGACATAAGCGTTGTCTCACTGATGTGGGAACCTCTCGCAATCGGGGAGAAGCTAAGGAAGTTTCCAATAAAGCTAAAACATCATCTTTTTGTCCTTCTGGTAAAGCTTGTAACTTTTTACGCCCTCTAGTTACTGAGTCTGACCACTCCGCAGCCACAGCAATTACTTCATCATGTAATCTAGTAGCGCGATCGCCATATAGAGATAAGCGTCCTAAAATTAACACTTTGGGTAAAGGTTCATCCGTGAGACACACGCAAGCACGAGTTAATTCATCATGGGTAAAACCCTGCGATAAAAAGCGTCCTAGCAATCGCTGTACCAATCGGTGTTCCAAATGCAAGTGAACTACATCGCCATCCAACGTACCAGAGTCACGGAAGATTACCGGACGAATAGGAGCTTCCCGCCGCCATTCCCAAGGTTTTTGACCGTGTTTTCGCGGTATTCTTAAGGTATCAAGAGTACTAGCCCAGGTGGGGTCTGTTCCCAAGCGTTGGTTAAGAGATGGTACTATCCAACGTGCAGTAGTAGGGTCATTAGCTGCCTCATTAGCATCCACAGGTGCAAGCGAACTGACTCCCAAAATTTCCAAAGAAGCGGAAATAGCATCCCGAAAATGGCGGTCATCCAGTCCCAACCAGTCCTGGGAAGTTTTGAGCATTTCTTGAAGTTGTGCTACTTGGTTCACCAATTGCTCTTTCCTGAGTCTAATTTCCTCCAATTCTTCATCAACTACTTGGGAGAAAGCGTTGGCTTGAGTTTCAGACTGGTCTACTTTTTTGATCACCTCAGCAATTGAATTTGCTTGTTCATGGCGAATACCCCCTTCCAGCAATCTTGATAAATTCTTCTCTACTACTGGTGAAAGGCTACCCAGTTCTTTTTGTATAGTTGCTGTCTTTTTAATTAAGATATCTAATACTCGGTCTTCGGCTCGCTGTGGCAGTGCAAAATAGTAACAGCGAACAATAGGCGATCGTTGCAGTTTTCTATCAATCCGCCCATTTCGCTGTTCCATACGGCTGGGATTCCAGGGAACGTCAAAGTGGAACAAATCAGCACAGTTATTTTGTAAGTTTACCCCCTCCCGTGCTGCGTCGGTGGCAATGAGGATACGTAGAGGATGGCGAGACGGGTCAGTATTAAAAGCGAGTTTGATTGCTTCTCGACGTTCTTCGCTCATACCACCGTGAAATACATCAATACGTTCATGCTCCTGGTCTGAGCCTGCAATCAACGCTTCTAATTGCTGTTGGAGGTAACGTTTTGTATCTGTATACTCAGTAAATATAATTACTCGACGGTCATTCCAAGTAGCCCCTGGTTCGCCCAAATTTGGACACAGATTACTACGAATCCAATTTTCTAGTTCTTTGATGCGGGGGTCTGGCTGATAACGTGCAGCATTTGCAGTCTCAGACATTTCTTCTAGTAGTTCTAATTCGCGGGCTGTAAGTGCAGAGATCGTAGCTTGACTAGTTGCTGCCATCATCTGAGCATCTTCTTCCGCCTGTACTTCTATTTCGTCAAGTTCAGCGCGGTCATCATCTGCACCTGGAGGTTCCCACAGTAGCGGTAAATTACGTGACAATTTAGTTGTATTAGAAGTAGAAGCAGCTTGCTTTTCAATTGCAGTACGATGCACCTTTAAAGTTCTAGCAAATGCTTCGATAGAGGACAGTAGGCGTTTTTGCAGAGAAGTGACAACAAGCATCGCTGACTTTTGAGTGGATTTGGATGTATCTTTTAGCCGTTCCTCACGTAGTTGGCGATATTCTTGTAACAATCGAGACAGCTTTAACTCTGGAGCATTTGCAGGTAGCCCATCAATAACTATGGGAATAACTTGGCGATTAGGAAAATCTTCTCCTATTTCCCGGAGGTCGCGTTTTAATCGCCTTACCATCACAGTATCAAGTGATTTTGGGTTGCGAACGGGTACGCCTCGGCAAAACCGTTGTGGGTCAAGAATTTCTAGTAATGCGGCAAAGCTGTTAGAGTGGCCGTTGTGGGGAGTGGCAGACAGAAACAGCTTATGCTCAAACCGAGGTGCTAAGTCACGGACAGTTCGTGTCAGTTGAGAATCAACAGCATATTTGGCACCACTTGCTGGGGCGGCGTTATGAGCTTCATCAAGTATCAGCATTGATGCAGCAGAAAAATCACCTAACCAATCACGTAATGGTGCAGCATAGGTTTCATCTCGGAGTAGCGCATGAGAAATAATAAAGCGGTTGTGCGTTGTCCAAGGGTTAATTCCATAGCCGCGTTCTTGGCGACGCGAGGCAACAAACTCCCGGTCAAAAATTATAAAAGTGAGTCCAAATCGGCTCTCCATTTCATCGCGCCATTGTCGTACCACCGATGGGGGACAGGAAATGATAACGCGCCTCACTTTTTGGCGCATCAACATTTCACGCAGGATCAGCCCAGCTTCAATGGTTTTTCCTAAACCAACATCATCAGCAATAAACAAAGCCACTCTAGGCATCAGTAAGGCTTTACGTAACGGCTCTAGCTGATAAGCTTTTACCTCAATTCCAGCTCTGTAAGGTGCTTGAAATAATTTTGGGTCTATTGAGGTAACACAGTTCCAACGCAATGTGTGCAGATAAGCAGAAAATAGCCGTGCATCGTCAAATCCTCGGCTGGCAACTACATCCCAATTAGTTGCACTTATGTACTGAGCATCAACTTCTCTCTCCCACAAAACTTCCAGGGGAGCTCCTAGTGCATCGTCATCTAGACACGAAAGGCGAACTAAGGTGTCTTCCTCAGCAGACGGCCCAAGAACTACATCTTCTACAAGATACTGTCGGGAGCGTACCCGAACGATTTGTCCGGCTTCAAGGTTGATTGCTGGCATTTTGTCCTACATAAGTACAATGGCACTTTGCGTTTTGTCATCCGAAAGGCATTGCTGCCATAGCATACACATCTAAAGTACCGGACTTCTCAACTAGTGTTAGTTATAAATTTTACCACTACCTGTCCGTGAGACGCAGCAATATCAGACGATTATATTTTAATCTCAGACTATGGTAACCCGTGGCATTTTGCTATCAAAATCATCTTTTTGAGCTACTAACAATCAAATAATTTCAACATTTGAAATACATACTGTACTTATGATTATGAATTTTTCGGCATTACGATATTAAAACTGAAAGTTTACATATAGAAAAGTAACAGTTGATTTTGATGTAAATAATTTCACTTTTGGCTATGAATTTCTGTTAAAGTGCTTTTTTCTCAAAAAAGTTATTTTTTCAATTTTTTACTCATATATACAAACGTGCTTGCATTATCAACAGGCAGTATGTAACTTGGCTAGTGTGCAGTTTATTTGGAGATAGGTTGAAATGTAGATGTATTTGAGTTGAGCTATACCTGTACTAAACTGGCATATTTGGTAAATTATTTTCTAATTTATAAACAGTTTAGTAATTTGCTAGTTTAATTCGCTTCTCATTGATGTTGTCTTTCACTTGGAATTGAGTTTGATGATATGTGAAAACGTTATCTACACCCAAAAAACACTTGCCGAAAGATACGGGATTTCAATCTCTGCTTTACAAAAGTGGTATCCCTATGCCGGTATAGTAAAACCGCGAAAGCGGGGAGGATATTTTGATGCAGCAACAGTTGAGATTGCTGATGTTTTTTACGTTGCTACCAAAATTCGGCGGTTGACGTATAAGGAATATTTACAGCAAGTAATTCCTGCTGGTGGCTTAGATGCTTATTTACAAAAAGTTAATGGTCTAACCCTTTATAACTTTTTGACCAAGCACATATCTGATGAAGAAAAAAACAACCCAATTGTGCAATCAGTAATTAGGAGAATTGAGCGCAATGAAGCATATCAACAAAGTGGCAGAGACTTTGCAGGTGTCGCCTGATGTAGTACGTAACTGCTGTCGGTTGTTAGATTTAGCCTTACAGCCAAATGATACGCTTGACGAAACAATCGAACAGCAATTAGTTCAACTCAAAGAGATAGCTTCTCGTGAAAGTATGTCCCTTGAAGAAGCTGCCCAGCACTTGATTGCAATGCGCAATCGCAAATCAGAAGTAGGTGAACATAAGTTCGACAAGCGCGAGTATATTAAACAACGATTTGGCGTAGACCCAGAACAAGCTTCCCCCGATAGTTTTGTAGGAATACTGTACCGGGATGCAGACAGGGGTATTCAGTTAGGAGAATTACGCCATAAAGTGGTGCTTGAATCTTCCACACTTGCTCTAGAAGAATTTGTTTTTCATGGCAGTAGTTCGCTGGCTGAAGGTAATACTTCCGTTCCATCTGGTTACGACCAGGCGCAAGAGCGAATCAATTCGCGCATTAATAACGATTTTTTCGGCAAGGTGAACTGGGGGGAAGAGACTCATCCTCTGTTGATCGGTACATCGACACCACAGCCCAGACAGTTGAAGTCCTCGCATCTGAAAACCGGGCAATCTCCGAAGAAATAGTTAGCCAGATGCTACCCATCTGTTATCGAATACGGGATGAAAGTTTACTCAACTTGAAAAAAACATCTACCCAAGCAGTTGGTATAAATTTACTTTCGGTAGTAGCTGGTACTGTGGTTGGGACATGGGTAACGATTCCCCCAACGCAGGATAAACAGGAGATTTACAGCATCCAGCCAATTTTGGTGGGTGTAGGCATAGGTGAATTAGTTGGTTTGATTCTGGCACTAGTAGTTATATGGTTTACCAGGGAGCAGGTATGAGTGCAGCATTTGACTTTTTGGTTAACACAGCAGGTGGTTTGTTAATGAATCTGGGTGTTTCTGGGATGGTGGGACAGCTATTAGGAGTGGGGGCTACTCTTGCCTTGCACCCTCTGTTACTACTAACCGGAATAGTTGTGGGTGGTGCGGGAATTGCGATCGCCCGCGAGTTAAACAAGCGTCCTCAGTTGCAGTTGGTTGTTGATAATACGTGAGGGGTAAATGATGTTTACTCCTACACCTGTGCGAAATAAACAACCAAGCCGAAGAAGACAAAAGGTAAATGTCACCCTGTGGACGGTTTGTTCGACTGTTAGTGCGCTGTCTGTTATTGGGGCGGTTGCATTAATGGTTGGATGGAAGCAACAAATTCCAAGTAATCAGATATCGGAGGTACAGCAAGTAAAGGCGCAAGTTGCCCAAATTCGAGAAGTGTACTTAGAAAAGCTTTCCCGTACTGACTACAATATAGACCATCTGTCCAGTTACTCCTCAGTAGAGGGTGCGCCTACTCTTACAGGCTGGCGACAGTTAGCGGCGGCATTGTGGGGACAGCAATTGCGGGGTGAAATATCCAGAATGCAAGCTAATGAGAAATCTGGGTTTTACCGCCTTCATTATATGCCGGCACTGGAGATAGTTAAATTCAACTCACTGGATGTTTTACTAGAAGCGGCTTCTGGAAATAATAGTTTTTATTGGGGATACCGCAAAACCGATGGTACGAAAGTTGAGGAGAAGATACCAACCGGGGCTGCTGCTGTTTTGATCTTGGGTAAATTAGAGGCGATTGATTACGCCCAGAATTTGGAATCTCAACCATCGGTCGATCTCAATCAAATGCTAATTCAGATTAGGAATGCTCAAGAACCATACTCGCTTGCACAGGCGCAGCTGTTACGGGCGCGAGGTTATTTAGACCCAGTAGAGCAGATGGCACAGGTGGCAGATATCCGCGAGAAAATACGCCAGAAAGAGGAGGAAAGGCGAATATATCTCCAACAAATGAAGAAGCAATTACCTAATCCAATTTCTAACAGAAAGCCTGCTAATAAATCAGGGGAGTGATGTCATGTATGTTAAGTTTGCTGCTGCGATAATTTGCATAGCTTTGTGTTCGCTCAATGTTGTAGCGGCAGTCAAACGTACCCCTATTCGTACTACCCTGGAAGGTTCAACTCGGACAACGGTTGAGATGATGCCATCTCCCAATTCAGAAGTGCATTGGATGAGTGCAGTTATATTTTTGGCTGGGTTTGCTTGTTTCTTGAGTTGGGGCATTTCTGACTATAACAATGCAGTTGAAGAAACAGATGCAGTGTCTGATAACTTGGGAAATTCTGGCAATCAACAACTTCATGTTGGTGTTTCTAATACTGATATTCAGCCTTCTTTAATCCCCCCAGTTTCGCCTCCTGGGATGAAATTCAATAACGAGTTTTCTGCTAAAAATGTCGTTCAATTTTCTCCTCGTTCTGCTGTTTCTGGATTAGGGCGAGTAGATAGTAGTCAGTTTGTTGAAGATGGAGTGCAAAATCAATCTGGAATGTTATCTCCAGAAGAGTTTTACGCCCAACTTCAAGATGAAGATTTTTGGGAAGATACTAATTCTCAAATAAATAATAAACCCGCCAGCTAGTTAGTTAATTTGAGGTCATATTATGAGTAGAAATCAACGCCGTAATTTTGATGTTGATTATTCTGAAGGTGGAGCAATTGTGCCTGCCAATCGCTTGCAAAATATGTTGCAGCAGGTACAGCAAGGAGGAATGGTAAATCAGCAACCTAGCGTTTCTCCTATGACCACTTATGATACTCAACCCGTAGAAGTTAGGTATATTAATGCACCTACTGCTTATAAGCCGAGAGTTCCTCAGATAGAAATTCCTTACATTGAGACTTGGAAAGCACATAGGTTGCATCCACAAAATCCCTGGAGATTTGGCTGGTATCCAGTATATTTTTTATCAGATGTAATTAAATCTCCTGTGGGTGTCGCTGCTGTGGGAGTGTGGTTGTTAATAATGCTGTTGAATTTTCTCCTTAATGGCAGTTACACCGGGCCAGGATATGCAGCTGGGAAGAAGATTGAAGTTGTACCCAAGGAAGTTCCTTCTTTTGCCCTGCCTGTGGTTAAACAATTGGAATAATGTCGGTAAAGGCAATTTTTTGGTTCGTACTGCTGGTGTGGATTGCAGATATCTTGCAACCGGGGTATTTGCAGTTTTATAACTGGCGTAATGCTGTGGCGTTGGCACAAAAGCTTCAATTTTTATCGCCGACTGCTGTTTCTACTGCTGCACCTAGCGTGAATATATCTTCTAATTCTGTCTCTACGCGCTATTCCTCTAAAGTTAAGGAATCTGCAACATCCGGAGATGGCCTAAATTCTCCTGATTGCCGTGTAGCTCAGAATGATTTTGAGGAAGTATTGAGTACTGCAAAGATTGGTTGTTGGCAGGTTTATCCTGCTAATGCAAAAAGGCGTTGAGACAATGCGAATAATCTTTGAAACTGACGGTAAAAAGGAGGTTAGTAATTCGACTGTAACTAGTTTGGATGAGACAGCCGATACTAATTCGAGTGAAAGTTGGAGATATGCGATCGCAACCTCGGTTGTCATTGCAGCTATGGTCATTCCCCAGGTTTCTGGATGGATTGAATCTCAATTGTTAGTTAAATCTTTCCAGAGTCTAATACTACCTAGAACTGTTGTTAGCAATAAGGTTTTAAATAACGATCGAATTGCCTTTCCTACTGCTGCTGGTACTCCTGTAACTAGTGAATTTGGTTGGCGCACACACCCCATTACAGGCGATCGCAAGTTTCACAGGGGAATTGATTTTGGCGCAGCCAAGGGTACGCCAATTTATGCGGTTGATGCTGGCCGAGTAGCTTTTGCGGATGACAGGGATGGTTACGGCAAAGCAGTTGTTATTCAGCATCAGGGAAGTTTATCTACTTTCTACGGTCATGCCAGTCAGCTGTATGTACAGCAGGGACAACTTGTTGTCCGTGGGCAGATGATTGCAGCAGTAGGTAGTACGGGGTTTTCGACGGGGCCGCATTTACATTTTGAGGTTCACGTTAATGGTGTAGCGCAGAACCCCCGTCCTTATTTACACGAATATTTAGCTAATCGTTGAAAGTTATTTAGCTATTGGCAAGAGCAATGCAAATTGTACCGATTTTTATATCAGGTGTGGTTGGTGCAGCCTGCTCTGTTGCATTTTCTTTCGGAGTAGCTTCACTGCCATGTGGATTGGTATCCAAGGGTGCGGATAGTGTTTGCCAAGTGCGTAGTTTCGGTAAGGCAGTTGATAGTTGGAAATTTGGGTTTATTGTTGGTGGTTTAGCAGGATTGATTTTCAGCCCTCGCCATCAATTTATATCCCGTTTTCAACCCATTCATTTGTCAACTGCTTCCTTAATTACTTTAGGCATTTATTTCTCAATTTCTCAAGGTAATAGTGTTTCTTCATTGTCGTCAAATAGTTTAAGAAGCAGAGTTAATACAAGTTCTTACTCACCACATCTTTATTCACCACGTTTGAGTGCTTTTTTAGCAACAATTCGTTGGGCAGAAACAGGAACCAGTGAGTCAGAAAGTTATCGCAAATTAGTATTTAACGGAACTTTTAATGATTTTTCTACGCACCCGTTAAAGAAACAGTGCGCTCCTATTAATGGTAAAAATGTTTGTTCGACTGCGGCTGGTGCTTATCAAATGTTGGATATAAGTTGGTATGATCTTCAGCCAAAGTTAAACTTAAAAGATTTTAGTCCAGCTTCTCAGGACAAGATGGCAATTGAATATATTCGTCGTAATAATGCTTTAAGTGACATTGAAGCAGGAAGGTTTGATACTGCTGTATGCAAAGTAGGTAGAATTTGGGCTTCGTTTCCTTGTAATAATTACAATCAAAATGCTAAATCAGTTGCTCAATTAAGAACTTATTATCAGCAACATTTACAAAAGTTTGAAATTTCTAGAAAGTGAAACTTAGTAATGTTACTACCATACAATAACACTAATGGTAATATTGAAATTCAAAAACAACAGCTTTGGACTGCAATTGTACAGGCTAAACAAGATGGTTTGAGCAATGAAGAGATTGTAGAGAATGTACAGGAAGCTTTACCGGACGCAATGGTTTTTTATGCTGACACTGTTTTAAAGCAGATTGACTTTAGAGCAAAATTATCACGTCCAGTTGTTGAATTTAACTTAGAATTTTTATTTCAGGTGATATACGAATCAGTAATTGCAGGTACAAACGATGATGAAATATTATCAATATGTGCAGAACACTGTACTTTAAATCAGTACGAGTTTGTACGTTATGCACTTGAATATATCCATTTCAATCGAATGCCCTCACAGTGGGAGCAAAATAACGTGTATCAAAAAATGATTGAGATAGTTAGTAGCTCACCAATTGAATCTTTATTTGAATATATAGAATCAATCAAAAATATTTATCTCAAGCAGATTGGTTATAAAGTAGTTCAGGAGAATCTTTATAATTTATTTTTGAGCAATAAAGAAACTGGTTATTTTACTGATTTAGCAAATAAATCGAGAGATAACTTTATTAAAAACTATTGCTGTCGAACGGCAGTGCTTGTTGCGCGTGCCACAGGTAAACCATTAGATTTAAAAGTGACAGCTAATGGCTCAATTATTTTAAAAGAACCTAAATATTTAAATAGCGAAATTGCTAATAATGAGATTATTAACTCAAATCTTTTAACTATGGGGCAAGCAGGAAAACTATTAGTTGATACTTTAGAAGATTTTAATATTAATGCTAAGTATATTGATGCCAAAAATGGCCCTACTTTTAACCGTATTAGGGTAAAACTGGGACGGGGTGTTAGTTACAAAAAAGTAGAAGATATCGGTAATGACTTAGTACAGCAGCTTGGTGAAGAATTAGGCTTAAAAGTTGCGCCAATGGTGAGTGTAGTGCCTGGGGGAGTTGTATTTGACATACCCAGGTTAGACAGACAATTTGCTTATTTCCGTGATTACTTTACTTTTGAGGGCGAACCTGACATTTATTCGGTGTCTATCCCCGGTGGTGTTGATGTTGATGGCACTTATGTCGAAATTCCGCTTTATAGCGATAACGTGACTCATATCCTGGGTGGTGGGCGGACGCGGGGTGGAAAATCGCAGTTTGAGAAAGCCGCAATCTTATACTTAGTGCGACGATATCCCCCTTCTGTTGTGCGATTGGCACTTTCAGATGTTAAGCGCGTGACCTTTGGTAAATTTGATGGGCTTCCCCATCTTGTAGCCCCAGTTGCGCGTGATGCAGAGTCTACCGCTAACTTACTCGATTACTTGGTGGCAGAAATGGAATTGCGCTACCAGGAATTTGAGCGCCACAGCAGCATTGAAACGATCGCACAGTACAACTCACGGTTCGCACCTAATTGTGTTATGCCACGAGTGATTTGTCTAATTGACGAGTGTTTTGACCTACTTTCTGATGATAACTACTGCGATCGCATTGAGACTGCGCTGATGAAGTTGCTTGCAAAAGCGGGTGGTGCGGGGATTCATGTATTGTTATATACTCAACGACCTGACAAAAATGTGATAGACCCGTTGATTCGCTCAAACTTTCCAGCGAAGACAGCCTTTGTTACAACCCGTCCTGAAGATAGTTGTATTATCCTGGGGGACGATAAAGACAAGCGTGCAGTTTATTTGTTAGGATACGGTGATTTTTTGTACAAGACGACTGAAGTTTTACGACTCCAAGCTTTATATGTTGCTGACGATGAAGACCCTGAATACTTCCAGCAATTACTCTTGGAAGCAAAAAACCAGAACGATCCTTATACAGCATGGAAATCCGGGTTAGACTTTGATGAATTTGTCCCTAGTCTGTATGGCGAGAGTAGTAGTAATGATAATGGCAAATCTAAAGCCACTACTGCTACTAAAACTAAGCAGTCTAAGACTGATTTTGAGAGCAGTTTTAGTTTTAAGGTGCAGCTTGACGAAGAAGCAAGAAACTCAATTATGAATTTGCATCAAAAGGGCTATCAACTTGATGAAATTGTCAAAGCAGTATTCAATTTATCCCGTCAAGATGGTAGGTCATACAAGAAATTTAGAAACGTTGTCGAAGAATTTTTAAATAACTTTAAAGGTGGCGGTGAAGATGATATTTGAACTAACCATGCCTTTACCCCCTTGTATGAACGAAATTATTAACCAGGCACGGTCAAGTTGGCAAGCAAGTGCTGAACTTAAGAAGTACTGGACAAACTTAATTGGTGAATTTGTTAGACAATGTGAATTTTGTTTGGATAGTACAGTGTGGATTGAGTTCCATTGGTATCTCAAAAATTTTGCACGAGATAGTGATAATGTAGCTGCTGCCGCTAAATTTATCATGGATGGGCTAGTTACAGGGCGAGCAATTCGTAACGATAACCTGACAGTTATCCAATCACCCGTTGTTCATTACTATCATCGCAGTAGTGGTGATGATGGTGTGCTGTTAAGACTTTCACAATCACCTGATTTTTTATTAGATAATTTTATTATATCTAACCAATTTTCTAAAAAAAGTTTAGAAAGACACAATCAAAAAATCACACATTTAATCTCAAGCCAATTGTAGTTTATATAAAGGATAATAGTAATGTTACGTTATAAAGAATATACTTGGTTAATTGGTAAAATAAATGCAGGCAAGAATGTTAATTTATGGGGTAAACAGGATATTGGTAAGACTTTTACTGTTAAAAACTGTTTACTAAAAGATATTACTTTAAAGTCTGTTTATCTCAATCTTGAATATCCTTTTAGTGTGGCTCATCTCTTTGATGTTATTCCTATGAGTTTTGATTTGTACTACCAGCAGGATTGGCAAAATATAGTAACCGAATTATCTGATGGATTAAATAGACTACTTGTGATTGATAATTTTGATAGATTGCACTTTGTTAGCGATAGTTTTAGCAACGATTTATTGAGATTACAACAGTTGGCTAAACTAGAAAATTTTTCTTTACTATTAATATCTCGGATGCAGCTAAGATGTTTCCATTTTACGGATTTTGCTAACTGTTTTGAAGAATTGGAATTAAACGAAACTAATACTTGGACTTTTGGAAAGTAGATATGAGATTTCTAGATATTGTTATTTGGTGATATTCCAGTTCGGTTAGATTGTTGTTTTAAGCAACAAAGCAAGTTCGACTCTTGCTATCACCATTGGGAATGAAACTACTACTGAGACTGAAAATTAACTATTACGAATCTATTAAATAGTTTTGGAATGGTTAATAGAGTAAGGGGTAGGTTAGTAGCGTAGTTCTCAGCAAATCCCAATTTGTGCCGGGGCGAGAGTAATTAAAAACCTTGTGACCTGCATTTTGGAGGGATAAATTATGTTGAAGAAGTTTGTGTTTAGTTGCTTGAGAAACCTTAATGCTGCTTTTGGAATGGTGTCTTTAACTGCTATTGCTTTAGGCACTGTAGCAACTTTTTCTGGTTTGGGCTTATTGTATTTAGCTAAGGGCGGATTCCCAATAGTTGAGGAAGAACGCTCTGAACAAATTGCCTATATTGGCACTGGTGCTATTGTATTGGGCTTTACCGGAATTATTCTTGCTTCCTTGGGCGGTGCTTTCTTCAGCATTGTTGAACAATCGGAGGAAACTAATTCGAGTAGAAAAACTGCAAAAATAGCTGACATAAAACTGCTTGTATTAACAAAAACTGAGAGCTTTGAAAATTTTGATTGTCTGCCTTCAATTTACACTTACAAGGTGATGAATTTTGAGGGACATCCTGATTCAAAGTGCTTGGTTATTTGTAGGTTTGAGGAAAAAGCATATCGGAAATTCGTACTTTACGAAGAACTACGTTCTCACCAAATTGACGACTTGGCAGTAATCTATGATGAAACAGATCCAGACAGATTAATTGGACAAACATTCTCCTCATATAAACCTTTACCTTGTGAAGCTTTAGAGGAGCATTTAGATATACACCGACGCTATATTAATGCAGTTAATAGCGAAGAATTTAGTTCTTGCTATTTGCGAGTATGTGCTGGGTGTAAGTTACTGCATGGTGCCAATAATATTGTTTGTGGGATTCATCCACATGGATGGTTTAAAAATGGTTGCTGTCCAGATAAACAATGGGATGAACGTAAGGCGTTGTTTCCATTTGAAGATGATGCTGTTGTCGAAAATTTAAATAGAGAAATATCGTCCAATCAAGCGAATATTTACAAATTTTACGGCAATCTTATCTTGTGGGATGAATACGCTAACCGTAGGTTTTCTTTTTCTTATTCCGGTATCTTGCTTAAACATTCTGACAGACTGCTTGAGCTTGGTATGGAAGCAACACTTCTTTCTTACATCCAGTATTTCCGTACTCGAAATGTAGTGGTCTTTGACTACGTAGCATCAGGACGAGTTTTAGAGTTTGCAAAGGAACTCAAGGGCATAGCTCAAATCGAAGTTGATGGAGATGAAATATCTATCTTTTTTGATATATATGCGCCCTGTCATCGCTTTCGCCGTGATGGTGTATCACTGCATCCTTACTCAACTTTCGTTCCTCAAGAACTCAGATATAACTACAACTTGGTTAGCTACGTTAACTACCTTAAGAGTAAAAAATCTGGAGTGCTGAGATGAATAAGGAAGTTTCTAAAAGCTGCGAGTACAAGCCGGAAAAATCGCATTTCGCATTTTTGCAATTTCTGTATCTTGAACTGGTAATTTCTCCAATTTAACAACTGCAAATTTTGGAAAACTTAGTTCATCTAATTGCTTAAAAAGGCAATTTACCCTCCTTCCTCCTGCTATCAGTTGGGATACGTATAAAAGCTTTCACTCAGTACGGGGGTTTCCCCCGCTACTGGGTGGTAAGTCGCTATAACGCCGCCCATCAGTAATTCATGGAGGAACCACATTATGTCTGCTTTTGCAATATCGCCTTTTGTGCAATCTGTTAATGATGTTTTGTTTCCAATCGAGTTGTTTTTGATGGTCTTCCCAATCTTCTATGTGATATTTGTCCCTGCTCAATCAGTATCACTTCAAGTTAGTAATAGCGTTGGGGTGATTTCTGAAGAGTTGCCAGTTTTGGAAACTCATGGGAATTTGACTAGTGTTGGTGCTGTTTCTGTTCGGGAAGAATTATCCAAACCAGAATCTTCCATTATTGAAACTGCGCCGCCAGTTGTTGAAACTGGGGTTGCGGATGAAGCTAGACAGCTTGTGCTAGTAGACGTTAAGGAAGAAAGGAAGAAGCTTTTGGATTTAGGTGCGCGGAAGCTGCGACAGTTCTGCAAAGAACGCCGAATTCAAGGCTATTCTACCGTCTACAACCATAAAAAACTCGATGGACTCGTTGACTTTCTAATCGCGCAACAAGTGACCTCTGCTCAAGTGGTCGAGTGTGTGGAAATGCTTGCTTAGAATTAAAATTTGGTGAAAAGCCTCGGTAAAAACTGGGATTGCAAAACTACTCCCTTGGGATAGGATAATACTTGCTTGATGACTCTTTCTATTAAGGTTGAGCTTCTAAAATGCGTCCTATACTTCTTGGCGATAGTGTTGGTAAACCTCTCCTAGCGGCTTCTTCTGCTACCTGCATATGGTAGTGGTGCTTTGAGCGACTAGGTTTTCGGTTCTTGCTCCATTCGCTGATTTCGACAATTTTGCTTGCCTCTGTACTTTTGCACTTCTTAGGTCTGCCTACGTTGACACCCAATACTTCATTAGCTTTTGCGATCGCTGACTCCTGGGTTTCTGACAAGATGGTACTTGATGTCCATCTTTTCTTCCACTTTGCTATTGAGTTTTCGGTTACACCAATCTCTTGGGCTAAAGCTACATATTTTTTGCCTTCGTTTAGCCCTAGCAGAATTTTCGCTCTTTTGCTAACTTCATCGCTGCTCGTTGCCGCTATGTGTTCTAGTGCTTGTTTTTCAAGAGAATTTAATATCTGAAGATGAGGCATCTAAAAATTTACCCCTCTTTACTGTACAATTTTGCCAAATGGAATGAAGCCTGATATACTCTTTTTGTAGCGTTCATTTTTTCTAAAAACCCACCCAAAGCCCTGTTTGCACCAGGGCTTTGAGGAGAAAACAAGCCACCTGTTAGTAAAACAAGGCGGAACATTGTTTTGTCAATTTAATTAACTAGAGACATCATATCATGAGTTTAGCCAGTTTTACAAATCTTTCTTTCGGTAGATGTATTTTTCCCAAAAATAACACCAAAAAATATCTCTTCAATGAAATTGGTTTTAAATGGGTTAATAATAATAGTTTTCTACTGCAAAAATTCTCTTCGGGAGATTGTTTGATAATTAATTGTTCATTATTTACAAAAATTAATTATTTTTTTTAAAATATCACTTTCACAGTAGAAAGTGCCATCAGTCCTGCTGCTTGAGTTTTTCTACTTTCTGCTTAAGCTTTTCAAAATTGAACTTATCTTTTTTAGGCAATTTGTGACCCGGAGTATCAATATGTCTGAGGTGCATAATCCGGCAATTGTATATATTTCTCCTGCGGAGTTGGTAGTTCATCCGAAGCTGATAGAAATATATGGTGAATATGAGGATCGTCCCGCTTTAGAAAAAAGTATCTCGGAAAAAGGGATTCTGGAATCTTTAAAGGTATCTGCACGCACTGGTGTAAATGTTGTCTTGGCAGGTAAGTGCCGCTTGCAGATAGCCCGCCAGTTGGGAATTTCTGCTGTGAAAGTAGAATTTGTCGAGTCTAGTTCGCCTGAAGAAGATTTGAAATTAGTGCTGGATTTTAATCTTCATCGAGAAGGCGGAAAGACTCATTACCAAAAATTTCACGAGGGGCAGTACTGGGAGAGCGTACTTCGTCCCCAAGCGAAAGAAAGACAACGCGAAAGTGCCCGTCGTTTGAATGAAACGAAGTATTCAAATTTGAACACTTCGATAGATGAAAATAAAACTCAATTAAATAAGGGTAAACCTGTGATTCAGGAGGTTTCAGAGAATCTAAGGATAAGTGTTGGCAGTTATCACAAGGGTAAAAAAGTATTTGAATATATTTCTCAATTAAGGGAACTGCAAAAATTTAAGGCAGTTGTTGCACTGGAGGCGGAATTTAACCGAAGTATTGATGCAGCGTACAAGTTTGTTTGCAATCAAGATATCTGTGACCAGGTGATAGACCTGATTGAAACAGACGAGATAGGTAGTATAAGTGATGGTATCGCTTGGATGCGGAATGGCGATCGCAATCCGTTTCGGCGTTTCCAAGTTGGTCAAGTATATCAATTTAAGGAAAGACTGCGGACAAAGTTGGAAATCGTGGGGCGTGTTATTGGTATAACTAATGAATTTGTTGTGTTTGGATTAAGGAATTTAGTAAATATGAACCTAGAAATCGTGAATCTACGCCCGCGACAGATTGATGCAGAGTTGCAAGATGAACCATCTGCTGAACAGAGAGCAAGAATTCTTCACTTAATGGAAAAGTTTAGTGATGTTTTCCCAGTTCAGGTATCTTTAGCTGAATTGTTAAAACTACCAAATTTAACTGATAAAGAGGAGGTTTTATTGCGGATGTATGAGTCTGACGTATTTGAAAAAACTTGGGAGGACTATAAGAGCCAAATGCAAGCAATGGAAATGTCTACAAATAGAAAAAAGGATAATATTCGTGCTGCATAGGTAGCTGTGAGCAGTTAATCTAGCAGAGAATTTATCCCACAATTTAACGTTACCTAATAGATTAGCATCTCAATACTGATTGCAGTACGAGTTCATATTTTGGGTGCCGAACTCGTATGGATGTATTTGACTGTTTTTTGTCTTTAAATTCGTTGGTGGAGTGTAATTTCATCTTCACCCATTGTACTAATCTCTGCCAATTTTTGGTGACACTTTCAGGTGTTACTAGCTTTGGATTCTTATTCCAAAACTATTTTCTAGATTTAGTAACAACCTTGCTAGAACTGACGTATTTAAATAGCTCTCAAAAAAAAGTTGGGTAGCCGCATTGTTGTTGGTGAAGCGTGGTGGACTAAATCTTAGCCTAAGCCTACGTATGTCTAAGCCTAAACAAGTATAACCTCTGTTTGCTTTCAACCATGAGACGATTACCAGTCGCCTCCAACAAGCGGATAACCAACCGCTTCTTAATAAAACAAAAATTTCAAATTTAGGCTAACACATTTTGACCAACAGCGAGGCTACCTGATGCACTAAAACCATCAGGACAGTCACTCATGTTCCAAGAAGATTTCGGGGCAGATGTTGATAACAGGCCCCAATTAAGTCTTTCACAGCCTGCAAAAAAGAAAATCAAACCCCACCTACCCTCAGAATCATTGGGTAAACGCTACGTAGAGCGTTTTTGGCATCCATTTGGGGCGATAGTTGCCCCTTCTTTAGTAGAAGGTGCAAAACCAGCATGGCGCACTATCGATTACTATCTGCAACCTTCCCAACTGTGGAAGCTGCACCAAGATAAGTCAAAATTAGTAGGTCTGCGTTTTGACAACACAACCCGTTACGCCACAATCGATTTAGATTGTTTTGGCGACTACCATAACATTGAATCCATAAATCGCATCAAAGCGGCACTAGAGGAAATCGGCATAGTCGATATCGTCATTCTCCAGTCCAGCTTTAGTGGTGGTTATCACTTGATTTTAAACTTTGCATCTCCCCTGCCTACCTTTGCCGTAGCTTGCGCCTTAGAAATTACTTTGAGAAATGCAGGCTTTATCCTGCGTCAAGGACATCTAGAAATCTTCCCCAACACTAAACCATATAGTGCCAAACAAATAACCAACTACAAAGCCATCCGTTGTCCCATGCAACCGGGTAGCGGGTCATTTTTACTTGATGATGATTTACAAGCAATTAGCGACTCAGTTTTTATCTTCCTTGACTATTGCGATCGCGCAGCAAGTCGGCAAGATTTAACCAAATTAAAACGGGTAGCGAACAAAGCCAAAAAACAAATTGCACAGGAGAGATATCGTAAGCAAGAGTCTGCTGATGCTGCACAGTGGCGTGCCAACTGGGAAGAAACAATAGCGATCGGTTGGACGGGACAAGGACAAACAAACACCCTCCTACAAATCTTTGCAGGCTACGGAATCGTCTTTCTAGACTTAAGAAGC
This sequence comes from Nostoc carneum NIES-2107, assembly GCA_002368155.1. Lineage (GTDB taxonomy): Bacteria > Cyanobacteriota > Cyanobacteriia > Cyanobacteriales > Nostocaceae > Aulosira > Aulosira carnea. The sequence continues at coordinate 144,703 of AP018182.1, forward strand.
GATAAATTAGTCGAATTTTGCCTCTCCACTGCAATTAACGCCCCTGGCTATAAGCAATATTGCCGACACCAACATGAAATCGAAGCTAGAGTACGGCATTGGGTAGAATGCACGATTCGTAACAAATGGTACAGTGCCTACGTTAGTTATCCCGAACGGCTGTTGGGTACATTCGTCAACACATTTGCAGAAGCCATAGCAGGTGTTAGCAGGATTGATCAACCCAAAGATAACGTAATTTCATTTGACCGCCGCCACCAGCAGAACTGGGAACGTAGCCAACAAGCCCAAAGACGCATCCAGATAGTAGTAACAGCAATAGAGTGGGGTAGTGGGTTACCAGCAGGGGCTACTGAACGGGCAAAAGCTATACGTGCTGAGTATAAACGCCGCTTTAACAAAACTATTTCCCAAGAGACTCTACAAAAGCACTTACATTTGTGGCATCCCACACGCTACATTTTAGATCCTTGGGCAGAAAATAGCTCAAACCCTTATCAATCAAGAGAGAACGGGCAATTTTACGAATTTCAAAGCTTATTTGTAAAACAAAAGACTCAAAATCCTTGTGGAGTAAAGAGTTACGCTCATTCTTTCTATATGAAGGTTTTTTGTAACCTTTTACCTCCTGCTGCCGATGCCCCTACAGGGCATCAGGCAGCTTCTAGTCTTCACGACGTTGCTAATTCTCAAGGGCAACCATTTGTTTCACAGCGAAGAGCTGAATCTAGTGAATTTATTGATATTAATTTTGAGCAGTTGAGTTTATTACAGTCAGAAGATTTGTCTTTAAATTCAGCTGTTAATAATTCTAATAATTCATTAGCTTCTTCAAATATTATACAATTACCTGAAAATGTTAGTGAAAGTAATTCAGATAAGGATTTTAAATACTTTTCTAACTCCAGCACAGATGAAAATTGTAATAATAAAAACTTATTAATTAATTCTGTTAGTATTCCACCTACTACTTTACCGCCTGATACCTCACAAAAAGCTGAAGTTAGCAACCAAAATATATTTTCAAGCGACTCAACTGAAACTCTTACTTTGTCAGAACTAAAAAAACTGACTAAGTTGCGACTCCAGTCCACATCTCACGCTAAGCGTGTAGTTAGAGAGTATTGCTTGATTGCACGACGCTTAATTGGCGGCAAGGAGCGCGATCGCTTAGAGCAACGTGCCAAAATGCAATTCTACCTCGATTCGGGTAACGAAACTCTAATTGCAGAAGCTAAGGAGTGGGCGACTGCCAATCCTGGATGTTTACCATTTTCCTTGGAGTTAGAGAGCGAAAAATTTTGGGAAAGATGAGGGACATCAAGCGGGAAGATGTTTGTTATTTTAGATTTTAACTGCACAAAAAGAGGTGATTCAGCTTTACAGAAGTTATTATACTTGTGAGTAAAATTTGGTACAAAAATATAGAAGGAGATATGAAAGATATCTTAATGGAAAAACTGTTTAATCAAGCAGTTGAACTAATCTTCCAAACCAACAATTTAACTAAATATTCAGCACTCATACCAATTCTTTATGAAGCTGCGCCAAATAAAGCCTCAAGAATAAAGTCGTAGGAAGTGAGAGAGGCAATCATCGAAGGTGTAATTTCTTTAAGAACATCAGTTAACTTGTGCTGTAGTTGTGTGAGTGTTTTACAATTTTCCCATTGCAGTTTAGATTTGAGAAATTCCCAAAACCGCTCAATGGGGTTGAGTTCAGGAGAGTGAGGAGGTTGAAAAATCGGGATGATGTTATCTGGAATATCGAGAGATTTGGCTTTGTGGAAAGATCCTTGGTCGAACTGGATAACTGCGATATCATCACCAAGGTCAGCAGACAGTAACTCCAAAAAGTGTTGAAAACAATCACCATTCAGGTAGGGGAATTCATAGAAAAAGCTGTATCCATTTAAGGGTTCTACGACTCCGTATAAGTAAAAATTTTCGCGTTGCCATTGGCTCAAACCCACAGGTTTAACTCCTCTAGCTGTAATTAAACGTCCTGAAATTGTTTTTAATCCTAAACGTGTTTCATCCTGACACAAGTACCTCAATCGTTTCCCCGATCCAAATTCCTCCTGCAAGAATTTGAATGCTAGAGGCAGTTTTTTTTAAAGTGAGATAGACTTTCTGAATGTTGTTTGGTGCTTTGAGGACGAGGCACTTTTAATTTCGCACCCAAACGACTGCGAACCACTTCATAGACTGTTTTATAGGCAAGTGAAAGCCCTAATTCGCTTTGAAGCCATTGTTGAATTTGACCATAGCTAGTAAATCCAGATGGTTCCTGCAACCGCCTTTCCAAGCGTTCTAAGTCTGAACCACTAATACTCGCGGCTTTGCCGGGTGCATGTTTGACTTCCAGCAAGCCCCTTTTGCCTTCATCCTTATACTTTCTCACCCAACGAGTTATGGTTGCTTCATCACGCCCTAAACGTTCTGCCAACGATCGCCTACTGCTGACTTGACCACTCTTGAGCCAATAAAGCATTTGTAATCTTTCTTTGCTGCTTGCTGTTGTAGCATGTTTGAGAGCTTTTTCTAATTCTTTTTGGCTTTCTGATATCTCGACTTGGAATGGACGACTCATCACAAAATTACTCAATGCACTCATTTATCAGTTTGACGCAGTTTGGCGCATCTTCATACAGAATTGGTATCAAACAAAGAGAGGATGAATTTAAATCACTGTTTAATATTGAATTAGCAGAATACGTGGACTCGAAAAGAGGATTTAATTTTTCTCTATTTATTCGTAACTTTTTAAGTGAAGATTGCTTGCCGTACAGGGACGCTATTCAACAAAAATATGGAGAGCGGGCAGCAGATTTGATTGGGGAATTAATTTGTATTTGAAAGCAAAAAAAGTTAGCTGGTAGTTAGAATTTATGACTATACGGTCAGCGTTCCTTGCAGCTTTAACACTATGTATCTGTATTTTCTTGACTTAATTGTTGCTCAAACTCAGATATTGAACCTGTAGTTACTGCTTTTTCTAACAATTGATTCAATAACTCAATATCATATAATTTATTTAATTTTTCTACTAATTCAGTAGAAACATCTTTAAATCGAATTGTTAGGATTTGAGCAATATATCTCTGGGTAGCTTCTGCTATACCTATGCGTTCTACGCTTGTTATGTATGTCATTTGCTGTTCAGCCTCAAAACGCTCCAATTCTGCTTTGAAATTTAAGTCTAACTCCGGTGGTAGAGTCATTAATCTATCTAGCAACCGGAAGATTTGCTGGATTTTATCTCTACTATAGCCTAACTCATACATTCGTTTAATTAAGCTCAACTTCCACTGCAAACGACCAGTTAAATCTTGAGTTGTCGCTTGTGTTCGCAGGTGCGCCATCACCAGAACGGCAAAAGGACTATCACTTTGTTCTAATTCTGACCAACGAGATTCATAGTCCAGTAGCTTGACAATGGGAAACTGAAGACTCAATCGACATCCCCAACGACCATAACTATATTCTTGTGGTCGCCAATTGGCTTGATTATCCCCCAGAATTGCCAAGCTAACAACTTCTTGGTTATAACGGTCAAAGATTCTGTAGTGATATGAAAACATCCGTTTAGGGAAGTTGGTATCTACTTGGCTTTGGATTTCCAGGTGAATAAGCAACCAAGTTTCCTTTCCATCTTTTAGCCAAACTTTGATTAGCTTATCAACAAATTGTTTACCAATTTCAGATTCTCTTATCAATTGTTGCAATTCTTGATCGAGAAAATCATAGCCTCGTTGCCAATCAATTTCTGCTTGAATCTCTGGAAAGAAAAATGCAAGAAACGCTTCAAAATATTGTTCTACACCTTCCTTCCAAGCACCATCATAATCAGCTCGTACTTCACTCATAGATTATTTCCGATCAAAATATCATAATGCCTTTTTTGAAAGTCAAGTTACTTTAAACGACATAAAATTTATGACTAATTTACATATCAACAAATGTTGGTTTAATGTGGAATTTTGTTGCTTGGCTTTTTGAACGAAAGGTTACATACTCAAAGTAGTTTATTCAAAATAAATTAGGAAAACTTTGTTGAGCAATATAGTTGCTAATTTCTTTATTTCATTAATTTAATCTATTGATTTTGTGTTTACAAATTTAAAATTTTAGATTGACATTAATCTAATACAACAAAGTTTATTTACTTTGCAAAAAAATATTATGCCTCAAAAAAATAAAGAACAACCAGCCATGTCAAATAATACTTCCTCCAATACTAATAGTAAGCCTCAAAAGCGGCTGATAATTATAACAGGTGATAAAGGTGGCGTAGGTAAAAGTACCTTTGCAAGAGCAATATTTCAACTTTACATTAATAAAAATTTACCCTGTATTGCTTATGAAGCTGACTTAAGGAATCCTCAGATAGAAAGATATTTTCAAAAAGATTACCGTCCTATAATACGTTATATTGATATTTTTCATAGAGGTGGTGCTGACGATTTATTAATTAATCTAGATGAGAGTGATTGTCCTATCACATTATTAGACTTACCTGCACAATCTGGAGGTTTCTTTGAAAGTTATGTCAAAGAGTTTGCATTTTTTGAAGTTCTGAAAACTGAAATTAATTGTCGAGTGACAATGGTTTCAGTGATTAGTAGAGTTCTTGATTCTATAAATGTTTTAGAAAAACTCCGTGAACTTTGTAAAGACCAAGTAGATTATATTGTTGTCAAAAATCTCTTTCATGGTGAAGAAGAAAAGTTTGAGCGATATAATGACTCTTCCCTACGTCAGAATATGCTTGCAGAAGGTCTAATAGAACTTGTAATGCCAGATTTATTCTACAAGTCTTATGACTTTATTGACCGCCATGCTTTAACCTTTAATGAAGGTCAGACTCATAGAGAGACAAATATTGTAATTAAGTCAAGAATTAAATCTTGGCTTGCTGAGTTTGAAACGCAAATTAAGCCAGCATTTAATTTATTGGGTTTTGATATACAACCAGATGACTGTTACTACCCAGCAGTTGTGGAAAAATCTAAAGAGCTTAGAGAAAACGAAGAAAAAGAAAAAGCTAAAAACCAAGATGCAAATTTACCATCTGAAGATATAGCTGCTTAATTGAATAGGTTGCTTGGTTTTTATGTTTGGAAAGCGTTTTGTAATTACATCGGGTGATGCTCGTGTGGGTAAGTCCACAGTTTCTAGGCTCTTGCTGGAATTGTACTTGAAAAGTAAATGCAATGCGCGTGTTTTCTACCACGGTTATCGTAACAAGCTATCGATGTATAAAACAAAAGGTTTTGAAATAAACCATTTGGGATTGTCTAGGGGCGATTCGGATAGATTATTACTTGACTTAGAAATGTTTCCAAATATTGATGTAGTTTTGACAGATATGCCAGGTCAAAACCATCAAGAGTTCAAGTTTTTTGATAAAGATGTTTCACTGATAGGGAATCTTAACCATCTCGGATATCGTGTTACTTTCTTGCACCCGATATCACACCGTAAAGACTGTGTTGAAGATTATCTTGAGGATTTATACAACCATTTTGGTAGTCAAGTTGACTATGTTGTTATCAAAAATTATTACTTTGGCAAGCAATTTCGATGCTATGAAGGTAGTAGATTCCAAGCTGATATTAAAAAATTAAATGGCTTGGAGCTAGTTTTGGGGGGTTTGTATAACGACTTTTACCAGTTGCTTGAGGATACTGGTTTACCCTATGCTCAACTTATTGAAACTGACTCCCCTCTTAATACTATTCAGCGTTCGATAGTATTTAACTGGATGGAGAATTTTAATAATTCTATTGTTTCTAATGAGATTGCTTCTAATTATTTAGGGCTAAGTAAGAACTGTACAGAACAAGCTTCTGTAGGTACAAATCAACAACATCCTTCCAATTTTGATGTAAATGAAGATATTGAATCTGAAGAATGGTAAGTATGAGCATTACCAAATTGACAGTGAGGTTTTAAATTAACTGTTTAAACAACCTATGACCAATATTGCAAAAGTTGTTGAAAAAGTAATTGCAGAATATTCTGAAGAAAAGAAAGCAGAGGTCACTGATTGGATACTTAAATTGGGTGTTCGACCTGATGACCCCTTGTTTAACCTATACGCGGAACTAGGTACAACCCAATTTGCGTTGCAGCAGCTACCCGGTAGGCTTGACTCGCTTGTGGTGGGTTGGACTGACATGGTGGACGATAAGCTTAATAGTGCTTCTAAGGTGGCAATACAGCAACAAAAAAGTGCGATCGCCCAAGCCGCTAAGGATTTAATTAATATGACTAAGCAAGCTGGCGGGGCGTTGCCTCTGTTGGGTGTAAGTAATTGGCGATTGGCACAAGTAGCGGGAGTGTTGGGTTTTGTACTGGCTTTGGGATCTGTAATTGGTGTTTTTACATACAAAACTATTGCTGGAAGTGTAACTTTTCAACAGGCGGCTTCTGGAACTGCTATTTTACAACCCGAAGATAAAAAGCTTCTGGATTGGGCTAAATCCAATGAAGGTAAGGTAGCACGTAGTATTTATGTTAGAAACGCTGCCATTATCAAAACTTGCCGCCAGCAGAAGAAGTATTCAGGCGGCTGCATAATTGCAGTTGATTAATTTTCTAGGCAACCCAGCCTTTGTATCCCTTATTACTTGTTTTAACTGTATCTTTTTGACTATTTTGGTTGGTTTTGACTCTTGTGTGGGTTGCTTGAGTAACTTCTTCTTCGATTTTCATGTCTGCAAAGCTGAGGATTCCCAGGCGGATAGCTTCACGGATAGCGTTTAATCTATCTTTGACTCCTAACTTGATAAATGAATTATGTAAATATGACCTGACTGTACCTTCGGAAACATACATGACATTAGCAATTTCATTATTTTTCATGCCACCAGCCGCTAATTTGAGAACTGTAATTTCTTTATTAGAGAAATCACTTAACAAATCTAGTGAATTTTTATCGGCTGTGTCATTTGACCTAAGATTATCAATCAAAATACGATTAATAGTTGGGTCAATCCATGATTCATTATTGTATGCAGCCATTACTGCTTCAATGAATCTTTCTCCTACTTCTTCTCTGGCATTATTTTTACAGTAGTAGCAGTCTGCGCCATTACTAATTGCTGCGTTAATGGTATCTCGACTGCTATTTGCAGTCATAACTACTATTTTAATTGACGTGTGTTTGCATTTAATTAAACTTATGACCTCAGTGCCATTGATATCAGGTAAATCAATATTTATCACCACGATATCTGGCTTTTGTTGGTCAACAGTTTCTATTCCTTCCTTTCCGGTTTTAGCAAGGCCACATACCTGGATTTTACCAGTTTCAGATAATATTGTCGCCGCACCAAACCTAGATATGTTCTCATTTTCAATGATGACAACATTAATAGGTTTCATATTACATACTGTTTGGTTTAGTATTGTCCCTGATAGTAATACTTATAGCACGTACTTTTTAGTGTTTCTTAATCTTTACAGTTACTATAAATTAATCAGCTTATTTAAAAACTTTATTACCATTTTTTAAAAATTTATAAAGTGATAGGATGGTTTGTGTAGTTTTCATTAAGCAATCTATTTACTAGGCAACTTTATTGATCGGTTTTAGTTTTAATAGTATTTATCAAGTTTAGGGAGTAATAAACGATTTTTTATGAATATCAATAAACTTTTAGTATGGATAGAAAATATTGTTGTTTGGTCTTTAATAACAATGCTATGTTTGGTCGGGTTAGGTAGATTACCTATTAACCCAACGAGTTTGTTTGACTTTACTGCGTCTTTTTACTATTTTTCTGTTGCGGTTATTATTTGCCCCAAAACTCCCTTGAGTTTTAATAACAAGCTAGTTTTGGGGTTTATAGCTTTTTCGTATGGTGTGTGCTTTGGGTTGATTTAATTTAATCTATCTCTTGAACAGCATCCTGGTTTTTGAATTGTTGTTGGTTCTGTTCGCGGCGTGCTTGTTGCTCATCGAACAGAGCCTTAAACCGTTCAAATTCATTATGGGTAAGGTTATTGATGATGATAGAGTAATTCTCTGAGCTATTATTACGAGATGCTAGGAGTGCTTCTTGGCTTGCTTCTGAATCAGGCGAATTTCTATCAAGGCTAAGAGTTTGTGAATCTTCTTCTAATTTTAGGCTTGCAGTATATGCCTCGCCTTTACAAAGGATACTTTGTGTCTCTTTGTCTGGTTTTCCAAATAGATTTAAGCGGTCTAAAATTACAGGTATAACAAATTGTTGAATTTGAAAATTAGCGATAATAGATTGTACTTTATCGTGTTGACTATCTTCTACTAAGTTGCCATTATTGTCGTCATTTTTATTTGTAAAGTTTTTTAGAACGTCTGGTTCAATTGTATTGTCTTTAGACTGGTTTACTTCAGGTTGTAAAGATGACTCTGGACTAGCTGGATTAATAAAATTGACAGTTTCAATTTCTGTCGAATTTACTTTTACTTCCTCTTGTGCTATTTCACTGATTCTATTCATTTCTGAATTTAACTTTAACACAGCCTCTTGTCGTTCCTCAGCAGTTGGAGGATTTTTTGCATATTCTTCAAATTTCTCATCAGGTATATTAAGCTGTGCGATTAATTCTCTGAGGAGACAAGCTTGCATTGCTGGCGTTAAACCTTCTACTGGAAACTCGATTAGTTCTTTCATAGTAAAATTACCTTTCTACTAAATCTTTTTTGACATCTTTGAGTGCATTATTGATGCGATCGCTCATAACTTGAAAATCTTGTAATGTTTCATCACTAATATTACTTACTTGAGTTTTTCCTTGTTTGACATATAACAAGATATTATCTTTTTTATCCTTAACTAAATAAGTTTGGTTTTGAGTTTGAGTAGCAATCTGATATTTTTCTGTTTGGACTGTCATAATGCCATTAATATCTTCTTGTCCAATCGTCTTAACTACACGTTGAGCAAGACTGGTCATCTCATTAACTTTTTCTAAATCTTTAATGTCTTGTTCCATTGCCTTAAAAGCATTCTCAAGACTAATATTTTCTTGAATGTATAAATTAGTTATCTCCTGAATTCTATTGAGATATGTGTCTGATTTACCGAGTTTTTCAGCCGCCATATACCAGTCTTGGAGATTTTGCACTGTATTAGCTTTCATCCGCTCGATAATACTATCCATCGCTCCAACCTGCTGCATTTTGGGTTGAGCAGGTGATGCGAGTGCTTGGTGAATATTTGGTTGTTGGCTTTGTTGTGATGAAAAAATGTTCTTGTCTTTAGCAATTAATGAGTTATCTGATACTTGTGTATTGGTAGAAATAATATCGCTACTAACTTTGGTGTTTTCTACAGGATTAAATACTGCATATCCTTGGGAAGTTTGTTCTACTTTGTACCCTTTTTCTTGAAGATAATTTTGAACTAATTGGTCAGTTCCTTGTGCATTTCCGACTAGAAAAGAGCTTTTCACTGCTATTGCCTTATCAAGTAAGGGTTTATAGTGATTTTCAAATGTTTGGGCAATTTGCTCGCTTGTTACTCCACGCCACGGGCCAGATCCGGACACCATAATCATGTCTTCTTTTGAGTAATTTCCTGTGTTGGTGCGTTCCCCCCATGCTTGCTCGTAATTTCGTGTGCTTGAAGGTGTACCGGGGGGTGCAGCTGATTTACCGATAAACTGGGTAGCTATTTGGGCCATCGCAATGTCTTTTTTCATGTGTTCAGCGACGGCGGCGTTTATAGGTTCGAGTTGGGAGACTGGATTTGTGGGCCACAGAGCAGTCTGTTGAGACTTGTCCTGCTGGGTTTGTACTGTAGTTTGTTGTGATTTTGCAATTACATATATATACGCTTCGCTAAGGGCTTGAATAAATGCCGATTCTTTACCCTTACCCTGCCACTGTTGATCCTGGGCATTAGTAATGCTTGTACAGTTCTCTAACCAATTGACTCCCCCTCGTTTGGCGATCGCTTCAGTTAGCCGGGGATGTTGTTCAAGTTTAGCCTGAAGCACTTCTACCATTAGCTGGTATTTATCAACTGATGGATACAACTGCTTTTGATGATTAAATGCGTGTTCGGCGGATGCGTATGCTACCCCTTGAGGTTTTTGGACATGGGTTTCTACTCCATACTGCCCGGCGGGGGCTTCTGGATTATTTTTGACTGAAACTTGGTAATCGTTTTGCAGCTTGCCTTGTTCTTTGGCGAGTGCAGTGGCAAGGCTGAGTGCTACTCCCAGCCCATCTTTAGAGTCTGGGCTGATATTTACTGGAGTTGCAGCTTGTTTTTCGATGGTTAGGAACGGAACAATTTTGCCATTGACATAATCTCCTAGTGGCTCCATGAATAAGCCATATACCTGACTCTTACTCGCTTGAGTTTGGGTAAGTTCTTTTGGTGAATGCTTCTCCCATCTCGCCCAGGCTTGCTGGTAACTTGGGTCTTGAATCATTTGGGTGGTAATTTTGTATTGTTTACCTGCCCGAAAAGCAACTTGCTCGCCGTTTTTACCAAGGGCGATCGCAATATCTCCCTCATTGATACCATAAGTTTTTTGGTAGTCTACACCTCTGGTAGTGTGTATCCTACCGTGTCCGCGCATAGCATCAATGGTTGTATCAACTGGTAGTGCGGCAGCTTCGCCGTGCAGATGCAGCGAATAAACCATTGGTACTGGTTTGCCAGATATAGTCGCGTTGTCTGGAATCTGAGAATTAGCAGCGCGTGCCGCAGTAGAGTTCCCGATGGCGATAATTTCTTCGACAGTTGGTTGGTTTGAAGGGTGTGAGGGTATGTTTTGGGTGAATTCTCTGAGGCTGGTATAACTGCGCTCTACTTTAATTTCTCCCCCTGGTGTCCACTCGTTAGCTTTGATGGTGAGGTCGTTGTTGCTTTGGACTACCGCACGCGGAGGTTGGTTTGAGGTGAGGAAGTTTTCAAATTTTTGGCGAACGCTGTTTTCTCTGCCCAGGTCATTTTTAATTGACCAGATGTTGATAGACCATCTGCCAGCCTCAGTATTCAGTGCGGCGTGTTCGTTCTTGCAGTTGAAGCGGGTTACTGTACCCGACTCAAGTTTAAACTCTTGGTATGGTGCGTCCTGATTCTCTTCCCTAGTCCATGCCATTCGTTCCTTAGCAGCACGATAGCCCCAGTCAGAATTTCCGATATTAATGCTGCGGGCTTCCGTCGCGGCGTAGGAGTCATCGCGGTGGTAGTTAATCCCAGCACCAGGGTTCTCAGAATAAGTTACCAGCACAATATCAGCGTCAGGATATACTTGTTTGACAAGTTCCATCAAAGAGTCGTCCTGTACCCCTGGCTTGAAGTCTTTATCCTTCAAATCCCATTTTGCACCGATCCAGGCGACTTGTCTCAGTAATGCGTAGTTGGATTTGTCATTTTCAAGTATAGGTTTGAGGTGGGTTTCAAGATACGATCGCAATTGTTCTACTTTTTCCTCGCTTACCTTACCCAATATTTCGATAGCTTTAGTTGGATCGGCTTGACGCGAGTTGGGTAGTAATATTGGTTGATTCTTAGCTTCTAATTTTGTATTATTTACTACTTGTATCTCACCCGTGTTTTGATAGACTTGTGAAATTCCTGCAACTGTGGCATTAGTATTTAATTGAATATTAGTTATATTCTTTTCTGGTAAAGCTTTAGCAGGAACAATTGGTACTGGAGAATCTTCTTGATTGAGTTCTCTTGGACGGTTAGGAAGTGCTTTTAGAGCTTTTTGGTAATCACTATTTTCTGGAATTTGGTTTAATTGTAAACCGCTACCTTCAGTTGCAATTTTTTGATTTAACTCTGCACTAAACTGTTCGTAGCGGTCAAAACCATCAACTTCACCAATATTAATAGCTTCTCCAAGTAAACTATTAAATTCTTTCTTTATTTCCTCACTAATTTCATTTTTATTAAAAATAAATGTAGCAGTGTTACTCTCAATAAAATAGTCGTTTTCAGTAGACTTTGATTCTAACCAAGTGGCTACAGCGATCGCGTCTTGTGCGGGAACTACTAATCCAAAAGCTTCTTTAGTTTCTAAGAGCGAACCATCCGAGGAAGTATATTGTTGATTTGGATTATAAAAATATACAGTTTGTTGAGGAATGATTGGAGTGGGTTGTGATGGTGTATCTGCACTTTTGATATGACCACCAGCACGGTTAATAAAGGTTTGTCTTAATTCGCTGCTGATAGTAGTTTCATCAAGTATGAATACAGTCATTCCTTTTTTGGCTTCTAACCTAGCTTGTGATACAGGAAGCTGTTCGTATGATACTCCTACTTTTTCGAGATACTTTTTGGTTTTTTCAGTTAGATTTTCATCAACTGCTAATCCTAAAAGCCCTACTAATTTTTGTTCTTTATCTTGGAACATTATTGTAGGGCGTTCGTTTATTTTACCGAGTATTTGATTGCGTTTTTCTTGCTGCTCGGTTATGACAGGCTTTTCATTACTTATAAGCTGACTGCGTTTAACCCATTTGTCAGGATATTGTACTGTTTCTGGATTAATAATTATTTTACAGGTACTTTCATTACTGGTAATCTGTGCAGGGATAGTGGTTCGTTGTTGGTTTGGGCGAATAATACCCGTATCAATTAATTTTTGTACAGTGCTAGTTTCTTTCCTTTGCCACTGTTTTTGTATATTTCCTTTATTTAAATCAGCTTCGAGACGTTCATTATGCTGACCAATAATACCGAGTGATTGGTCGCCAATTTTAGCAATATAAACGTGCTTTTTGTCAAATGCCCTAACTAAAGTTTCTTGAAATGCTTGGTTGTTAATCTCCTGTTTTTTGTACTTTGGATTCGTAATATTAATTCGTAACAGATTGTTCTGAGATGTTTCTGCTATAACATAGGCATTTTGTCCAGTGATAATAGTTTGAATTTTAAGATGTAACTTTTGCCCATTCCCAGGCTTTTCTGCTAGCCAGCCTTGGGCAATACCTTCTTTGATTGATTCTTTATCAATATTGCCTAGTTTTTCAGGTTTGTTACCATTTTGAAGATAAATAGTATAGTCTTCCCGGATCAGGTCAACCTTTTCGATTGTTAACATTACACGTTCATTATTAAACCTTTGAGAATTCCCAAACTTATTAACTTCGCCTACTTTGAAAGTTAGTTCTGGTAGTCCGGGTACTTTGGTTGTAACAGAGGTGGTATATACTTCACCTCTTTCAACACTGCCAATAGCAATAGTACCAATTGGTAGCCGGGCGTTACTTTGTTCAATATTTCCAAATGTTTCGTAATTACCCTCTTGATTCTGGATTTCAATTACACTTTTTCCATCTTCAGCTAGATTAAATTGAATACTCTGAGGTTGCTTTTCATTAAAAAACTCACTATTCCGGTCAAATCCAGTGATACTAAACTCGGTAAACTTGAGTGTATCTAACTGACTGATAATCTCTTGAGGAAAGGCAGCAAAGGCGAAATTAGAAACTTTATTTTGGCGATCGCTACTTTTATCATTACTATTCTCACGAGTAGTTGATACCGCCCAGGTGGCAGCTGCCATTGCTAGCTTTTGGTCTTCTGGAATCGAATTAGAAAATTCCTCTGCTATCTGGTAAGCTTTTTGGTAAAGAAGTTTAATTTGACCTTCGCTTAGTTCAGGTTGGAATGATATCTTGTTAGATTTTAATTCTTGTCCAACTGTAATTCCTATCTCTTCAAGTTTATTTTCTTGCTCCCTCGCTAGGGTTCCTAATTTTTTAAACTTGGGTTTACCATTCTCAGTTTCATCGTTAATTTGAGCATAAACTAAATATTTATGCGGACGGTTATTGTTGCGCTTATCTTCGGGGATTTCTGTGAATTTTATTGTAATTGTATTAGCTTTCCAGATAAATTCATTATCATACTGTAGAAGATTAATTATACTTACTTGATTACCATTAGCAAGGGTAATATTTGCAGACGGCCCTTTTTCAGTTTCTTTTTGTTTAGATAGCTCACTTGCTCGGTTGAATGATTTGTCGAATTCTTTTTTGATGAGGGTAGCTCTTAATCGCTGTTCGTGAGAAAATTCAACCCCTTTAAATAAAGCTTGAAATTGAACGATTTCACGCGATTCGAGGCGAGCTTTTTCAAAATACTGGTTGGTTTGAGCAATTAGTAACTCAACAGGTGAGTATCCCGTCGGTTGAATTGTGTTGTCAATATAGACATCTTTTTTCTTATCCTTAATATAGTTGACTTCACGGTGAAGAATCCGACTGTTGTTGCGAATAATTTCAATTTCAGGTTTTTTGGCACTCTTGAAAAGGTCAACTGCAATTTGATTTTGAAATGCTGCCTCGGCAATCATTTCACGGTACATTTGGGTATTAATATTCATCGCCACTAGTGTATTGGCGGGTTCTTGCCGAACAGTTTTGATGAACTCTTCCATGTAACTGCGATACTTGCTTGGAATCTCCTTCCCTTCAATACCCTTGGATTTTGCCCAGGCTTCTGTTTTGAATAAATCTTCGTAGTGTTTGGCTACCTGCTGCACGTACTCAATTGAGTCTTTCTCGCTACTAAAGTTTTTTAGAATCGTAATTTCTGACTCTAACGCCTCAATTGCGGTAAGGTGATTGTTGATAACACCTACACTAATGCCATCGCTCATGTGGATGGCGATTTCCTCAAATTCTGGCTGACTGCCATCTTCTTGGTAAAAAGATTGTTTTTTAAGTTTGACAGTTGGAGCGTAGGCGTTTTCAGGAAGGTTGCGCTCCTTTGCTTCGGTGGTGAGGTTGGGATACTTGCTTGCCCGCTCGAAGCCGATACAATCACCATCGTAGTCGCGTGCTTGACGCTCTTGTTCGGACTCTTGAGGGAGAATCTCTAATTCATAACCAACTGATTTTAGTTCTAAAATATACTGATTAAATTTGTTAGTAAACTCGATTTTATCCTTATTTTCGAGCTTATTAATATTTTGGTCTAAGTAATTTTCAATACCTTCTAACTGGATATTTTTTCCTTGAGCTTCTGGCAGGATAGATTTAATTTGCTCATTGAGGCGGTTGTAAATGCGATCGCTTGTTTCGTCCGAGACAGCGATCGCACCAGCGAGAGGTTGACCATCAGGCCCAAGGATATCTTCTACAATTGTGTTAGTTGAGACGCACAGACCATTTGAGTTGAGGAAAGGGGAGCGGAAGTTGAGAACTTCTTCGCCGTCTTGATAATGGGGTATGGAAATTTCCTCATTTCGCAGGTCTTTGGAGGGAATGACCATTGCTCGCTCAAACGTTAACGTCTTGCCGATGGCGATTTCTTTCCACTCGTTTTGGACGAACCGGGCGAGTTCGCGCTGTACTTTCTCAGTTTCGAGAAGTTGCCCCTCTCCTTGCAGGTCAGCTTTGATGAGTTTGTAAATAAACGAGTCAGTAGCAATGCGATCGCGCAAAGTTTCTAACTCTTCTGCTAATGTTGGATCTTCTGCTGCTTGTTCTTCTAGTGTGGTTGCTTGTTCTTCTAAAAAGGCTTTCCGTTTCTCGTACTTTTCGCAGTAAAGTTGTGCAAGTTGCCGAGGATCATCCTGTGCTTCTTTAAGCTTTTTGGCTTCAAGTTCTAGCTGTTCAGTAAAGTCTTTCAGTCCATTAGGGAATGAAGCGAGTAACTGCGATATAGCTGTCTTGCCGAGTTCAGACTGTGATTTTTCACCTAGCCAGATATTTTGTCGGTACAATCCAGGTTGAATTTGAGGCTTAGTCGGGCCATTAGGATTATCTTTATCAGTTCCCTTGAACGCAGATAAGGGAAGAATTAGATCAATTTTAATTAAGTTATTGGGGTCTTGATAATTGAGGATTTGCTCAAGGTTAGCAGGGCGTAGTGTACCTTTACCAAAGCGGTATTTATTGTCATCTCCGTCTCGATCAGTCCAACCGAAGCGGTGCTGAATTACTCGATATTTATCACCTTTTTGATGCTTGGTTAATTCGTGATACAGTTCTTTTGATATTTGTCCGTAACAGTCTCCTGTTAGCCGATATGCTTGGTCATTACTGATAATGCCACCATTTTCACCATTATTATCATCAACTATTAAAATAGTTAACTCTTTATTGACAGCATTTCTACATGAACCAAGAAAGATAGACCCGTAAGCACCTCTATCTTTGTTATCAGGGCATAGTTGTCTAATTGTATCTAGACATTCTTCGGGGCCATATAACAACCGAGTTTTTGATGATAATAATAATTTATGACCTTCAGGATGATTAGTTAATTGTTCCACGGTAGACTTTTCGTCCATATGCCCGAACGAAAAGTTTACCCCAGGAGAGAAATGTTCTAGTAGAGTATTATGAAGTTCTTCTTTTAACAGCGAATCTGGATTATTTGTATTACCATCTGTATGAATCCATTGATTTAATCTAGTGTCAAAATGTTTAGCTTGAATTGTCATATATGAACAATTAAACTTATAAAATTAAAGATAAATTTTTACTTTTTGGCACTAAAATATCCGTAGAGTTTAATTTTACTTTCTCTTTATCAGTAATCTATTCAACAAATTTCTAATTTTTACTAACAATTTATTAGTAATTAAAAGTACCTTTTTATAAGGTTTTTACTTAGCTTAGTCTTTATGAAAGCTTATCCTGTGTGATTTCATAATTTAAGTATGACAAAAAATATACAAACTTATTAATTACTTTTTACTTAGTTATAAATCAGTAGTAACTTTTGTAATGTTTGCGATTCTGGTTGTATTTTACGTAAATCCCTACAACCTAATCAGTCAACTAGTACGATTAGTCAATTTACACCTTTAGTTTAAAGAAAGGATATCCAAAAAACCTTTCACCCCATCAATTTCTGAATATCCAGACAAAACAAATAACTCTTGCGATCGCCCGCAGAGATTGTTAGCGATCGCTATCGCTAAATTAAGTCCCTGCCCTTAAAAATTTTAAATTTTGGAACTTTATTTTAAACGTACACTACAAGATTAAGCCAAAATTTTAGGATTGCCCTTTGTTCTAGCTGTTCTTTTTTTGTTCTAGTTACTTTTATAATTTTATATAGCTAGAACAAAGAGGTTTATGGGCAAGATAAACGATGTTAGAATTTTTGCGCCTGAGCAAGATATTGCGTCGTGGCAGTCGTTGTTTGAGAAGATGGAAGCGCAGTGACTGGTTGAAATTGTCCAAAAACCAGATAAATTTTATGAAGTCAGGGAAAGTGAGAAACTTAAACGAAGGTATTTCAAGATTAAGTTGTTGCGCTCTGGTTTATAAAAACATAACATAACTCATGACTTAGAACCAGAAAAATCTATTATGACTCGGATGTACAAATTTTGGCACTAATACGTAGTGGAATTGCTTAAAACATCAACCTAGATGTATTAATGCTTTCTACGAAGTATTCAAATTTGAACACTTCGTATTTCATATATCAACACTAGGAATTCTCAGTAGATTAAATTCTCTCCCCTAACAGATTTACTACTGCTCAATACCTGTTTGCGATCGCTGTTGATTAATTAATGCTTGTTGGGTAAAGAAACGCAAACTTTCAATCTGCTCAATTTCGTTTGTGGTTAGTCGAGTTGGTATCTCTTCGTACCAGGTTCTCTGACTGTAGCAGGTTTGCATCACAGGAGTATTATCCCCATGACGGTAAACACTCAGAGTATTTCTATCTAAGCTGGCACTCAACTCCTGTCCTTTGATACGGAAGTTATTGGTAACAAGCATATAGTCAGTGATTATAGAAGGCAAATGTTTGAGAGTAGAAGGCAGAAGGTTAAGAGAAGGAGGAACAGGGGAAGATTGCTCTTCCAGGAGTTGTTTAGCAGTAAGACCATTTTCTTCTGAAATATCCTGTTGTGGGTACTGTTTTTGGGGATGTGGCTGAACTTTTTTCTTAGTGTTATTTGCTTTCAATGTGGGGTTGTCTTCCAATTTGGATTGTATTACTGGAATCTCACTTGGATAATTACTGTTTAGTGTATATGTACTAACAAGTGTTTTGGAGTTACTATCGGTATCACCATTGCTATCACTTGCACTGCTGCTAGTAGTTTTATCACTATATAAGTAATTATTATTAATTAGTGTGTTGCAATTTATGCGGTTAATTGCTCTGGCTTTAGCTTGTTGAATTACTTCTTTATCTTTATCTGGGTCGTACATGATTCCATATTCAGACCGCAGTTTGTTCCAGCTATAAGGTTTGTATACTTGATAACCAGCAATTTTTACATCATTATGAATGTAGGTAAAGCCTAGTAGTTCTTCCCCCTGCATCTTAGGCAATACTCCAATGTTGTTTTCCTCCAGGCGTTCAATGAACGTAGAGACGGTGGGACTGTCCTTAATGGCTTCCCCTATTGCTTGGCGAATAATTTCCTTACTGGTTGGGGTTTTGTGCTTACTGTTGACTGCTCTAATGCTTTTTGATCGGTTGGGGCTGGTGAGTGTAATAATCCCGTACTCTTGCTCTAACTTAGAGGCCACAGCTTCATTTGTTGTCGGTGTTACTTCCAATCCTAGTTCCGCCGCTATGCGTCTAGTTGAGACTTGGGAGTTGAAATAATCATAGGAATCATTAACTAAGCTGCCATCTAACCGAATCCGGGAGGCGATTATATGCAGGTGTTCGTGGTTGCGATCCTGGTGGCGTACTGCAACGAATTGACTGGTAGCTCCTACAGATGATTCTTCCTTGGGCAAGTATCCCATATCCTTGAGATATTCTCTTGCTACATAACTGTACTGACTGTCTGATAAATGCTCGTGGTAGTTGGGACGATGTGCGATTGAGATGATGAGGTGAGCGCACTGCCGTTTAACTGCTTTGTTGGTGTACTTGATGGTGAGAAACTGCTGGTTAAATTCATCTGGCTTTGTTCCCATCATATTAGTATTGACAATCGCAGCATCATCTTTCCCCAAGACATACTTGAGCGTGTCGAGAAAATTGGGTTTTTTGTAGATGACGGGAATCAAGTTGAGTTTAGGGTTTAGTAGCTAAGAACGTTTTTTCAACCTAGCAATTCTACTTAGAAATGCAAAGAACTTGACTGTAAAGATTTGAACAAAGTTTAATGATTACCTACTCTCAACTAATATCAATAAACAAAATAGAGATTTATCGCTTCTAAATTTTTCTACTTTCTATATATATCGGCACTTATATCGAAGTATTCAAATTTGAATACTTCGATATTGATTAGTATAAGTTCTCAACAAGCTTATTTTTCAACTTCTTGGTTGTGTAGAGGATTCCCAGCGTCTTGTTTAGAGCCTGCGAGCTCTATATTAAATGCAGCAGCAATGGTTTTATCTACGAGTGCGATCGCAATTTCGACTTGGTTAATAATTTGCTGGTTGTTTGTTTCCTTGGCAAGGTGAGATAACATCATCAGTTCGCTTTTGAGGGTTCCTGCCGTAGCACGGATGGTTATTACATCTGCGGGTGGTTTTACTGCTAGCACTCGTCTTAACCCACATGAACGTAGATACTCAGATGCCGTTTGTCCTGTGGCGGTGGCTTTCTCCTCAATGGCGTTTTTTTCTTCCTCAAAGACGTATACCTTAACTAATTTGGTTCGTTTAGCAGGCCTATTTACCATACCTTGTTTAATCATTGGACTGGGGGAAGTATGACGCTTTTCTGTAATGTGCCAAGGAACTCGTCGGACAACCAAAAATTCCACTTTTCTCACGCACACTACCATTGCGGATAATATAGCCGTTATCCTTGGTATAACTGAAATTGCGGTTATATGACTTTAGTAATAGTACTGCAACTGCTGTGAAATCGCTTTTACAAGCATTATGCTGTTAGGGTCGAACTATGCGATCGCAGATTATTGTCTATGTAAAAATACTTACTTTATTATAAAATCTATTCTTTATTTCCTGTCCTTGACTAGAGAACGAGAATATTGTGTTTTTTGTTAAAAATAATACATATCTTATTTATCGTAGAATGCTGAGAGCAGTGCAGTAATCGTGCCATTGTAGTTAGGAAAAAGATTATCAGTCAATAATCAAGTGTGCGATCGTGAAATTTCATCTATGTATATAAACTTAAATTAATGTATAAAATAAGCTGTAAGCGATTTGTTTAAAATTGAGCGTATGTTAACTGGATTAGACTTATACTACAATTTTGTATTTTTGTAGTATATAACAATATGAGTCGTATAGAACTTATTATCAATTAATTGTAGTTATTGATAATAAATCTAGTTTGAAATAGGCCCATTTGCCATACCTTGTTTACTAGCCTGATTGCACCAAGTGCGAGGGTAGGACGTAGTAGAGCGTGCAGTGAGTACGGGAGAAGTAAGCAGAGAGTAAGCGGTGAGTACTAGGGAAGTGCGTGTGTCTTATGCAGGTCTAATTTAAATGGAAAAAGTATATCAAATCAATAATTTAACTAACAAATAGAGATTTTTCACCACTTAGTCAGTGAGTACTCGGCAAGTTGCGGGAGAGTACTGAGGAAGTAGCCTGGGGCGTACAGATATAGTAATTTTAATCACTTCTACATTACTGGAAATGTAGATTAAGCCTATCGAATAAGTGGTTTAAATATTACTAACTACTACAGTATGTAATATAAAATTGGCTAATTGTAATTTGAGTTAATTAGGTTAAAAGTTGAGATTGTTTTATTACTGTTGATTGTTGTAACTAACTCGGAGGGGGAATTATGCCAAGGAAGGTGCAATCAGATTATGTAGAATTGTCAGTGGCAAGAAAGAAAGGTTCTAGTGAAGCGAGATTGTTGCAATACCTGAAGGACAGTGAAAAGGGAGGGGGGGATATGATAATGGAGGCGATAATTCCTCTCTATCTCCCCTATATGCTCTACTCAGAGGGTGTAAGGGGTGAAAAATTATCTTCGTGCGTATTGGATGCGATCGCGCAGTTGGAAGTACAAATAATTAAGATGAAACGGGCTTTCGGGATGGAGGGACTTGCCCAAGTAGTGCTAGTGCAGCCTTATGGTAGTGGACTTCCCACTTCTGCTGCAATTACCACACAACCTCATGGTAGTGGAGTTTTTTCTCTGATGGCTACAACTGATATTCAGGCTCAAGCAGAGAAGAGTGCGAGTTTTTTTACGGGCGTAGTTTCGACCAATGATGTTTCTGTTTCATCAGAGGTGCCGCTTGTTGTGGAGGAACAGTCTTTTCAAGAGGAAGATTTGGATGATGATTTCTTCAATGATGATGAAGATGATGTGATTGCTAAAGCAGAGATAGAAGTTGATCCGGGATTTCGTTTAGAGTAAGGAAACTGTATCCAGCGATCTCATTTGTAGATTGTCCATCCTATAAATTTGGGTATCAAGGTGTGAGGTCATCGTCTGCGCTGCAAAAAAATGGATGATAATTGTAAAATTTTTTCTAAGACAGGGTAATACTGCTATAAAGTAAGCCTTTTTCCATACCGAGTTAATACTTATAAAGGTTAAATTGTAAGTAATAGCAGAGATGAATTGAAACCTTTATATATGCCCAAAACTAAGGAGAAATCAGATTTAAAAAAGATAGTAATTACGATTGACATGGGTGCAAGTAAAACCAAGGCTATCGTTCAGGAGTATCCAGAAGGAAAGCCTGTTGTATTACTTTTAGACTCAGAAATAGCGGATGTTGCTAAAGCCTCAGTTGAAAGCGTCCAACCTGAAGGTAGTCCTGAATCTCGTGCTTGGGTAGGGATAGGCGATGAGTATTTCGCCTTGGGAGAACTTGCTCGTCGTCGGTTTGGGGGTATATCGCAACTGAGGGAGTTAAAATACGAACTAGCACTTCCCAAAATTTGCGGTGCATTTTGGCTGGCTAAGGAGAAGTTGAACCTGGCTAATGATGTTGCAGCTTACTTGAGTGTCCTGCTGCCGCCGGGTGAAGTGCAAGATAAGGAACAGTTACAAATTCGATTGAAGGATGTGTTTCGGGGGTTTGATACACCAGCAGGTAAGATGCGGGTGAAAATGCTTCGTTATGATGCAGCTTCTGAAGGTAGTGGAATATTTTTCCACCGTAGGCGAACGCTTGGCGATCGTGTACCTGTTTCGATGTACGTAATGCTTGGTTATCGCAATGCGAGTATTTTCACCTTTCGGAGTGGTTCGATTGGCGCAGGAATAACCAGCAATTTTGGTATGTCTTGGTTAGTAAATAATTTGATTTCCAAAACATCGGGACTAAGCCCTGATAATTCCAATATTATTGAGGTTCTGATAGAAGCTGGAGCCAGTTGTGACCCCAAGGTGATGCAAAAACTCTCCCGCAAGCGCAAAGGTGATGAGATTCAACTTGATGGAGAGTCGATGTCCAAAGCTTTATTACTTGCTAGAGACGAATATTGGCGTGCGATCGCTAGGTGGTTGCGCTCAAAGATGGATGAGGATATTGAAGAACTGGTATTTTGCGGAGGAACTGCGGATTACATTCGTCCTGAAATAGATGCTTACTTCCAGAAAGAGGGGATTAAAGTATCCTGGCACGGTAATATTTTCATACCTGATAAAATATCTTTTGGTATGGGCAATCGGATAGCAGATGTCTGGGCTTTCCACCAGCACATGATTATTCAGTTTGATAAGTTGACTGGTTATATACGCTCTGAGGTTGTACCGCTAACTAAATCTGTTGAAGCTAATACAAATAATACAGGTGAAGAAGTCAAACATAAGTATAACTTTACGCCTTGTGAGCGACCAAGCACCTTTATTGCTGTGAACGAGAATGTTTGATTAGCTCAGACAAAAATCAGTGTAGTAAAAAAAGAATCAGTTAGAATGAGGTGCTGCATAAAACAGTACTTTCTAACTGAATCTTTTAAAGTTTAGTATGGCTGTTGATTTAGCATTTGGGAGCAATCAACATAAAAATTGGTAATTTCTGAAAAGTGTTTAGCTACAGGATGAATTTGCTCCATTTCTGCATATTGTTGTTCCCGTTTTTTGCGAAGTTCCCATGACTTACGGTTATAAGCTAACAAATCTTCCAAACCCATGTTGAACTTATATTTTGCGAAAGTCAACAATTGTTCTGTGGTATAACGACAATCTTCAGGACGACCAAAACAAATTTCAAACTGAATTTTAAAAGCCTTCCAATCGAAATTGTCAGACCCCAGTTGTCGTTGTGATTCGCGTCCGTAAAGGTCACGAATTGAATAGAAAATTGTGTTGTATTTACGCACGTCGAATGATTCAATCTTGAATTGCTCCATTGTTGAATCATCGACTGTAGCAGATTGAGCTTTAGTAGATTTATTAGCAGCCATAGTTTTTTCCTTGATGAGTGTTTCGCTTTTAGCTGCGTCAGCATTAGTCAAAAAAATAAATCCCACTCTGTATGAGCGAGATTTTCTGTAAAATCAGATGATTTGTGATTATTTTGCTAATAAACGTTCACGTTGTAACCAAGTACGTTTGTTGACTTCGAGTAGTTCTTCTAAGCCTTTGTTGAAGTGTTTAATGGAATAGTCAACCATTTGTTGTACACTGTATTTGGGGTTGTCAACTGAGCCAAATGTAGCAATAAATCTGGCTTTAAAAGCATCCCATTGTGTTTTATTCCAGTTAGTCTGTGACTGCGCTTGAATAGTTTTAGCCCAGGTTTCTTGTAGCCCGTAGTAGACTGCTTTAAACTTGCGCTCGTTGTAGTCAGCAATTTTGTAAACACCCATTGCGTTATCATCAATTAAACTAACTTTTTTAGTTTTAGTAGCCATACTTATCTCCTGTATAATACATAGGTTTTTCTTGAAGGAACAGTGTCAACCTAAGTGCTGTTTCTCATTTATTTGGACGTTAGTCCGTGTCAAAAAATCAATGATAGTTGTCTAAGAAATAGCATTTTTGTTTTTATAATTCTATTTTTTGTGTAATAAACTATAATTTATTTTTTATTTTTAGGTTTTTACTGGATGTAAAAATGCTATTTTAAATGACAATTGATAATAATATATATAAGATTTATTGTAGATAAAATAGTGAGATAAATTACTTAAATTAGAATAATTAATTATATGAGTTACTTCAAATATTATTTGAAGTAATCTATAATTTTTAAAATTTATGCGTCAGTAGTAATTTTTATTTTAAATAATTAATATATATTTTCCAGCTATTGCCTTTATTCTGCGATTGAAAGATAGTATTGTTTTCGTACACTACATAAGCTATTTGCGGATTGTTAAGAGCGATCGCTAGTTTCATAATTAGTCCATTAGTTTCCGTCCAAAGTTGCTCCTATGTCTTACATAATCATTACCGCGATAAACACTGGGCACTGGCTTGAGGAAATGATAGCTATCCTGGTTGACCTTGAATTCTTTAGCAATTAGTTAAATCAGTGTTTCGGCGAGACTTCTCTAAAAATTTATAATTTTTTCTAACATTTCAAATTCATATGTGTGTCTCGCCGACTTATATCTTGCACCTGTAAACTTGGATGTCAATTCCATGACTAAGTGCCAAGTTTCTCAGGCGTTCAATATCTTGTAAAAGAAATAACACCAATAATTGTGGAAAGATAGTTTGAAATGCAATTTCTGCGGCTTGTCCCCAATTTGGTAAACTTGTGGATGTTTTCGTTGTAGATAAGTAAGCCCAATGGGCCAATATGTAGGAAATCAAAGACAGTATCAACCAACGGTAAACGCCTAAAAGTGTTCCTTGCCCAAAGCGGTGTAAGCCGAAACGATGCTTGGCAGTCTTAAACCAGCCCTCTATTTGCCAACGGCGTTTACCCCACCAAGAAATAGTACTGGCTTTAAGAGCTTTGGTGGAAACGACAAATCGTTTTTCATACTTGCCATCATCACGTTTAAAATAATACCAAGATACATAAACAGGAAACTTTAACCCTTTGAGGTGCAGGTGTTGTCCGCGTTTATATAGTTGAGAAACGCTGTATCCCGAAGTTAATTTCCGCTTTTTTGCGATACCAGCAATGACGTGATACTTAAGTTTTCTCACACCATGTAGAAATTCCACACTGCCGAATGCAGTATCTACAAGAATCATCACCTGAAAGCGCTGGGTTAATTTTTGAGGTAAACATTTGACCAACTTTAAAGCCAACTGTGCAGGCGATGAAGTGCCTTTCCCCCTCCAGACACGGAAACTCCAAGGGACTCGCCACTGACCGACAACTAAATACACGACAACTAAATGCAAGCCTCGTTTTCCGTTGTAGACGCGGATTAAGTCCTGAAATTGTGGAAATTTGCCGCATTTCTCTAAAGTTGTCAGGTCAATAATCACTTGTAGACAAGGTTTGCGTCCTTTTGGACAGTGAGACAAAATCTCCTCAATGATACGATTGCGAGCAGTGCGAATTACACTACGGGTTGACCAATCATAAATATTGAGAAATCGGCTTAAAGCACTAGCAGACTTACTTTTAGAATGTTCTGGTAAAGGTTGGCCTTGTGCTTCTAAGAACAATCCCAACATTGCTTCTAAATTTTGTTGCTGATATCTAGAAGGCATTAACGACAACAGAGTGTAAACTAGCCCTTGGGCGTGGGCAAGAATTGAAATCATTTTTCTTGCTTTTCTATATGCTTTTAACGCCCTTTTTTCTCATACTTCTACCCTTGTGTGCAAATCGAACTTCTGTTTCAAGTTAGTGTTCGTCAAAGACGTTGGCGCAGCTATCGCCTGTTTCCTGGTAATTTACGTAATTTAAACAATCATTTTAGTTAACAATATTACTTACTTTACTTGAATGGATTCTCGTTTATGAAGTAACTTTTTTACACTTCTATTTGCGTATTAGTGGTTTATCCCGACAGGTGCAAGATATAAGCCGAGGGATTTATCAAGCTCTATTTTGATGGATTATCCTGGTTGTTTATCATTCCTGGCTTGTGATTCATCATTGCTTGGCAACACTTACATCCTGTTTGCTCTGGCTGCTGTGGCATTTGATTTGTTGGCGTTGTTCTTTGACTTGTGAGCACTTGGATTAGCTTTGCTTCGTTTATAGCCCTGGCGGATTGATTCGGGGTTACAGCTTCCTTGGGTGTGTTTGCAAAGGAAGCTGTAGTGGTTAATGTAAGCAATGCAAAACTAGCTACAGCTCCGCTCAATACTGTCTTAACGCCTGTAATAATATTCATTGTTTTACTCTCCATTGTTCTATCAAGCTAGTAGTTTCTGAAAAACTAAGACTATGCTAAAGTCTCTATTCGGCTATAGAGTCAAGTAATAAATTTACTAACTTCGTAAATTGTGAATGGGTATATCAGAGCAAGCAACTTCCTCAATCAAGCTACAAAGCTCTTTATTACAAGGATTATCCAAGGGTCGGGTTGCCCAACGTTGTTGATATGCTTCTAGCTCATGCTTCAGCTCCTTCATGCGATAAATCTGCTCCTCAAGATGAGCAATTTTCTGCTTAAGTAAGTCCCGAACTAATGGGCAAGCAGGGTCTCCTTGAGAACGAATGCCTAGCACTTGTTGAATTTCGGACAGAGAAAACTGTAAAAATTGAGCTTTTTTGATAAATTGCAATCGTTTGATTGCCTCGCAATCGTAATAACGGTAGCCACTTTCGCTTCTTTCTACTGGTTTTATCAAGCCCAGTCCTTCATAATAGCGGATTGTTCCCACTGTCACATCAGTTTGCTTTGCTAGCTCACCAATTTTCAGCAGCTTTTTTAGGGATGATACTTCACAACAAACTTGTTTTATGACAGCGACCATAGTTATTTACTACTATGTGTCGCTTTAACTTTAAAGTCTATAGTCTGCTGTAGAGTCAAGCCTTAGAAATAAAAGTTTTGTAAAAAGATGTTATCAAAACTTTTATTTATATTGAGTATTTATGTTTATTAATTTGATTGCAATAAGTAAAAACATCAGTGCGATCGCGTCTTGTTAATAAGAACTTTTCAATTTCAATAAAACCTAAATATTCGCATTGATAAAGTTTTAGGCAATTATTTTAACTCTTGGAAAATTAGGTTTGCCTCTGGGGTTGACTCTATAGCCAACTAGAGGTTTCAGAATGAATGAGTCAGAAAAATTTTTGGTAGACACCATGACAAAACGTCAAATTGAGATTTTTACGGCTGACTGTCCTCTTTGTGATGAGACAGTGCAAATGGTGCAAGAACTGACTTGCCCTGATTGTGAAATATCAGTTTATAACCTGCGACAAGAGCAGGAGAAAGCCCAGCAGTATGGAGTGAAGGCAGTACCAGCGATCGCAATTAATGGAAGACTTGTTTTAACTGGTAAACCGAATTTAGAACAGTTGCGAGCAGCTGGTATAGGTCAACCACTAAATTAGAAGCAGTAATAAAGAGGGATTTACCACCAAAATGGGTGGTAAATTCACATAAGGTACTATGT
Organism: Nostoc carneum NIES-2107; assembly: GCA_002368155.1. Taxonomy (GTDB): domain Bacteria; phylum Cyanobacteriota; class Cyanobacteriia; order Cyanobacteriales; family Nostocaceae; genus Aulosira; species Aulosira carnea. Next base: position 172,058 of record AP018182.1, read on the forward strand.
ACATATAAAGTTAGAAACACAACCGTTTTGCATTTCTCGTTTTACTAATAAAACATTAGCTAAATTAGACAGCATCGATCCAAAAATCAGCTGTGATGATTTTGCCATTGCGATTAAACTGACCCCAAAGCTTATACTTTCCTGGTTGCGGAAAGTTAGTCATAAAATGAACTTGTCCAGCCGGAGTATTTTTTAGTGCGTGAGCATGGATGTAATCTGCTGCTGTTAAAGAAGTTGACTGTCGCAGTATAACTAAATGTCCCTTTTCTCCCAAGTAAGGCTCTAAGTCTGTAAGCGATTGATTATTAGAAGTATCTTGTAATTTAAACATTAAAGTAACTTCTTTACCTGCTTTTACAGTGGGTTCAGAAAGAGCAAGATTGACTTTAGTATCATTGAAAGTTTTACTACGATTTAAGTCAATTGCTGGAGCAGCAATACTATTTCCAGTAACTTGTGTTTTTAAGACTGAGACTTGCTCGGTTTGACCAGTAGGTTTATAGTCACTAAAAAATGTGTAACCACCTGCTTGCGGAAAACTGGCTGCAATTTCAAATTGTCCATTATCTTTATAGGTAGGATGAAGATGGCTAAAATGCTGAAGATCATTGCTGACAATAATCAAGTGCATGAGCTTTTCTTGAAAAGTGTCAAACTTTGTAATCTTCTTGCCTTCCAAATCCTGAACATCAATTAATATCGAAATACTTTTATTTGGAATGATGTTACTGGGAACTTTGAGTTCTGCTTGAGTCAATGCTTTTTTCTCACTATGAACTGTTCCACTTGTTGAATGTTCTCCATGATGGCTTTCACTCATTGAAATTTCCTCATGTTGATGTGTGCTAACAGACATTGCTTTTTCTTGAGCTTTAGGTAATGATGAGCAACTTTGAACTAGAACCAAAGTTGTAGTTATAGCAATCGCATTTAGAAATCTCTTCATTGGTTTTACTCCATTAATGAATTTATGCTTTATCTACTCAACATAAAATCACTTTAAATTGTCTAGTTAACTGGAGAGTCAAGAGGAAAAACAATAAATTATTATAGCAATCCTAAATGAGTTGTGAAAAAAATGAACCATACATAAATATTTTGGGAAAATTAAAAACTTGATGATTAGTAACGAGTTCAAATAATCTCTTGACCTGAGAAAAGGATTTACATAAGTGGTAAAACTCTCGAATAAATTTTTTAGCGTACAACCAGATGTCTTCTACAGGATTTTGCGTTGGGTCATTGGGTGCAAATCTCATACAAGTAACTTTCCATTCATCTTCACTTAATCCTTGATTCAGATTATCTAAGTAAGCTTTAAATTCAGCAGAACGATGATAACTAGCTCCATCCCAAATTAAAGCAATACGGCTTTTTGGATACTGGGAAATTAAATATTGTACAAAAGCAATCGCGTTGCTAGAATCACCTTTTTTACAAGGCTTAATTAGAAACTCTTGTGTGTAATAATTTAGAGCGCCAAAATAGGTTTGTCTTTGTCGTTCATTGATCACTGGAACTTCAATCCGTTCTTTCGTATTTCCCCAAATATAACCACAAATATCTCCCCATAATAGGTGACATTCATCTTCAAAAAAAACTATGAGTTCCCCAGATACTATCTCACGCTCATGTGCCGTCAGCCATGCGGTTATTTCTAGTTTTTTTTTAGCTACTAGTTCTGCGTCTTTTTTAGGATTCTTTTTTTGTGTTTTTTTCCAACTTATATTAGCGTCTTTAAAGAGATCGTAATAGCTTTGATTTGACTCAAATACAACATCAAAATTATCTTCTACGTACTCCTTTAATTCTGATAAATGCCAATAGTTTTTCTGTTGAAGCCAGTTTAATACTACTTGTCTTTGTGCAGAGTCAAGATAACTTTTTGACCCTTTGTATTTTAGCCTCAATCCGGTTATACCCTGTTCTATAAATATATATTTCCATTTGTTTACAAAACCAACAGACACTCCGAGAATATTTCCAATCTTTGAATGTTTATAGTTTTGCATCACCATTTGTACTGCCAGTGCCCGTTTTAGTTCTCTGGAGTCTGAGGTAGCCTGAATGAACTCTATCAACTCTTCCATTTGTGCTGCCATGCACCCTATCAATGACTTCTAATGTTCACCATATCAACAACTGTGATTTTTCACAAATGATTTAGGATTGCTATAGCTGATTTTTTATTAATGCAAAAGCACGTTCATATCAAAGATAAACGTGCCTGAAAATTTGATATTTCAAATCAACCCTGAATTTTCAATTAATAATAGGACAAATTGTTGAATGATATGTTTCAGATTCCATTTCCCAACCTGAAAGCATTCCTTCTAAATCTTGCCTTAGCATGAGTAATTGCTGGATCTGTTCATCAATAGCTTGTACCTTATCCTCTAGCTTAGTTTTTATATGTTCACAGGGTAATTCTCCCTCATCATGAACATTCAAGAATTCTTTGATTTCTGCTAAAGATAAGCCCAGGCTTTGGGCACGTTTAATAAAGTGGAGACGAGCTAAAACATCAGAGTTAAATAATCTAAAGCCACCTTCTGTTCTTCCTGATGATTTGAGTAGACCAAGCTCTTCATAGTAGCGAATAGTTTTAATGGGTACGCCGCTTTCTTTGGCAACTGAACCAATCTGTTTTGCTTGTTCTTGGGCTAACATACTTACCAAACCCTCAGTGAGATATGATTGCTACTCTTATCCTAAACTCTCCAGTCAACTGGAGAGTCAAGCATAAAAAGTATCATTTCATCAAGCTCATGAGAAACTAACTTGAGTAGCAGCTATTTCTTTACCAGCATCTGCGGCTTGAACTGAAATTGTGCCGCGAAACATATTCATGCCGCAACTGAAAGTATATTCGCCTGGTTTTTCGGGTATAAACTCAATTGAGGTCAATTCATTGAGCGGTAAATCAGCAGCAATACCAAAATCAGGAATTAACACTTTTGCAAGGCAATTGCTGGGATTTTTACGCAGAAAGTTGAGTTGTACTCTTTGCCCTGCTTTGACAACAACACGATTCGGTATGTATCCTTTATCTACATTGATGGTAGCTTTCTGGATTCCTTGCTCTACAGTTGTTTCATGCTCATCAATTGAACTGAAAGATTTGGGCTGAGATTCTATAATCGTTTCATCTTTCTTTACAACTGTTGATTGAGTGTCTGATGCTTCGGCTTGAATTTCACCGCGAAACATATTCATACCACAGGTAAAGACATAAGTTCCAGCTTGTTTGGGTGTAAATTCCACAGTTGTGACTTGATTAAGCGGTAAATCTGCGGCAATGTGAAAGTCTGGAATCACTACTTGTTCTAAGCAGCTGCTAGGATCTTTGCGTTCAAATTTAAGTCGTACTGGTATCCCAGCTTGCACCACAACTCTACTTGGATCGTATCCCCCATCAACGGTGACGCTTACTTCCTGAATATTTCCGCCTGTTGCAACTGCTTTCTGAGACTTAGGTTTACTCAGCAAGAACCACCAAAGTTCTAAGCCAATTAGTCCCAATCCACCAAGGGTGACAGCCACCTTACTCCCTAGTGGTTGCTCAATACGTTGAAATTGATTGGTTTGGACTGTTGCAGATGAGTGCGTTTCATGAGATTTTTGTGCTGCTGCTTCACCAGAGGCAATTCCTAATAAAATTCCTAAACTAGCTATACTGCCGATGAGTGCTATTTTGTTCAGCATTGAAAAACCTCCTACGTAAATGTGATTAATTTGCTAACTAAACTAAAGTTCCTGAAATCACTCCCAGCAGAAATCCAAATCCTGCTAAAGCCCCGAAAAATATGGTTTGATTGAACATAATTATTTCCTCTATGCGAGTGTTTTAGGTTGGAAGTTACGTAACCGCAGCGCATTAGTGACTACAGAAACCGAGCTAAAGGCCATTGCTGCACCGGCGATAATAGGGTTCAGTAACCAACCAAAGATGGGGAAAAGAATCCCGGCGGCGATGAGAATACCCGCAACGTTGTAAATGAAAGCGAAGAATAGATTTTGGCGAATGTTGCGAATTGTGGCGCGGCTGAGTTGAATTGCTGTAACTATGCCTTGCAAATCACCAGAAATCAGGGTGATGTCACTAGCGGCGATCGCTACATCTGTACCAGTGCCAATTGCAATTCCCACATCGGCTTGAGCTAAAGCTGGTGCATCATTGATACCATCACCAACCATCGCGACAATTTTGCCTTCTGCTTGTAATGCTTGTACTGTCGTGGCTTTTTGGTCGGGGCGGACTTCTGCTAAGACTCTTTTAATACCAACCTCACGGGCAATACTTTCTGCGGTGCGACGGTTATCACCTGTGAGCATCACAACTTCTAAACCGAGTTTTTGCAATGCTTTGACCGCTTGGGTGGAAGTGGGTTTAATGGCATCAGCAATCCCCATCACTCCTTTGATTTGGCCGTCAACTGCTAACCACACGGCTGTTTTACCCAGGTATTCTAAGCGTTCTTTATCTTGTTGCAAAGCTTGAGTGTCAATACCCAATTCTTCCAGCCAGCGTTGTGTACCAATTTGCACAAGACGGTTAGAAACTATCCCTTGGACACCACTACCTGCCACGGCTTCAAAATCTCTAACATCTGCTAAGGTTACTTCCTGAGATTGGGCGTATCTGACAACTGCTTCTGCCAAGGGGTGTTCAGAATTGCGTTCTACCGAGGCGGCTAGTTGTATCAGCTTAATTTCGTTACCGTTGAGCGTACCGTTAACTGTGACAAAATCTGTAACTGTTGGTTTACCTTGGGTAATCGTGCCAGTTTTGTCTAACACAATTGTTTGAATTTGGTGTGCCAGTTCTAAGCTTTCGGCTCCCTTAATTAAGATGCCGTTTTCTGCACCTTTACCCGTACCAACCATCACAGAGGTTGGTGTAGCTAAACCCAAGGCACAAGGACAAGCGATGATTAACACCCCAACTGTGGTAATCAACGCCAGGGTGACATTACCCATGATGTTGTACCAAATGATAAAGGTGAGGATAGCGATCGCAATTACCGCTGGGACAAACCACCCAGTAACTTGGTCTGCTAATCTTTGAATGGGGGCTTTTGAACCTTGAGCCTGCTGCACTAATTGGACAATCTGTGCCAGTACAGTATCCTTACCTACTCTTGTTGCCCGGAATTTAAAGCTACCAGTTTTGTTAATAGTGGCTCCAATGACTTCATCTCCTGGTTGCTTTTTGGTCGGTACACTTTCGCCAGTCACCATTGCTTCATCAACGGTAGATGTCCCCTCAACCACTTCCCCATCAACAGGAACTTTCTCTCCAGGGCGAACCAGCACTACATCGCCAATCTGTACCTGTTCAATCGGTACATCTACTTCTCGTCCATTACGAATCAACCGTGCTGTTTTCGCTTGCAAACCAACTAGCTTACGGATAGCTTCTGAAGTTTGCCCTTTGGCGCGGTTTTCTAGCCACCGTCCCAAAAGAATTAAAGCAATAATTACAACTGCTGCTTCGTAATATACATCCGGCTTTAATCCTTGAGCCACAAAGAAACTGGGGAAAGCTGTGGCAAATAAAGAATAGGTATATGCTGCTCCTGTGCCTAGAGCAACTAGGGTATCCATTGTGGCAGCGTGACGCTTTAAAGCTTTCCAGGCATTTTTAAAGAAATCGGCACCGCACCAAAATAGTGCTGGAGTTGTCAGCACCATCTGTACCCAAGAATTATGCAACCATGTCGGAATGAAAGGTAAATTCAATCCGAGCATCATGGGTAACGACCCAATTACAAGCACAGCACCAATCGCTCCAGCAACAATCACTTTTCGCAGTAGATAACGTGATTCTCGTAAACGTGCCGTTTTCTCAGCATCATCTTCTCCTGCCATCAGGTTTTGTTCTTGGAGTGGATAGGCAGAGTAACCTGCCCCGTCCACTGCATCCTGGATGGTTTGTACATCAGTGGTTCTAGGGTCATACTCAACTGTTGCTTGTTCCGCTCCAAAGTTCACACTACATTCATTTACACCTGGGACAGAACTGATTGCTTCTTCGATACTTTTTGCACAAGAGGCGCAACTCATGCCGCGCAGTTTCAGTGTGGCTGTTTCCATTCTTCTTTTTCCTTAACACTCAGTTGTTTTGACAAGATAGGAAAGTTCAATTTGAACAGGGTGTAGGGGGTGGGGACGGCGCTCTTAAAGGTATTCTGACCCCTTCCAATGCAAGCGCCTTAAAAAGGCGGGGCGTATGTTTCCCACCAAGAGTGTTGGGGCTGTATTTTCTCCACACCCAAACCTGCAACCCCACACCCTGCCCCAACAGGGCTTGGTCATGCGACCGAATAGCCAGCAGCTGTAATTGCTTCTTTTACTGCTGCTTCGGTTGTCTGAGTTTCGACGCTGACTAGCTTTGTTTTCGGATCGGCCTCAACCTTAGCTGTGGGGTCAACTGCTTGGATGGCTTTTGTAATCGTTTCTCCACAAGCAGAACAAGCCATGTTAGGAACTGTTAGTTGAAGTGTCATCTTTACTCTCCTTTTATGAACTAATTCCATTGTGAAATCTCCATTTCACTGGAGAGTCAAGAGGGGGAAGAAAATTTTTTTTAGGCTCTGGTTAGAAACTTGGAATGGCTGAAACCATATAAAAATAAATCTCTAGGCTGTAGCCCTTATGGAGTAAAGATTTATTTTTTCTTAAAAAACTAAGATTAAGTTTCGCTGCTCATATTCGACTTCAGTAGTACAAGAGAAGTGTTTTATGCTGTCCGTAACTATAGATACTTACGTTAAGAATCAAGTTAAACTAATCCCGATCGCTGAGGTTTATAGCTAAATCAGACAAGAAAATTAGAATAAACTAGGTGAGTAGTGTTAGGAGCAATCGCTCCACGTCTGGTAAACAATTTAGTGGTAGCTAGGTTAGGAACTTCTGTTTAGACGATCGCATTGTAGTAATTTCAATATATGTTCACATGAAGCAGTATTTATGCCTCCGCGCCCTTACATTAAAAAATTACTAATATGCTTACGTCTACCTAGTGGCATATTAAATATTTATTACTAATTAAACAGAAAATTTCATCCTAATTTCATTTGGGTATGCATAACTAATTTTTTATTGAAATTGCAAAAATTTCATAATAATTTTATTGCTTCATGAAAAGAAATATAGGGATATATAGCATGATTAAAAAATTTAAATGTTCAGGAAAGCATGATGAGGCATGGTATTCAACTGGTATTCATCCTTCAGCAGCAGAAGAATTTTTTACCTTATGCTGATTTTTGGAACTCTAAGTGTAAACTTCATCTTCCTAATGGCATGGTTATAATTTCTTTCTAAGGGCTGATAATCATTTCATCTTAATTTCATCTTGATATGTATAAATATTTGATTATGTTTTAATCAATTTAATTTTTAATTAAATAAAGACAATATAGAATTAATAGCAAAAATTTGTCATTGCCAAATTTTTGAAACTAGCTTTTGAAAAATTATCATCAGATAAAATAATTTAAATTTATCAAACAGAATTCAGGAGTCAGGAGCCAGAATTTTCCAATTGAATTCTGTGCGAGTGGCGGATGAATAATTGGCTTTAAGACCCCCGCTAAATCTTCAATTTAGCGGCCTACAATCAGTGGCGGGTTTGAATCCCCTACTGATTGATTCTGACTCCTGAATTCAGTTGGGGCTGAATTCTTCTTCAAGTACCTTTATCCCCTTTATGAAAGTGCGCTGTTGTTAAGGATGAATTTTGTGCCTGAATTCCTAACAATTCTGGGATGGTTACAAACTTATAACCTTGCTGTTTAAGTGCAGTAATAATTTGCGGTAAAGCTTTAACTGTATGTGAGCGATCGCCACCACCATCATGCATCAATACTATACCACCAGGTTTAGCCTCCTTTAGCACATTATTGACGAGTCTAGATACTGAAGGCCGACGATAGTCTATTGAGTCATCTGACCACATGAGAACAGAGTAATTATTCTTTTTAGCGTAATCAGCTACACCATTGTTGAGGATGCCGTAAGGAGGACGAAACAGAAAAGTTTTTACACCCATAGTTTGGTAAATAGCTGTTGCGGTGGACTCAATTTCACGCGCAGCAACAGACGGATTCATCTTTCGATACCAGTGATGCCAAGTATGGTTACCAATCGCATGTCCATCGGCTACCTCTAGTTTGGCAATCTGGGGAAAATAATGCACCATCTCTCCCACACAGAAGAACGTTGCTTTAATATTTTGTTCTTTTAAGATTTGTAATACCTGTTGGGTATATTTAGGTGCGGGACCATCATCAAAAGTTAGTGCGATGAGTTTATCTGGTTTACCCAGTTGTGCCTGTTGAATAATTTTTCCTTGAAACTCATTAGGAACTGTAAAAATGTGATTGTTTAGTTGTGCAGCACTGGCTTTATTGGATACCAAACCATGCTGAGTGCTGACTGCGTTGGCACTGGGTTGTTCTGATTTTTTGCCTAATGCCTGATAATTTGAGCGTTCTAGAAACCAAAATCTTCCGAAACCAAAGTCGCATAGGACTACGACTAGTGGGATGAATACTAGTCCTCCAATCAATAATTTAAGCTTTAGCATATTAAATTTACTTATATTTACTACTAATGCAATTTAGTTTAAATAGATATGTTACTTCTATAACATGATTATTTGCCATATTTTGAACTTTGGAGCTAGATAGGCAAACCGACACAATGTACTATACCTGTAGTGCAAAACTACAGCTTTTTAGTTCCTTATAGCTCCCGTCGCAGGCGGAACGCCTTCCCGTAGGGTATGCGAACTCCCTTACTCCTTAGGAGAACCCGAAGGGTATCCGGAGAGCTTCCCGTATCGCCCTTTGAGCATAGCTGCGCTTCCCGCTGAAAGCGTTCCGAAGCTTCTGCATAAGTCATACCTTAATTTCACCCTAATTTCATCCTTGGCTGTCAAACTATTTAGTAAGTACAACAGTTGCATTGCAAGCAACCAGTTACCTGGGTGATTTTATTACCTAAGCAAAAAATAAATCACCATTAGGGTTGACTCTCCAGCTAGGTAGAGATTTAAAAATTAAATCAGGAAATATTTAGATAATCCCTATGCAACTTTCTACTCTGAAAAACAACTTTTTGTCATTAACCTTAATAGCGATCGCCTCTTTAAGCAGTAGCGTGTTGGCAGCCTGTTCTACAACCAATTCCCAAAACCAAGCATCAAACCCTACTACCACTGCTACTGATACTAGTGACAAGCAACCGATGAATCATGACGGTGGCATGATGAATCATGGTGCTGGCACGATGAACCACAATATGACAATGGATTTAGGTTCAGCCGATGATAATTATGATTTGCGCTTTATTGATGCGATGATTCCGCACCATCAAGGGGCGGTAGAAATGGCAAAACAAGCACAGCAGAAATCAAAACGTTCTGAAATCAAAAAGCTAGCTTCGGAAATCATCTCTTCTCAAGATCAAGAAATAGCCCAGTTGAAACAATGGCGCACCGCTTGGTATCCCAAAGCAAGCAGTACCCCAGTGGCTTATGATGCGAAAACAGATAAAACAGTCCCCATGCCTCACGAGCAGATGCAAGGCATGATGATGAATATGGACTTAGGATCTGCTGATACTGAGTTTGACTTGCGGTTCATAAATGCAATGATTCCCCACCATGAAAGTGCTATCACAATGGCTAAAGATGCATTGAGTAAGTCTCAGCGTCCTGAGATCAAGAAATTGGCTCAAAGTATAATTGATTCGCAGCAAGCAGAGATTAACCAAATGAAACAGTGGCGCAAGTCTTGGTATAACCAGTAAGCAAAATTATCTGTGTCAAGCATAAAGTAAGAGTGCAATATCAATAAACATGAGTATTGTAAACATGAGTATTGTTTCACCTTTAAATTCCAGGTATGTGTAGGGTGATTTCAGGAATTGTTCAAGCTTGATTTCATCCTAATTTCATTTCTAAATGAAAGACTAGTAAAAAAGTGCATTTGGTGAAACTTAAAAGCACTTTTGAGCGATTGCAAGGGAGCGCAGTGCCGTAAAGCTCTGCGGGTATAGCTGCGCTTACCGCGTAGCGTCTCCGACAGGAGAAGGCAATCGCAATTCCTTCCGTCCCATATCCAAGGACTTTTAATAGCGATGTCTAACTCTCTGCGTTCTCAAACACCTACAGCTATTGGTTGTGTTTCTGGCACATTACTGAGCCTGCTGTTATTAACAAGTCCTACAGTTGTTCTGGCTCATGGCGGACATGGAAATGAATTTCAAGGAGGAAGTGAAGCCACTTCAACTAATAATTCTATTCAAGTTGATGCCGACACAGCCAAACGGCTAGGGATTAAAGTCGAGCCAGTTCAACGTCAAAGGTTAGCCATTGGCATTAAAACTACTGGGCAAATCGAAACTCTTCCCAGCCAAAAAGTAGAAGTAACTACTCCAATACAGGGGGCGAAAGTAGTTGAATTGTTGGTAGAACCTGGTGCATCAGTCAAAAAAGGTCAGCCTGTTGCTGTTGTTACCAGCCCAGATTTAGTGACATTGCGCGTAGAATCTCAGGATAAATTAGCACAAGGTCAAGCTGATTTAAAGCAGGCAGAAGCCGACTTGAGACTAGCTCAACAAAATTATCAAAGATATCAACAAATAGCCGACTCGGAAATTGCCCAAGCACAAAGTCAAGTTGACTTTGCTCAAGAGAAGTACAACAAAGACAAGCAGTTAGCTGATGCAGGCGCTTTACCCCGTCGCAATGCCTTGGAATCTCAAACTCAGTTAGCGCAAGCGCAAGCCGAACTCACTAAAGCCAAAAGCCGCCGGGATGTTATCGGAGCCGAAAATCAACTCAAACGCGCTCAAGCATCAGTCGAGCTAGCAAAGTCAAATATTAATCGTAGTAATACTAATTATCAAACTCGACTTACTCAACTGGGAAATCTTCCCAATGCTAAAGGACTAGTGACAGTGACCGCACCTATCTCCGGTAAGGTTGCTGATAGAGAAGTTACTATTGGCCAAACTTTTAATGATGCGGGTGGCAAATTAATGACGATTGTCAACGACAGTCGGCTTTTTGCTACAGCTAACATATATGAAAAAGATTTAAGCAAGGTAAGAACTGGCCAGAGAATTAGTTTAAAAGTTGCTAGTATGCCAGATCGTACATTCTCTGGGCGAATTTCTCGAATTGGTACAGCTGTAGAAGGAGAAACAAGAGTTGTACCAGTTCAAGCAGAAGTAAATAATTCAAGCGGACAACTCAAACCAGGAATGTTCGCGGAGCTAGAAGTCTTAACAGACCAAACGTCCTCTGCTACTTTAGCTATTCCTACCTCAGCAGTGGTTGAGGCGAATGGTAAAAAAGTTGTGTATCTGCAAAATGGTAATGCTTTCCAATCTGCTGAAGTTACATTAGGGCAAACCTCCACAGATATGGTTGAGGTTAAGAGTGGCTTATTCGAGGGGGATATGATTGTCACTCAGCGTGCACCGCAACTTTATGCACAATCATTGCGGGGTGATACTAAGACAACAGCAGACGAACATACACAAGCTCCATCCCAGACAACAGAGGTGAAAACATCTACCTTACCAGTACCGTTGTGGTTGCTAGTAGTGGGTGGAGGAGCTGCAATAGCTGTTGTAGCTTTCATGGCAGGTCGTCGCAGCAAGCCTCAACTGGTTGGAGTAACGTCAGAACTTGCCTACAACGTACCAGAAAATTCTGCCAATGATTCGATAAACCTAGATGATAACCATCGTGCGCCTGAAGATTCAAAGGTCATAATCATCACTAAAAATACTCAACAATAAAGATGCTCAGTGCAATTATTAAATGGGCGATCGCTCGCCGTTGGTTAGTTATCCTGGGTACAATTATCCTGACAATTTGGATATTTCGGACGATTATCCAAATGCCTTTGGATGTTTTCCCTAGCTTTGCACCGCCCCAAGTCGAAATCCAAACTGAAGCACCAGGACTCGCCCCTGAAGAATTAGAATCCCTGGTAACTTTACCAATTGAAAGTGCAATTAACGGTACTCCTGGAGTTACAGCAGTACGCTCATCTTCAGCGGCGGGAATTTCTGTTGTCAAAGTCATTTTTGACTGGAACACTGATATTTATCAAGCTCGCCAGTTGGTGACAGAGCGATTACAACAAGCTCAAAGTAAGCTGCCATCAGGGGTAGAAACTCCGCAAATTTCTCCTACAAGCTCTCCTATCGGCACTGTATTACAATATGCCTTCACCTCCCAAAGCACTCCATTAATGGAAGTGCGGCGAATTGTTGATTGGCAAGTGACAAATCGTCTGTTAGCTGTGCCTGGTGTCAGTCAAGTTGTGGCGTATGGTGGCGATGTTCGCCAATATCAAGTATTAGTCGATCCAGCGAAACTCAGAGCCTTTAATGTCACTTTAGAAGATGTAGAACAAGCTGCCTCTGCTGCTAATATTAATGCTCCTGGTGGCTATTTAATTACTCCTGACCGAGAAAAGTTAATTCGAGGGATTGGAAGAATTGAATCTATTGAAGAATTACAGCAATCAGTAATTACTGCTCGCAATGGTACGCCTGTCAAAATTTCTGATGTAGCTGATGTGCAAATTGGTGCAGCTATTAAACGGGGTGATGGTAGTTTTAACGGACAAAAGGCAATTATTGTGATGATTAATAAACAGCCTCAAGCCGATACTCCTACTGTGACTCGTGCTATAGAGCAGGCAATGTCAGAGATTCAAGCAGGATTGCCCAAAGATATCAAAGTTACACCTACTTTTCGTCAAGAAAACTATATTGATTCTTCTATTGAAAATGTTCGAGAAGCTTTAATTGAAGGCAGTATCATTGTTGCTTTAATTCTGATTCCTTTTTTAATGAATTGGCGGAATCTAGCTATTTGTTTGACTGCCCTTCCTTTATCTTTATTATTAGGAGTGCTACTACTAAATTGGCTTGGGCAAGGTTTAAATACCATGACCTTGGGAGGGTTAGCAGTAGCAATTGGTTCAGCGGTTGATGATGCGATTGTAGATGCTGAAAACGTCTATCGGAATCTGCGAGAAAATAAATATTCTCCCAACCCTCGCCCGGTTTTAGATGTTGTATTTGACGGTTGTCAAGAGGTACGTGATTCGGTATTTGGAGCTACCATCATTACCATAGTTGTGTTCTCGCCAGTATTTGCTTTGGCTGGTGTAGAAGGTAGCATTTTTATCCCTATGGGATTAGGGTATATGGCAGCAGTGATCGCCTCAAGTATCACGGCATTGACTATAACTCCAGCTTTATGTGCTATCTTGCTGCCTTATGGTCGCTTGCCAGAGACAGAACCTTGGGTGGCGAGATTTTTTAAGGGGCTGTATCGTCCTCTACTAACATTTTCTCTGCGGCGTTCTGGAATTATTATAGGTGCTGCGATCGCTAGTTTGGTGGCTGCGACTGTAATTGTTCCCTCCTTCGGCAGAATATTTTTACCAGAGTTTCAAGAGCAAACTTTGGTGAATACACTCACTCTTTATCCTGGGGTTTCTCTGGAAGCTACTAATGCAGCTGGTGAAACACTCCAGCACGCACTTAAGGGAGACTCTAGATTTCCCTACGTGCAATTGCGTTCTGGACGTGCGCCGGGAGATGGAGACGCAGCCGGAGTGAATTTGGCACATTTGGATATTGAGTTAAGCGAAGCAGGGATGAAAGACAGGGAAGGGACAATTGAAAAATTACGCCAAGAATTCGCTAAATTACCAGGGGTAGCACCAAACATTGGTGGTTTTATTTCCCACCGCATGGATGAGGTGTTGTCTGGAGTTAGGAGTGCGATCGCTGTCAAAATTTTCGGTTCTGATTTAGAACAACTCCGTATCATTGGGCAACAAGTTGATAATGTAATGAAAACCGTGAATGGGATTGTAGATTTACAGCTAGAACCCCAAATACCGATCGAACAAATACAAATTAAGTTCAACCGAATAGCTGCTTCACGATATGGTTTGACAGTAGGCAAACTTTCAGAAATTATTGAAACTGCTCTTAATGGACGAGTAGTATCTCAAGTTTTAGAGAAACAACAAACTTTTGATTTAGCTGTGTGGTTAAAGCCAGATGCACGACAAAACTTAGATACAATTCGCAATTTATTAATTGATACTCCTGACGGTCAAAAAATTCCTTTGGCACAGGTTGCTGCAATTGAAAATGGCACTGGGCCTAATACTATAAATAGAGAAAATGTATCCCGTTTGATTGTTGTTTCTGCAAATGCTAATGGCAGAGATTTACGCTCTATCGTTAATGAGATTCAAACTAAAGTTAAACAGCAAGTTCAGATACCTGCTGGTTATTATATTCAATATGCAGGGCAATTTGAGGCGGAAGAAAGAGCAACTCAAAATATCTTAATTTCGAGTGCTATAGCTTTTGTAGCCATTACAGTCATCATGTATCTGTCAGTGAAATCTATTCCTTATACTGCCATGATTATGATTAATTTGCCTTTAGCATTAGTAGGAGGAGTATTTTCAGTAGCTTTGACAGGTGGAGTTTTATCTATTGCTTCTTTAGTTGGTTTTGTGACTTTATTTGGAGTTGCTACCCGCAATGGTTTGTTACTTGTAGATAATTACAATACCAAGTTTGCTGAAGGTATCCCACTGAAAGAAGTTTTGATTAGAGGGTCAATGGAACGCCTAAATGCAATTTTGATGACAGCTTTTACCTCTGCTTTAGGATTAGCACCGTTAGTAATTGAGAGTGGACCCGGAAAAGAAATCTTACAACCACTTTCGATAGTGGTGTTAGGTGGTTTATTTACTTCTACGGCATTAACTCTAGTCGTTCTACCAGCTTTATATGCTAAGTTTGGTAAGTTCTTATTGCCTAAACGTACTATCTCAGTTGTAGAGGATGTCAAAGTACCAAAAGCAGTTTTTGAGCAATGATAAATATCATAGTAATTTTATCTTTTAGAATCCTTGATGAAACGTCTAAATATAATTGTTAACCTTGAGTAACTTTTGAGTAATCTTGATGCTTTCAGTACAAAAGGTGTTAATAATCAGGTTAATGAGGAGTTCCATATATTTACTATGAGCGAAACCAAAGTTCGCCAGCAGTATGACAAGCTAGCAGCAATATATGACCAACGCTGGAATAGTTATGTTGCAAATACGCTTTCATTTCTAAAAGACTGGGCGCAAATATCTCCATCAACAACTGTGCTGGATGTTGCCTGTGGAACAGGTGAATTTGAACGGTTATTGTTAACTGAGAACCCAACGCAACGCATAACTGGAGTAGACATTTCAGAGAAGATGCTGCTTGTAGCTCAAAAAAAACTTCAAGCGTATCCTCATGTCTCGTTTCACACTGCTAGCGCATCGACTTTGCCATTTGAAAATGATAGTTTCGATGTAGTTATATCTGCCAATTCGTTCCATTATTTTGATGACCCAACTGCTGCATTAGTAGAGATGAAACGTGTATTGAAACCTGACGGTAAAGTAATTATTTTGGATTGGTGCAAAGATTATTTATTGTGCCGCCTTTGCGATTTTATATTAAAGTTGGTTGATCCTGCTTATAAGCAGTGTTATTCCCAATTTGAATTTCACAATTTACTCAAATATGCACAGTTTGATATTGAGCGAACGACAAAATTTAATTTTGGTGTTGTCTGGGGAATAATGGTTGCTACAGTAACACCACAACTATGAATAAAAAATACTAATTTTCTTCCATAAAATAGCATTATAGCAACTTTTTTAAAGTAATCTTTAATGGTTTTTTTAAAGTTTACCCCTCTGAAAATGAGTAAGATAATAAATTTAAATACTCAAATTTATTTGGATTTTACTAAATAGGTAACTAAATTTTATTTAAAAGCAGCATGAATTTTCTCCTTGTGCAGCTTCATAATAAAGTTCTTAAGCCTTGATGACAGTGAGTATGAGCAAATCGCTGCTACACTGCGCCACAAATATTCAACCGTGATTTCATCCTGATTTCATCTTGATTTGAGACATTAGATATACAGTGCCAAACTGTCAAAACTACAGGTTATCCCAGATGGATTTACTGTATCGTCAAGCAAAAAACCCTTGAGTGGTCTCAAAAATGCTCAATTCCATTGTTAAATGGTCGATCGCACAAAGGTGGCTAATCGTTATAGCCTCGATAATAATTAGTCTGTGGGGATTGCGCGTCATCACGCAAATGCCCCTGGATGTATTTCCTGCCTTTGCTCCACCGCAAGTAGAAATTCAAGTGGAAGCTTCTGGTTTAGCACCAGAAGAAATCGAGTCTTTGGTAACTCGCCCGATTGAGAGCGCAATTAATGGCACACCTGGATTGGAATCTCTTCGCTCTTCATCTGCTATCGGGATTTCTGCCATTAAAACTGTTTTTAGCTGGGATACTGATATATATCGTGCCCGTCAACTGGTCACAGAGCGATTACAAGGAGTGAAACTACCACAGGGGGTTGAGCAGCCGGAAATCTTGCCTGTTAATTCGCCCTTGGGATGGGCCGTTAAATACGCTTTCTCCCCCCAAAGCACCGACCTGATGGAAGTATGGCGTATTGCCAACTGGGATGTGAAAAATCGCTTACTAGCTGTCCCAGGGGTAAGTAACGTATTTCTCTACGGAGGCGATGAGCGGCAGTATCAAGTTTTGGTTGATGTAGACAAGCTCAAAGCGTACAATGTATCCTTGCCCGAAGTCACTCAAGCAGTACAGAATGCTAACGTCAACGTACCAGGGGGATTTTTAATTACTCCTGACCAAGAAACCCTAATTCGCGGAATTGGGCGGATTGAGTCCATTGATAAGCTTAAACGTTCGGTTATCAAGGCGACTAAAGGGACACCCGTATTACTGGAACAGGTAGCAGAGGTGAAAATTGGCCCAGGGCTAAGACGAGGAGATGGGCTATTCCAGGGTAAACGAGCAGTGATTTTAACTGTTTCCAAGCAACCTGCGGCAGATACTCCCACCGTAGTCAAGGCTGTAGAGGCAGCAATGGAAGAGATTAAGCCAGGGCTACCGCAGGATGTTAAGGTAACTAAAACCTTTGACCAAGATTTATTCATTGAAGCTTCGATCAAAAACGTTGAGGAAGCCCTGCGTGATGGCATCATTATAGTTTCAGTAATCCTGATTATCTTCCTAATGAACTGGCGCACGGTAATTATTAGTCTGAGTGCGCTGCCTCTGTCATTACTGTTGGGGATGATTATTCTGAGCTGGACTGGACAGGGTATCAACACAATGACCTTGGGTGGATTAGTAGTTGCAATTGGTTCAGTGGTAGATGATGCGATCGTTGATATGGAAAACGTCTACCGTCGCTTGAGGGAAAATCAAATAGCAGGTAACCCGAAAAATCCTTTACAAGTTGTGTTTGACGGCTCAGTAGAAGTGCGTGTTAGTGTTCTTTTTTCTACAGTTATTATTGCCGTAGTCTTTGCACCAATTTTCGTCTTGTCTGGGGTCGAAGGTCGCATTTTCACGCCGATGGGAATGGCATATTTACTATCGATTCTTGCTTCTACCTTGGTTGCATTGACACTAACTCCAGCATTATGTGCCTTACTACTGGCAAATCGCCGTTTACCAAGTACAGAAACTTGGCTAGAGCGTAAAGCACATCAACTTTATCGTCCAGCACTGAAGTTCTCAATTCGCTACCCCAGGATGAGTTTAGGAATTGCCCTTGCAGGCTTAATCGCATCAATGATTATCTTACCTGGGTTAGGAAAAGTCTTCTTGCCAGAGTTTCAAGACCGCTCTTTGGTCAATTCGATGGTGCTTTTACCTGGGGAATCCTTAGATGCAACTGACCAAGCAGCTTTAGCGGTAATGGATTCATTGAAAAACGATCGCCGCTTCGATTTTATTGCATTGCGGTCTGGCTTTGCTCAAGGAGATCCGGAAGTGGCAGGGGTCAACTTTGGTGAGTTGGATGTGCAGATTAGTGAAGTAGGCGCGAAAAATCGGGACAAGACTGTAGAGGCACTCCGCAAAGAGTTTGAAAAACTTCCCGGTGTCGCAACTAATATTGGTGGATTTATCTCACACCGCATAGATGATATTCTCTCAGGCGTGAGAAGTGCGATCGCTGTCAAAATTTACGGCCCCGAACTCGAACAACTCCGCATCCTTGGGAAACAAGTACAATCCGCCATGAATAGTATTCCCGGCATTGTAGATCTGCAACTAGAACCCCAAGTCCCGATTAAACAAATTCAAATTCAATTTGACCGCGATGCAGCAGCTCGTTATGGGCTAACTGTGGGGGAACTAGCAGAAACAATTGAGACTGGATTGAATGGCAAAGCAGTTTCCCAAGTCTTAGAGAAACAACAAACATTTAATCTGGTTGTCTGGTTGCAAGAACGCTATCGTAATAATTTGGACGTAATTGGTAATTTGTTGGTAGATACACCTAATGGGCAGAAAGTCCCTTTATCTCAAGTTGCCAAAGTTGAGTATGGCACAGGGCCAAGTACTATTAATCGTGAAAACGTTTCTCGGCTGATTGTAGTTTCTGCCAATGTTGCTGGACGGGATTTGGGTTCTGTAATTAAAGATGTACGCGATCGCATTAAACAAATTCAACTTCCCGGAGGCTATTACATCCAATTTGGCGGTCAGTTTCAAGCACAGGAACAAGCAACGCAGACATTAATTATTGCAGGTGCGGTTGCGATCGCGGTGATTTCTGTACTGATTTACTTTGCAGTTAAGTCCATTCCTGCCACAGTCATGATTATGATTAACTTGCCACTGGCATTAATTGGCGGTGTCATCTCTGTAGCCTTGAGTGGTGGGATTATTTCCGTTGCCTCTATGGTTGGTTTTATTACTCTATTTGGTGTAGCTACTCGTAATGGATTATTGTTAGTGGATAACTATAATAATCGCCTAGCAGAAGGGATACCACTAAAACAAGTAATTGTTGACGGTTCGATGGAAAGATTAGTAGCAATTCTCCTGACAGCACTTTCATCAGCACTAGGTATGGTTCCCTTAGTAATTGGTTCTGGTGCAGGAAAGGAAATCTTGCAACCTTTGGCAGTTGTAGTGTTAGGCGGCTTATTTACCTCTACTGCTTTAACACTCTTAGTTTTACCAGCCTTATATTCGTTATTTGGGAGATTATTGGTTCCAAAAAAGAATACACAAATATATGATATTAAAGTTAATCACGAGTCAATTGTATGAAAAACTTTACTTTTTCTATTTTGGTCCGGTCGATAAACTTTCAGTAAAGGAGGTAGATTAAAGTTATTTATAAATAAAATACGAAAAGCTTAAAATTTCCCAAAGACTGGATTGCCAGATAAATCTTCTCTTAATTATCAACACATTTTAGATGAGGAATAAACCAATGAAATCACTTAAATCTAGCTTGATTATTCTTGGAAGTGTGGGACTACTATTTTTAGGAGCTTGCAGTAACGAAAATCAAGCAGCTAATACAGAAAATAGTCCAGCTGCTTCGACCTCAAGCGCCCAAAATCCATCCGTTTCAGCTTCACCTACTAAAACAGATAGCGAGCATGGTGCATCTCATGGAGGTCAGGTCGTAGAGACAGGAAGTTATCACCTAGAATTTGTTCCTGAGAAAGAAACGAGCGCAACTCACATGGATTTATACGTACTAAAAGGTGACAATCACCAAACAGTACCTGATGCAAAAGTAACGGCTCAAGTTCAGCTACCTGATGGAAAACAAAAGACAGTTCCTCTCACTTATGATGCTAATGATAAACACTATACGGCTGTGCTACCTGAAAAAGCATCTGGTCAGTATCAAGTGAAAATTACAGCAGATGTTAAAGGCGAAAAAGCAAATGGGCGTTTTAACTTTAATCGTTAATTCATGCTTTTAGCAAAGTTTTGACACAATACAATATCTTGCTAGAGGTGGGTACAGCACTGCCGTACTGCTGTGCTAGTTACCTACTGCTGCACAACTTTATTCTTATGCAGCTTCTGTTGCCTGTTGCAAGACAACCAAAATATTATGTGCCTAAATCTTGGCATAATTGTTCTGGTAATTGTTTGACGATTCTTTGAAAAGGAACAAAATCATTCAACCCATGTGACAGAATCAGACTACCTTGAATAGCGATCGCAGCATCTTCGCCTCGTTGCTTGGCTAGTGTTTCATCCAATCCTGCTGCTATTAGAACTTCTGCGATCGCATCAATCCAAGTATGCAATAAAGTTTGCAATTTGGTATGAAAGACATCGCGTGCCGATCCCATCAACAAAATAGCAAACAGACAGGGTTGTTTTCCCCCTTCATAAAGTTTACTAATGTGGTCAGACATTTTCTGGAACCGCGTCAAGGCATCTCCCTCGATGCGGAGGTCTTGCAGAATATTTTGCTCTAGCCATTGTTCGAGGTAACTCAATACAGCATTTACCATCTCATCCTTGCCACCCGGAAAATGATGGTAGAGACTGGCTTTACCAAGTCCTGTTGCCTCAGAAATCTTGGATAGGGTGGTTCCGTCATAGCCGTACTGCCGAAACAGTTGCAGCAGAAATGGAATGTAAGTTTCTTTTGGCATGGAAAGCAATTTTAACTTTATTGGTTGACATTGTACCAAATGGTCGGTACAGTTAGTTATACCGAACGAACGGTACAGTAGCTCCAATCAGACCCGTTCAAGGATTTCAACCTGCTTGTCTTGGATTGTCAGGTTGGTTTAAAAATGCAATCAGTTGGGAGCTTTACCTTTGTTCCTTCCCCACTAAACTTTAGGAGGCTTGTTATGACCATCTATCGCACCGTTTCTGTGAATGGGCTTGACATCTTCTATCGAGAAGCAGGTTCGCCCAATGCTCCGACGATTCTCTTGCTGCATGGCTTTCCTACCTCATCGCATATGTTCCGCAATCTTATCCCTGCCTTAGCCGATCGCTTCCATCTCGTTGCACCAGACTATCCTGGTTTCGGCAACAGTTCTATGCCGATGGTAACTGAGTTTGATTACACATTTGATCGCCTTGCCCAAGTGATGGAAAATTTCATCGAAGCCATTGGGCTGAAACGCTACAGTCTCTATGTCATGGACTACGGCGCTCCTATTGGCTACCGGATTGCGGTGAGACATCCTGAACGGGTAGAGGCGCTGATTGTGCAAAACGGTAATGCTTATGAAGAGGGGTTACGAGAGTTTTGGGAGCCGCTCAAAGCGTATTGGCAAAATCGTACACCAGAAAATGCAGACAAGCTCAGACAACTTCTGACATTGGATGCTACGAAGTGGCAGTACACCCACGGGGTCAGGAATTTAGAATCGATTAGTCCAGATAACTGGAATATAGACCAACCACTGCTCGATCGTCCTGGCAACCAAGACATTCAACTGGCATTATTCTACAGCTACGGTTCAAATCCGCCGTTGTACCCCCAGTGGCAAGAATATTTCCGTCAATACCAACCGCCAACGCTCCTTGTTTGGGGCAAAAATGATCCGATCTTCCCATTCCAAGGTGCCCATCCGTACAAACGCGATCTACCCAACCTTGAATTTCACCTGCTTGATACAGGGCATTTTGCTTTGGAGGAAGAAGGAGAAGCAATCGCTAGCTATATCAAAAGTTTCCTAGAAACACACAAGTGAGCTATGAGGGTTTTTAGGCGATCGCTAACTCAAAATAAACAACAGACAAACTTTTTCAACTACAAATAAAAAACCTGTGGAAACTAAACCACCCCTACCACCTTTTTCGTTGGACACTGCTATAGTCAAAGTGCAAGCCGCAGAAGATGCTTGGAATACCTGCGATCCGGAACGAGTTGCCTTAGCTTACACTGAAGATTCTCAGTGGCGAAATCGCGCCGAATTTTTCAGCGGACGAGAACAAATCAAGGCTTTCTTAAAACGAAAGTGGGCAAAAGAATTAGACTACCGTTTGAGGAAGAAGCTGTGGAGCTTTACAGAGAATCGAATTTCTGTTTGCTTTGAGTATGAGTGGCACGATGATTCTGGTTACTGGTATCGCGCCTATGGTAATGAACAGTGGGAATTTGCAGCAAATGGATTAATGCAGAAGCGTGAAGCTAGCATCAACGATCTGCCAATTCAAGAGTTTGAGCGGAAGTTTCGATGGGAACGAACATCCTGACACCGCATAACAAGGCTGTTGTCAGACTGTCTAAAGCTGCTGGTATGGACGCGAAGGTGATTTGCAGTCCCTGAACAGCAACATCATAAGCTACGATTAAACTCAAAAGTTCAATCCTTTTTTATTAAAAAGAAGGATTTTTTATATTTTTTACTTCATAATCTTAAATTTATTTTACTAAGCTAGTTATTTCATCTTGATTTCATAGCGACCTGTCAAACTTGTTTCGTAAAGGTTGATTCACTTAAGTGAAATTTAGTTGAGATAATTTATTAATTTAATAGTCAAGATGAAGAGAATACTGCTTTATACTGCTGTATATAGTTTAACTACCGCAGCTCTGACTTATGCTGGTTATGCTGGCTACGCAAGTGCGAAAACGGATAATAATAAGCTTGCTAATATTGAGAATAGTTTGCAATCTATCCCTAGTGGTTGGCAACTTGTCAAACAAACATTCCAGTTACATATTCCTAAAAATGGCAAGGCTCTTTCCCAGCTAATTATTGGCGTTCCATCTACAGTCGCTGTAAGTAATGATATTGATATATTGGATGATAAAGGTCAAAAAATTAAGATTAATATTTCTGTAAAAAGTGGAACAATTATTATAGATTTTCCTGAACCAGTTACTTCTAGCACTACTATTTTGAAAATAAATCTCAACAAAGTACTACAACCAATTCTTAGTTCTACTTCCACCTATCATCTTTCGGCTAAAGTCGTTGGTAGTGACATAGAAATTCCTATAGGTGAAGCTTTATTTCCTTCATTTTAATTTATTTGTAGATTTTAATGATAACTGCTGAAATTTCATCTTGATTTCATGATGACTTGTCATGCTAGTAGATAGAGGTAGTATACCTGTTTTACAAAAACATCATCAATAATTTGAACTTGATAAGGGTAAGCTAACTACCTACTTCTGCTGATTATCAGCTGTATCAAGGGGTAGTTAAATATGGCTTTGCCAAGTTTTGCTCTATCTATTAAGAGCATATTAAATCACAGATTATGCTCTGCAATTTAGCTGATTATTTGATTATTTAGAGGTAAATATGAAGATTTCCTTGATTTCCGCTGTTGTATTAACTTTGAGTAGCATAGCTATTATTTTTCCTAGCTATGCAAGTGATAGAACATATGATGATAGAGTTCCCCATATTGATGGAAATACACAATTCCCTCCCATGCGATGGGGAACTTTTAGACATACTTTCCGGTTGCACGTTCCCCAAGATAGTAAAGCTGTTACTCAATTACTTATCAAAATTCCAGAAAATGTAACTCTAAGTAATAGCACTCAGGATATCGATGTTGTGGATAAAAAGGGGCAGAAAATTAACACTAATGTATCTGTAAACGGTAAAACAATACTAGTAGCTTTCGCCGAACCAGTTGCTCCTAACACTAAATTTGATATTGAGCTTAACAAAATAAAAAGACGAAATCTCGGTAACGGTTCTGTCTACAGCTTTTCAGCTAAAGAGGTTGGCATTGATGCAGAAATCCCTATAGGTGTAGCTTGGTTTCGTCTCTACTAAGCCACAAGTTTAGATAGCAAAATGTTATTTCGTAGAATTTCCTAAGTAAATGTCAAGCTGATAAATAGAAAGTAAATCAAGTCACTTTTGAGGAGAATCAAAATGAAAAAATTAGTTTATGCTGCTGCATTCACTCTAACGATCGCATCTTCAGTTCCTGCTGTATGAGCAAGTGGAAAACCAGATGATTTTAGAGATTCTCATCTGCTCAGAAGTGCCGCCATTCCTAATACTACTTATGCCATAGATGCTACTCATAAATTTGAAGTTCATGTGCAGGGTAAACCTTTGGCAGAACTCGCAATTAATTTACCTGACGGAGTGTGAATTGATAAGGGGATTGAAGTTAAAAATCAATCAGGGCAGAAAATTCCTACGACAGTTTCTATTAATGGACAAAAAGCTACTGTAGCTTTCTCACAACCAATAGATCCTGAAACGAAGTTCTCAGTTTTAATGAAAGGAATCAATACTCAAGCGTATGAATCAGGGTATGGTGCAACTTGGCAATACCAAGTTTTAGCTAAAAAAGTTGGATTCACACAAGAAATACCACTTGGTACAGTCCAGATTCAGACTTATCCTTGAACCAAATAATATAAGTTGACTGCTTGGCTTTCCAATCAACTGGAGATTGTAATATAGCTTCAGTTCCTGAAAAACTAACAAATTGAAAAAATGTAGAGGATCAAAAACTATTTGTCTTTTGATTCTCTTATTTGCGTTGTAGTGCAAAAAACAGCACTATAATTTCACTGACCGTACCTGCAAGCATTCCATACGCTGCTGAAGTAGCTCCGCTATGTCTAGTAAAAATCAGACTTGCACATACTATCAAGGTAAAAGCTGCCGCAACTAATGTTGCAAGGTTGATAAACCAGTTTTTTGCTCGGTGAATAAGCAGTCCTTGAAACGTATTTTGCAGTGCTACGAGCAGGGGTAAAAATGACAGTATTTGTACAACCGGACGAGCTGCTTCCATAAGAGATGAATTATTTCCCAAAAACTGGCCAAGTAGTAGCAATCCTTTGTCCGTAAACCCAAGAAAAATTGGTATTACCGTAAAACCTAAACCAACAAGAACCACAAAAGCAACAAGTGTTCGTTTGGAAGTTTCTTCATAAGTAGAAATTACCACTTGTTGAATCATGCGTGTCCCGTTGGCAATTGAAAGAAGTAGCCCCCAAGCAGCGGGCCACACAGCAAGTGCAAGACTGCCATCGAATGAGCGAGCAATGAGACTCAGGAGTATTGCCCTTGCACCCCAAACAATAAGCATTGTTGAGGCTAAAGGAAGATAGTAAAAGGCGACTCCGCCAAAGGTTTTAGGCAGTTTCTGAGTCTCAGAATATACTTGTTGATTAAGGATAGAAATAGCACCAAGACGCAAACAAAACCATGTGACCAGTACTGCTTCAATAAGTATGGCTCCCATCATGGTGATACCTGCAAGAAATGCCCCGTCACTTCTAAGACTGACTCCAACTGCCAGCGCCACAATTACCCAAGTAAATCGCGCTACACCTGCCCATCCTACAGCTACGCTCTTTTGAGCGCGAATCAGCAATCCTTGAAAGAATCGCCGCCAAGCAATCACGAAAGGCCACAGGAACATCAAAACAAAAGCAGTTCTCCCTCTCGCTGCAATAAATGGGCTAACACCAAATACGTCTAAAAGAAGCCAGTTATACAAAGGCTCCCAAGTGAGTAAAAGAAAAATGCCACTGAGAGAAAGTCCCGCAATTACTGTAAATTGCCAAAGTGCGCGCCGAGATGCGACGTTGCCCCCAAGAGCAGTTGAGGCATGAACAATCATGATGATGGGGCTTTCTAGAAATACGGCAACTCCTTTGACTACCCCAACTCCAGCTAATGTCTCTTGCGGAAAGGCCAGGCGACTGAGTGCAGCAGTCTGGAGCGGATCGCCGAGAGTCATTGCCACATCAGTTAAGGAAAGAGGTATGAACTGGGCAAGTAACATTAATAGCGATCGCTCAGAAGCTGTTTTATTACTTTCCTGTTCCTGCTGGGGTGAGGTGTTCATGAAATTTTTCAGCATTATTATGATTATGATGAGCCACTAAAAGTAGACAGGAGTTAGTGAGGCGATCGCATCATCAAGATGCTCCCCCTGTTTCAGGGTAAATCCATGGTGATCAAGCCAATGGTCGTCGTATACTGTCTCAAGGTATCTATCCCCTGCATCAGGATTGATCATCAGAATCCGCGCACCAGCACCAAGAGAGTGAGCTAGATGCAAGCCACCAGCGACAATTGCCCCTGTTGATGCACCAAGAAGCAATCCTTCACGACGTGCGAGTGCATGACACACGGAGTAGGCGATCGCCTCTGGTATCACGTAAGCATGATTAAGCAGTGAAAGCTCCAGATTAGGTGGAAGGAACGATAACCCAATACCCGTCATTTTGTATGGTTTGGCTGGCGTTCCCATAATGACTGAACCCTCGACATCAACGCCAACAATACGTATTTTTGGAAATCGCGGTCGAAGATAACGAGCAATTCCCATTATTTGTCCCGCAGTGCTAACACCAACAACGACAGCATCAAGATCGGACGAAAAGTGAGCTTCAATCTCACGCGCAGTATAGTATGAATGCGCCTCTGTATTTAGAGGATTCAAGTGTTGACATGGATACCAAGCGTTAGGGATGGCCGCGGCAAGCTCACGCGCTCGTTTCATTCTTGCCTTCTGCATTGAGCCTGATTCGTCTGCTTCATGTAGCGGTACATCCACAAGTTCTGCACCGTATGCTTTCAGCATTCGTCTAAACGGTGGAGCAGTTTTGGCATCGACAACAATAATAACTCGATACCCTCGGACTGCTCCTACCATAGCCAGACCAACACCGAAATTTCCTGAGCTTGACTCGATAATCGTACCACCAGGCACAAGCAGCCCCTCTTCCTCTGCACGCGTAATCAGGTAAACTGCATTTTTCTCCTTAATAGACCCTCCGGGATTGCAGCTTTCTAACTTTAAGAAACATTCTGAGACAACACATACAGGAGAAATATTTCTAAGTTTTACAATCGGTACATTTCCTATTGCTTGAGTAACATCAGCGGCAGTAGTATTTTTCCATTTACTATGATTGTTCCAGTGACCATCAGGAACGTTCTCAAATGATGAATATTTTGCAAGCTGATTCATATTTACCATCCAAAAAAATCCAAAAGTAGTAGAAAATATCATGACTACATGAACTTGCTCATTTGATCGGATTTTTATTTGCAAGATAACTACTACATTGTTTTATTGACGATACGAATTGTAGTGATTATTGCTTGTATAGCTAATCACCACTTAAAACTATTTCAAGTTGACCAAAAGTAAATATCAATTAGGTCTGAGCGATAATTACCTGAGTAAGCCTTTAAGTCATATCTATAAAGATATTGATATACATTATTTAATCAACCTATTTTTATCTTGAAGGAGTAATATGAAATCAAGATGAAATTTTTGATTTGGTCTTTAATGTTTTCCAAAAATCAGTAGTAATGATTTATTTTTGTTATATAATTAACTTTAGTTTAGTATAAAATATTAATAATAAAATTATGTTCTTAAATGCGTAAAAAACAATTTCAATCTTTTAGAAGATCTCTTGCATAACATCTATCTGAAGTTAGAGGAAAAGACAAAATTTATTTCTACATAAACTAATTAATGACATTAATTTAATAAATATTGTTGAACTAGTTTAAATTTCATCTTCATTTCATATTGAAGTGTCAAAATTATTATTGACTCAATAGATAGCTTGCAAAACTTAGTTTTTATAACTCCTCAAACTAAGTTCACATCATACTTTGGCAATTTATCTACTGAGTCTTTTTTGTTTGATTATGTACTGCTAAGGCCCTTAGCCTACTGTTCGGTCTTGTATAGGTTAATTCTAATTCTTAAGAATTTCATCCTAATTTCATAAATTTCTGTCAGTCTATTAGTTAGGGGTATCCCTATTGCAAACTATGCTAAGATCACAAATTTCCAACGAACTTTTAACTACCCAATTTGATATGAGGGTGCTATTAGTCGAAGATGAGCCGGATTTAGGGGCTGCTATTAAACGCACTTTAAATCAGCATAAGTACTTAGTTGATTGGGTCATGGATGGTAATGAAGCATGGGCTTACTTAGAAAATAGCTCGGCGCAATATACAGTAGCGATTCTTGATTGGATGCTTCCAGGAATTACTGGTTTAGAAGTGTGTAAAAGACTACGTTATAAAGGCAATCCTCTTCCTATCTTGATGTTAACTGCTAAAGATAGAATGGAAGATAAAGTTACTGGCTTAGATGCAGGTGCAGATGACTACTTAGTGAAGCCCTTCGGAATGGTGGAATTACTTGCACGATTGCGGGCTTTGCAGCGTCGGTCTCCAAACTTTCAACCCCAACAATTGACTGTTGGGAACTTGACTCTAGATTATGGCAACAGTATAGTTGTCAGACAAAATGCTACAAGTGAAAAGGAAAGGATTCCTTTGACTAATAAGGAATTCCAACTATTAGAATATTTGATGAAGCATCCCAACCAGATTGTGACGACTGAACAAATCCGCAATCAAATTTGGGAAGTTAATGCGGAATCCAGTAGCAATGTAGTGGCGGCGCAAATACGCTTGTTACGTCGCAAACTCACCAATAGTGACTGTCCTAACCCAATTGAAACTTTGCACGGTATGGGATATCGTCTTAATTTCACTAATGAATCAGAATAAACTGTTTCGGCTCACTCGCATTCGTTTAGCTTTGTATTACGCCATTGTTATGGGTTTGATTTTAAGCCTATGTGCCTTCGGCTTTTACAGATCTGTGTTTCATGCTCATGTGGTGGCTTTAGACAGTGAAATCGAGTCTGTAGCTGGGACACTGCACGATAGTATTGAGCTAAAACTACAGTCACCTGGGCGTTTGGAACCTTTGGCACATCAGTTATTTCCAAATATGGATAACTGTGAAATTCAAGCTACTAATTGTATTCAACAACATCTGCATCCTAAACGCCATCTTCTAGGCATTGTTACTAAAACTAGCTACTATATACGTTTTTTTGATACTTCGGGAAAATTAATTGCTAATGCTGGTTATTATCCAGAGGGATTACCTGATATTTTTAATCAAAAAACTTGGCAATTTCTTAAAGATAGTAAAGGAAAAGATTACCATCAAATTACTCTAGCTTTGCATACCCAAAATTATCAAGATTGGGGATATATGCAAGTAGGTAGAAGTCTAGAAGAGTTTAATCATTATTTGGATAGTGTAAAACTGATTTTGCTGTTAGGACTGCCAATGGCAATGGGTATGATTGCTGGTGCTAGTTGGTGGTTATCAGGATTAGCTATGCAGCCAATTTATAAATCCTATCGACAAATTCAACAGTTTACCGCAGATGCAGCACATGAATTACGAACGCCTTTAGCTGCAACGGGTGCAACGGTAGAATCAGCACTTTTAATGCCACGAATAGATGAAGAAGAAACACGGGATATACTGCAAACTATACAGCGTCAGAATCAAAGGCTAACGGCTTTAGTTGTTGATTTATTAATGTTGGCACGTATAGATAGACAAGCCCAGAAATTACAGCGTGAACTTTGTTGCCTAAATGATATTGTTAGCGATTTAATTGAAGAGTTTGAAGCGATGGCAACTGTCGCAGGAGTAAAGTTGACATCTTCAATACAAGTAAATCAAGACCTGAATATTATGGGAAATTCTGACCAGCTTTATCGCTTGTTTTCTAATTTAATTGTCAATGCAATTCAATACACACCCAAAGAAGGGGAGATAACAGTTTTCTTAGAGCGCAACGATCATTATGTTGTAATTAAAGTTCAAGATACAGGTATTGGTATCCCAAAAAACGAACTGACTCGAATTTTTGATCGTTTTTATCGGGTAAATAGCGATCGCTCTCGTAGCACTGGCGGTTCTGGATTAGGATTAGCGATCGCGCAAGCAATTGTCCATGCACACCACGGTAGTATAGATGTGCAGAGTGAAGTCGGAAAAGGTAGTACTTTTACTATTAAGTTACCTTTCGATTCCCGCCCACTTGATAGCGTTCGTTCTATTTACCCATTTAAAATGCTATATCGTCGCTCACATCAATAACAGCAAAATTGCTGCTGTTATAAAAACTCTTAGAAACAGATTCCTATCCGAACTGTTGGCAAGCATTTATCGAGTGAACTGGCTTTAGTCTGAAGTTCTATTGACTAGCATTCTTTCGAGTTTACCTGAACTGAATTATTGAATCAAACCGAGCTAAGAAGCGTCTTCTCTCTTTTCTTCTAAAAGTGCTTCAATTTGATCAAAAAGACGATTAACTTTTTTGACTTTTTTATCGTCATCCCAGATTTTGCTCTTGATGAGTGCTTTGTATATTTTGCTAGTTCGTTCCTTGTTTTGTTGTTGTGGAGACTGTGGTTTGCTTTCTGATTGAATTTGAAGAATATCTGCCACTAACTCTCTAATTACAGATAATGACAGATTTTCTTCAATAGCTTTTTTTAAAATAATGTGCCGTTTTTCACTGTCCTTAATGCGAGCAATTTCTTTTGACTTTGTGTAT
Organism: Nostoc carneum NIES-2107; assembly: GCA_002368155.1. Taxonomy (GTDB): domain Bacteria; phylum Cyanobacteriota; class Cyanobacteriia; order Cyanobacteriales; family Nostocaceae; genus Aulosira; species Aulosira carnea. Next base: position 202,368 of record AP018182.1, read on the forward strand.
TCTAGCTGACCTTGCTCTAAGACTGCTTGGATATCTGAAGGTAGTTTAAGTAGAGGAAGACGGTTGGATACAAATGACTCCCAGGATATCTTACCTATCTGTAGGAATATTCTTTGTATTGCAAGTGCTTCTTCACTAACCATAACGTTATGGTTAGAGTTTCCCTTACTTTCATTATTCATCTGATACAGGAGAGTAATCACTCTTTCTTGGTCAATATCGAGTTCTTCGGCAAGTAATTCGAGAATTCCGATAGTTTCTTCATAGGCATTGAGGTCTTCCCTTTGAAGGTTTTCAACTAAGCGAAGTTTACGAGCTTTTTTCTCGTCGCACTCAATAATGACTACAGGAATTTCCTCAAGTTTTGCAATTTCACAAGCTTTGAGACGGCGTTCACCAACTACTAGTTCGTACTGGCCTTCCTTAATCTTTCTAACGACTATGGGTTCTAGTAACCCTACTTCCTTGATGCTGTCAGCGAGCGATTTGAGTTTTACAGGGTCAAAATAGCGACGAGGCTGACTCGGCGGAAGGATAATTTGATATAAGGGTAAAGTGGAATCGGATAAAGATTTTTCTTCTTCATCTCCAAATAAATTATCAAGTCCAGTAAGTTTTTCTAGTTCGCGTCTTTGGTTCATAGTTGAATGATATATTTTGTAATTTCTTCGAGAATGCTAACTGCGGGGTGGTTTTTCTTGTGGAGTGCAAGTGGTAGATGTGCCTGAGTTGCATCAGGAAAAGCTGTTGATTTAGGAATGGGGGCAGTAACGTGTATCCGTCCTTCAACCTGTTGTTTAATTTCTTCCAGTATTCCTGCGTCTTGAAGATTACGATTATCGTATTTGGTTGGAATTATACAGGCAATTTGTAATTTCTGGTGACCTCCTTTTTTGAGCCGGGCAATTGTTTCTAGCAGTTGGTTGGTGCCAAGATAGCACTTGTATTGTGTTTCAACAGGAATAATAACGTGTGAAGCAGCGACTAAGCTCATAATGCTTAGAATTCCTAGAGAAGGCGGGCAATCAATCAAAATATAATCATACTGGTCAAGTACATTTGATAGCACAAACTTGAGCCGTTGGCGGTTGTCGATGGTCAAGTCATGAAAAATTTTTTGCTCCGTACCTGCCAATTGGATATTTGTTGGTACCAGGTGCATCCCATGAATAGGTTTTTCCCATATATACAGGGGAGTTTCTTCAGCGATCGCACTATAAACAGTTTGTTCAGTTTGCAGCTTGACTTCCCCTAATCCCATAAAAGCTGTTAGCGATGCTTGTGGGTCCATATCCACAAGCAGTACACGGTGTTTTTTAGCAAGGTGGTATCCAAGATTGTGTGTAATAGTTGTCTTAGCTGCACCGCCTGACTGATTGAAAGTGGCAATTATTTTGGTTGATGACATATATTAATGAAGCGATTTTGTGAATCCATGTCAGCGATTCTACCAAACAGTGGATTTTTATTCTGGATTTTTGAAAAAAAATAACGCTAGTTCAAACCAGTAAACCTGTCTGGACTAGCATTATTCAGTTAATTGGTTCTAAAATGGAGGTTCTTCGTCTAGGTCTTCATTTGTCAAAGTAACGTTATCTTCTAGTAATTCCTTAGCAAAATCGGGAATTTCAGGCGAGTGAGAGTTTTTGCTAACTTGGGTGAGTTCGTTAATAGGTTGTGCTGAGATAAAGTTTCTAATTACGAATGTGGCAATCTTTTCTTTGTACTCACCCCTGTTATCTACCACTAAATCAAGATATCCTTCTGCTGTACCATGTACGCCTTCCCCCTGTTCGTTGATGACGACAGCAGGTGCGCCTTTGGAACGGAATGGTATCTCGTCAGTAACGACTCCTTCCTTGGAACGGTAGTAGAATTCAGCAATTCCAAAAGCAATCAAGGAACCTTCTTTGTCGTGGGTTGTGTTCACTGATTTAAGATTAATAGTTGCAGTATTATGAATCATGGTCGTTTGATTTTTAGATTGATTAGATGGTTAATCGCCTATGATTTGCACTGCATAAGCGATTTGTAATTTTCTAGAAATTTGCGTTAGCTACAGCCTGTGTTTCGTTTGATACAGAAGTAGATGTAGATTCTTCCTTACGGGGTGAACCTAGTAATTCGATGGCGTTGATTGTGATTACAGGTTTTTGCCGCATAGTGCCAGAATTTTTATCAGCCCAACGATCAAATCCAAACTCACCAGTAATTGCAATCTGAGTCCCTTTACGAACGTAATTTCCAATCACTTCTGCTTGATTTCCCCAAGCGACTAAATCAAACCAAAGGGCTTGTTCACTTCTGTAGGGTGGTCTTACTGCAATAGAGATTGAAGCTTTAACTGCTCCCGACTCGAAATATTTCAGATCGGGTTCTTGTCCACATCTGCCAACTAGCATGACTTTGTTAATATAGTTCATAACGCGAGAATTGATATATTTCTTTTATTGCTGCGTCAGCATTAGTTCTTTTAGGATTTATCATTTTGACGATTTGTTTTATTAAAAGCACATCTTTTGCCTCATACTTGTGAGTTATTTTTAATTCCTGTTTCTCATTGCATTGCGGTTTTTACTAAGGAACGACAAATTATCCTGTGCTATGGTGGAATCGCAAATGTCGTGGTATGTATCTAAAAATTATAAGTAATGACTTATGCTTGAATATCTTCTCCTAAAGCGAGTAAGTATTTGTAAGCTGATGCTCTTGGCTTTGATGTGGATACAGTTCGATGAAGACAGCCAAAACCAGCTAACTCCTGACTACTCTTCACCTTTGCAAGTAGAAAATCTTACTTGGTTAGGAGGAACATCTGTTGGAGAAGAGGTCGAGCATTTTTGTGATGTTTCTAATACCGCTAGGATAGGCGTTTGGGGAGAAATTCTAGAACTGAAGTTAGTAGATTTAATTGCTGATTTACCGACTTGTTTGCATGATGCCTCATGGTTTGCTCTACTGGCAATTACTATGATGTTGGTGGATAAGGAATTAGACGGGATATGCGTACACCTACAGGATGAGTATTTTGCCCGAACTATTGCGCTTGAAAGTTTGGCAGATTTAGGTGATTCTTACTTAGCCAAAGGTCATCCTTATTTAGATTTTCCTTTATCGTTAGAAGACGCTAAATCATTACTGCCAGTTAATAGAAAGCAAGAGCTAGAAATCGAGTTAGAGAAATTTATTGTTAATACTTATGAACATGATTTTGATGATGAAGCACCTCATATTAGTGAGTTTTCATCCGTCTACTTGCAAGATATTTTAAAAGAGTTTTTTGTTGAATCTAACTGGCAAGGTGATATCAATCAAGAGGCGGTTGCACAGCTTCAAGAAAAGTATGGTTCACAATATTCAGAAGGTGCATTCTCTCCTGAAACTAAGGAACACGAGCGTTGGGGCAAAACACTTGTTTTTCTTAAACAGTTTATAGGTCTGGATTCCAGTTTTATTGAAAGCCAAAGTGATTTATTTCTTGATGGATCTCAAGCAGCTGATTTACCTAATTACTTCTGTATTAAGTCTCATTTAGAACGTTGGCAAGACCGAACAGTTGTCTTACCCCAGTTGGTTCATACTTTAGTTCATTTTTTACTGGTAGGACAAAATTATCATCCCAGTCATATACAAGATTTGATGGCTATTCCAGCTTCTTCACGGGCTATATCCAGCCTACAAGCTTGTTTAGGTGTAGCTGCTTACAGAAGTGGTTATTACATGGCTGCTTCAAATATTCCCGAATCAGAAATTGGGCGGAACTGGTTGCTACAAAAAGCTTTTCCTAACCTGCTTGAGTTTTATCAAACAGGTCGTTTGAATGGAAAACAGTAATTAATATTCTGCTGTTGGTTAATAGAGACAAATTTATATTTATGAAAAAATATTTATTTATAGGATTATTATTCTTACTGGTTGGATGTTCATCTCCAGAAAAAGAAAATAAAGTTTCAGCTATAGAATCGAATCCTTCACCTACGCCTTCATTATCTTCAGCTAATGTTAATAATGCTACGCCGTCGTTAAATTCAGAAGTGTTATCTGATTTATCAAATAAAGAGAAGCTTGGAGAAGTTAGTGCAGAGAACGACTTAATTGACTCGTTTTATTTTGATGGTAATGGTGTAAAAGTGAGTTTGACTGTAGCGGCTGATAAAGCTTGTTTTATCTACGTGCGGCGTAGTACTCCAGACCGAGTTGGTGAGGTTGAAATTGAGTCACTACAGCGCGAAAAGTTAGGTCTATGGCGTTCGTATAATACCCAGCGTCTTCTAACTCAACCTGCTGGCAATAGACTAAGCGTTTATTCATCAAGTGAGGAACTTTCTTCTACTTATGAAAATCCTGCCATATCACCAGAAATTCTTGTAGCAGCAAAAGAATTGAAGGAGCGTGAAAAATCATTTAAATTACTTTTGCGTCAGGACTTGAGGGCAAGTGATTCAGCAAGACGAATTTATGTCAATCAGTGTCAGAAGTTAGGCAATTTTTATTACAAGGAAGAACTTCCTCCTCTCACGGACAAAGAGAGGAAGGAATTTGGGAGGAGTGTTGAAAAAAGTACTAACAATTAGTTATTAAAACAGTGACAATTGCTCCATCTTAGTATTACTTTCAGTTGAATTCGCTGTAACAGGGTGTTTGTTGTTATTTGAAGACTTCTTACCCCATCCGTCTTTCGCCGCGTGTTTGACTACACGAGAACGAATATCAACAGCCAGGGTTTCATAATCAGAGCGAATTTTGTTATACGAAACCGGAGTTGTACCAATTTTCTCCCAGAGGTTTTCGTAGTTGAAATTCTTGAAAGGTCTGTGTCTGACAAGGGCATCATAACTTGCCCAGAGGTAAACATCTGTCCATTGGGATGATAGCGGCACTTCAAGAGCAATTGGCATCATCAGTGCAACAACTTCGCTACTAGAGGCGAGTTTACCTACTTTTCCCTTGTCTATCTCTTGTAAAGCTGCATCTAATCTATCAACTGCGATCGCGCGCCAAACCCAAGTGGGAATTGACTGTTGCCAGCCGTTCTGCTGAGTGACAATTGGCCCGGCGATGTATTGAACAATTTCACGACTTGCTCCTGCTAGATCGAGTAGGCTGGCTGTTACAGCTTTGTTAATGCCTTGGCTGGTTAATAACTGAAGTATCTTTCTAGTGCTAGGGTTTAATATTTCGTTGGTTTTTTGGTTTTTACTGTTACGAATGGTTTCTTCGACATCGAATAAACTGTGTTGCTGGTTCATATTATTTATGTGTAAACTAATACTGCCAGCTAGAAATACTTCTAACTGGCAGTGCTTTTTGATAATGAGTGGGTTTTGTTATGGCAGAAGTAGGCTATCCCAAACGCTTCTGGGAGTAACGTGATGCAGCAATTGCTGTCTTGCCTGGGCGAATTTAGCTAGTAGCTTAGTGCTTTTTAATTTCTGCCACCAGTTGTATTGCAGGTAGGTAAGCAACCATAACTGCGTCTGATGATTCCAGCTTGAGATGGAGTTACTCAGACTGAGTGCCTTGAGGATATCGTCAGGAGGTACTTCCAGTTCCTTTGTGATTTCTTGTGAGATGGAAGCTAACATTTTAATATTGGCGATCGCTTGACCAGGACTGCCCGAACTGATAGCTAGTATTTTTTCTGTTGCCTCAATCTGTTGGTTTTTAAGAACAGAAATAACCTCCTCATCAGTTAATCTTTGGAAAGGTATGATTTGACACCTACTCTTGATAGTGGGTAATAGCTTTTGAGGATAGGATGATATCAGAATAAACGTTCCAGTTTTAGGTTCTTCCAGCGTCTTGAGAAGTTTGTTAACGGCAGTAGGGTTGAGCATATCTGCTTCGTGGATAATCACCACCTTTTGCTTGCCCTCAACTGCACTAGTTGAGAGAAATTCAATTACCTCGCGCACCTGTTCTACTCGGATAGCAGGTACACCTTTCTGCTGGGCGGTGTTTTCGGTATAGGTTGGTTTGATTTGTAAGATGTCTAGATGTTTAGATTCTCCTGCGTTCGCGGAGCGACTTCCTCTTGAGAGTATTGCATTTGCGAATGCCAGAGCAGTTTTTCCTTTGCCTACTCCCTCAACTTCGCTGCTAAATAGATATGCGGGAGCAATTTGATTACGTTCGATTGCTTCGGTTAGTAGAAGTTTGGCGGTATGCTGTCCGATGATTTCTGTAAATAAATCGTTTTTCATATCGTGCAAATTTCGATAATTCGACTAATTAAATTGTTAGTGCCGCTTTTGAGTTCCGTTTCGAGTTGTAAAAGTAAGGTAAGGCTGTTTTTCAGTTTTTGAATGCCTACAGACTTGACTTCATCTTTGAGGTAATACAATCTTTTAGGGTTCTTCAATTCGGCTATTTCTGCAATCTTCATCTCAGATAATTTAGCTTCTACACCAGCTTTAGTTATTAGCCAAGTACGAAAAACTGACGTAATAGTTGCTACTATTTTGAGTGGATGTTCATTACTATCTAGTAGTTTATCCACCTGCGCTATTGCCAAGTTTGAATGATTCCTTAACATAGCCATAGTAAGCTTTTGGTAGTTAGTATTGTGATTACTAACTAATTGTTGTATTTCCTCAAGGGAAATAATTTTTTCACTTGTATAGACAGCAAGTTTAGCAAATTCGCTATCGGCTCGTGCAGTGTTATTACCAATTGCTTCAACTAGATAATCAGTCACATCTGGTGTAAGTTTAACTTGATGGATAGCTCCATACTTCCCTATCAAATTAACTATCCCCTTTTTATCCCAACAAGGAACGAGGGGAAACTCTTCTTGTTGAGCATATTTTAGGATGGTTTTTACTACTGTTCTGCGGGAATCTGGCTTTTTGTTACTAGTAATTAAAAGAATGTTACTTGCAGGTATTCGAGAAAGTTGATTTTCAAGTTCTTGGTTATTATCCTCATTTGATAAACTTCCAATTAAATGCTCGCTGTCTGTATGAACAATTTTGTTACCATCTCCAAACGGCAAAGTCATAACCTCAGTAAAAACCTTGGCAGCAATATTTTTCTCATTTCCAGATAGCTTGATGTAGTTAAAAGCTTTCCATTCAGTATGAACATTTTGATTCACCAAATGGTTTATTTTTTGATTGAGCGAATAGGTATCTTCGCCGTAGTATAGGTATACTTGCATTGCAAATTAGATAAACATCTAATTATCATGCGTTAGTTATAAGCAGTGGTTAAAAAAAGAAGAGTTAGTATTAACTCTTTCTACTTGGTATTTATTATGTAGTGACCAGTAAATACCTTACTTAAGTTTGTACTAGTTGTACGAAATTTTGAATTGAGTCTTTCTCAATATGGTTCTCTACTAGTTTATTAGATAAGTATTTGCGCCAAGAATCTAACTGTTGAAGATACTCTATTACTCCACTAGAACCAGCTACCTCGTATAGTGTAATAGCTGTTTCCCATTCCTTTAAGCTGGCTTGTTTCTCTGAGAGAATTTTGACTATAGCTTCTGGAAGTTTAGTGTCTTTATCAGTCTCTAAATGTAGGTGTGGTGTGTTTTCTAGTAATATTTCTTGTTCAGATAGAGTAACACCATCATCTTCTATATTTCTAGTATGAAGTTGAATACTAGTCTCTGATAAAGGAAGAGTATATTGAATAAATTTTTTAACTTTTCTGGTTTTAGTACTTCTCCTTTTTGATTTAATGATAACTGGGTTGTTTGGTTCTGCAACTTCGTAACATTGAGGGAGTTCCAGAGAGAGTTGACCTGTTAAGTGCCATGATGCGCTTCGTTTTTCTGGTGGGGTAATGCGATAAGAAAACTCAGCTGTTTTTCTGGGATCGCCAGACTTTCTTAGTTTAACCCACATGTTGTAGCTGATAATTCCTTGGATGTAAGTTTTTGGGTCTAATATTACTGGGTTTGTGTTTTCCCACCACTCAATTTGAACTACGCGATCGCCATCTAATTCGTAGATAGTTCTAACTCTAGCATTAGGATGAGACGACAGGAATGAGTTTACCCAAGCCCTTTGCTTTTTATTAAGCCTGGGCTTGCGATAAGAGGATTTATTTTTCATTAGTTACAGACAAGTGAGAATGTATGAATTTGAAAAACCTTCATATTTATTAGCTTTGAGATTTACGTAAAATCTCAACTTTGTTCATTTAGAAAAGAGATAACTGACGTTTGTTACTTTCTAGTGTTGTAGGAGCAGCTATTTTGAGGATTTCTTCTCGCCTTTTTTCAATAAGGTGAAGATAGTATTGACGTGAGTAATTCTCATTATTGCTGATATTATTTATGCCGCTAATTCCGTAATAGTAAGTGACTACATCTCCAGGTTTTCCTAGTTTGAGGATTTCTTTTTCGCCCTCTTTAATTTTGCGTGTGATTGCAAGTTTTTCTTTTGGATATTCTCTTGATAAAATCTGGGATTTGATGTGTGCATAATAATCTTCTGCTGCTGATACATTTTGAATTAGCAGGGTTAAATACTCAATAGAAAACTCTTTCTCTAGTTGAGAGCGATCGCGGTTGCGCCAGTTGCCTTTAGTGATAATTTTCCCGTCTGGAAGCCATAAAAGGTAATTTTTGGTTCCCCGTTCGGGGATAAACATAGCGTCAGCGATAAACTCTAGCTTGACAGTTATCCCTTTAGGCAATTGAGATTGCAGTAAACTACGTACCTCTTCTGGGTTGGGATGTGTGAAAAACACTCCATCAGTGTCAACTTCCACAGGAGTACCGCCGTGCCGAGTGATAATTTCAATCATTAGCTTGAGTACTTTTCGACTGTAGGCTGTAACTAATGCAGCAGCCTCCATATCATTGAAGGCGAGTTCAGAGGTGCCGAAGAATCCAAACTCGGAGTTAGCTAAAACCTTGATGGATTCTCTTTTTTCCTTAGCAGCAATATCTCCAGCAGATGCAAGTTGTTCCAACCTAAATTTTTGATTCACCAAATATTGCAGAATACTTAGCCCAATACGTTCTGTATCTTTAATTGAGCAAATACCCTTGTCTAGCATTGCCCAAGGGTGCATTGAGCTAATATCTGCATATCCAACCCTTCTATACAGTCCAGGAATAGAGTAAGCCATCCCTCCCTGAAATTTGTATTTGCGATCGGGTTTTGGTTTATAACCTGGATAATGATGCTCAAATATTCGCTCCCATTTAGTACCATTACCAGCAAGTGTTAGCTGCTGGAGGTTCATTTCCGGTACAATTAGTGCTTCGTAATAGTATGAGGGTACAAGTCTATTCGCAATTAGCCGGGTGTCTTCAAGGTCGTAGACAAGATACTCTTTCAGGCGTTTCCATCCCTTACTGTTGGGGCCATCTTTCCAACAACTGAGGATTTCTTCATAGGGAAGAACTAGCCTAGTCTTCTGGCGCAGTCCCATGTCCAGTACAGCCTTTTTGAGCGATCTGCCGTTAGTTAGCTTTTTGGCTATGAAATCCCACCTCAGAACGCAGATATAAATGTCTACGTGTTGGCTATTTTGGATGAACACCTCCTGAATTTTTAGTGGCTCGCCCCGTACTTGGGCAGTACGAATAGTCCGAGATTTAGATGCAACTTTAAATGGGTGTTTTATACCGTGCAAGTTGCATCGCGTAATAATAAATGGAATATCAAATGCCATCCCGTTATAGGTGAAAATGACATCTGGATTTCTTTTACTGAGATGGTTGATAAATTTGGTCAGTATTTTAGCTTCTGAGATATCCATAAAAATAGTAGAATATCCCCTTGAATCCATACAACCAATAGCATAGATACGGCTTTCAAAGGGGTTTATTCCTGCTGTTTCGATATCGACAAATATTTGTGAAAGTTCCTGATACGGCTTGAGTTGTATTTTGGGTTGCCAAGGTTTTATTGGAGAGGGGTCTTTCCAATAAATGTTTAGTTTGTCTTCATCAACAACGATTATTCCTCTAGATTTTTTTACAAAATCTCTGTGGTTATAATTCATTAATTAGAGATTTTCCTAATTCATGTTGATATTAATTTTTAACTATCAAGTTAACTGCGTATGCTGCTGTGGTAGTAAATGTTAATTTATTTGGTTATTTGATTAAATAAATATAGAAATAAATATGGTTAATCAGTACTTATGAATGAATTAAGCAATGAAACACGAGTGATTTTAATTGGTGGCTCCTCTCATGTAGGCAAATCCACCCTTGGCCAATCTTTGGCGGCGAGGCTTGGTTGGAGTTATCGTTCTACAGACAAACTCGCTCGACATCCTGGACATCCTTGGGTGGGTGCAAATAGAAATGCTATTCCAGAACACGTAGCAGAACATTATGGAACTTTGTCTGTTGACGCTCTTTTTGTAGATGTATTGTCGCATTATGAGAAAAATGTGTTACCGCAAGTCGAGATTATCGTTCATTCTCATGCGTCTGATTTATCAACGGAATGCCTTATCCTTGAAGGCTCTGCATTATGGCCTGAATTTGTAGCGAATTTAGTTAGCGAAAATGGTGTTAAAGCGATTTGGCTTACGGCTAGTGACCAACTCTTCTCTTATCGAATCTTTAGTGAAAGTAATTTTTATAATGTAAGTGAGGATAAAAAGTACCTAATTCAAAAATTTTTAGACCGTACCTTATTATATAATAAACGCATGAGGGAGAAGGTTGAACATCTCGGATTTATATGTATTGATGTAGAATCTGTGTTAGTGGCAGACGAACTTTCAAAGAAATGTATGGAATTGATGCAGATTGCCTAAATGAGAGTATTTTAATAAATATTAAGCCCTTTAGTAGTTTTAGCATTTTAATTGTTACTAAAAAACTATAAATTGAGGGTTATAACTATAGTTATAACCCTCGTTAAAGTTAAGCTTGCTGTAATTGTTTTTGTTGCAGCTTTTGAACAGCTTCTACCCAAGCAGGTGCTTTTTTACCATTAATAGGTGTCAGCTTTTGCCAGTGTTCTTGTAACTGCGCTTGTGTTAAGTGGGGTAACTGTTCCTTGCCCCAGTTAATCGCATCTTGAGCAGTTTTCCAATCTTTCCAGGGTTGTGATTGGTGACTACCCTTGTTGGTTGGCACTATCTCGATAAGTGTAGCTTCTAACCAAAGGTGCGCGTCTTCATCCCGCATGAAATTTTGGCGTGCCATTAAAAGTGCGATCGCATTTCGGATCTGGTCAATATTCCACAACTGCGAGATACTTACTAATTCCTCCCAGGTGTCCTCTTCTAACTGTGTAAGATGTCTGCTATTGAGATTAGTTTTGCACACAAGTAAGTCTTTGAGGAAGTTGACAAGACTTGTATGGATGGCAGTTGGCAGTTTACCAGATTCAATCCAATCTTGAAGGATGCCTAAATTGCCCGTAATTTCTCCTTTGATGATATTTTCACAGACGGTGAGTAGATCGTATTCGGGAATAGTGCCTGATAGTTCCCAAACCCAGTTAGAGGTAATTTCTTCTTCACCTAGTAAAGTTAACTGATCTAAAAGTTTGAGTGAGTCGCGCAGATGTCCTTTGTTTGCTTTAGCTACGGCGGTAACTGCTGATGGTGCAATGTTGATACTTTCTTGGTGAGATATTTGTTCTAGGTAGCTTGCAACTAGCGAGACAGGAACTCTCTTAAAGTCAAACTTTTGGCAACGGGAGACAATGGTTTCTGGAACTTTGTGTAACTCGGTTGTGCAGAAGATAAATACTACATGACGGGGAGGGCTTTCAATGGTTTTGAGGAGTGCTTGCCACGATTGGCTGCTTAGGGCATGACATTCATCAATAATGAATATTTTGAATTTACCTTCCACTGGTGCAAACTGGATAGTGGATATAAGCTCTCGGATCAGTTCTACCCCACTATTGCTTGCTGCATCCAGTTCGGTTACATCAACAGAAGAAGATGCCGTAATTCCCTTGCATGAATTGCATTCTCCACAGGGCTCAGTTGTCGGCTCATTGCTTGATTGACAATTAAGAGATTTAGCCATGATGCGTGCGGTACTGGTTTTGCCCGTACCTTTGGGGCCACTAAATAGGTAAGCAGGTGCAATCTTTTGGAGAGCGATCGCATTTATGAGAGTGCGAACGATATGTTCTTGCCCAATAACTTCACTAAGAGTCTGGGGACGATATTTAAGATGTAGTGGTTGGTACATAGTTCTTTCCAATAATTTATTTGAACTTCCTCCTACCAGTTATCTGGTAGGAGAGTTTGCTTTTATACAGAAGCAGCCTCTTTCTTGGCTCGTGTACGCGAACTTGGCTTACTTTTGTTACTAGCTTTGGCCTCAGCTGTTGATGTCTCTACTTCCGAGGTTTCACCATTGCTTTCCGTTTGAGAAGTCTGAGTATTATTTATGGCTTCTTCTAGTTCGGCTACTACAGTAGTTTCTGTTGTTTCTAATGCTTCAGGAGTTTTCTCTGCTGTTGTCGTTTTGCTTGGGGTGGATTTATTTTCAAACCCCTGCTTAATTTCTACAGGCATTACCAGATACAGCTGATTGAGCAGTCCTCCCATCGGGCAGATAATGACTGGTTGCGTAGGTTTGTTACACCGCACCACGATTTCATCAGTACTGATGTGCTTCAATCCTTCGATAAGGTAGTCGATATTTAATCCAATACTGATGTTTTCTGAATGACTAGTTGCTGGTTTCATCAGTACCGAGTCAACTGCATCTCCAATATCAGTAGCTTCGGTGTAAAGTGTTGCCTGTGTAGCTTCCAATTCCCAGAGAATTTTGACAACCTTTTGCTTGCGTTCGGCTAGATAACTTACCCGCTTCAGTGCGCTCTCAAATCCTTTGCGTTCTAATGTAAATTCATACTCAAATGTTCTGGGAATCAAGCTATTGATTTTGGGGTATTCTCCCTCTAAAAGTCGGGAAATGACCTTTGTATTAGGAAGACTAAACTCAATAGTTTTATTTGATAGAAGAATATTGCACACGCTTGTATCGGCACTTTGAGAGAGAATTTTGTTTAACTCGCTAAGTGACTTACCTGGAACAGTAAAGTCAATTGGGTCAGAATATTCGCTATCAAGTATTCCTGTGACTAGTGCTAATTTGTGACCATTTGTACTAGCAGCTTGCCACTTATTGGTATCAATTTTGAAGTTGACACCAGTTAAAACTAACTTTGTTTCGTCACCATTGGTGCAATAGAGTGTCCCTTCAAGTGCAGCTTGGAGTTTCTTGGCACTTAAGTTTATCTCTATTGGATTTTCTCCCTTGGGAAGAGTTGGAAACTCGTCAGGTTTTCCGCCAATCAGACGGCATTTACCGCTATTGTGAGTAATTATGCAGGTTTGGTTTTCTACCTCTAAGGTAATTTCTCCTCTGACATTGTTAATAGTGTCAGTTAATAGTTTGGCTGGTAGTGCTACCTGACCTGACGTTTCTACATTAGCAGTCGTTGTAGTATGAATTGTGAGGTTAAGGTTTGTTCCTGTTGCTGATACTATCCCATCTTCATTTGCTATCAGTAAGATATTTCCTAAAATTGGGTCAGTAGGTTTAGGACTAATTGCGAGATAAGCGGTTTCTAGAATTTCTGCGAGTTTAGATTGTTCAATGTTTAGTTTCATTTGTTATTTTGCTTTTAGTAGATGATGTTTTAACGGGCGCTATTTCTAGCACCCTTTTCGGTTACATGAGATAGTTTTTTTAGTAAGGCAATTCTTCCATCTCAGTACTGTAGGCTGTATAAGCCTGACCTGCTGTACTAGGAGGAAGTGCTGCTACTGGCATATCAGCTGCACCTACCAGGCGATTATGTTCTGCTACAACAGTTGATGTTTTACCGATGCGGTGAGAGAATTCGGGATTTGCCTGCATTGTTGTTTGGATATCGATTTCTTTGCCTTCTGAGAAGAATTCGAGAAAATCGCTTCCATCGGGGTTTGGTGATTTGTAGGAAGTGACAACTGCTACCCAAGATTTATCTCTTTGATTGACTGCTTCTTTAGGTTCAAGAGATGGCGTAAAAGTGGGTTGAAATACACCGAGGCGATGAAACTCTGCACGTTTTTCAGCGACAGTTGCATTAGTAAATCGGGCAAATGCAACCTCTAGTTCGCGTTGGAACTGTTTATAAGCCTCGCCAAATTTGGCATCACCGTGCCAAAACGGGAAAATTGTACGCTAAGGCTAAAAGCCTTTCTCCATAGGCATCTTAGCCACCCATTTTCCATTTTGAATTTATCTCATCCCCCCAATTCCAGAACCATCGCACTCAGGGCAAATCCAGCCACTATCACCATACAAATAGCCTAAGCCTCCGCAGTGGCAGCAATTTACGTATATCCCATCATCTTCAAAAAATAATTCAGGCGTAGAAATACTATCAGGATCATCGGCGAAATCTGGAATTCCTAGAGCTATTTCTTGAGTGCGATCTGAATGATTTTTTTCCATTACAAAATTCCCTTTTCGTTACTTGATGGATAATCTTGTTTTATTGTTTTTCAATGCTATGGCTGATGCTTTACCTAAGTGGCTGATTACCCTAATTTTATTGGTGCAGAGTAGTATGTATTCCCTGCACCTTAGTAATAATTAGGAAAAAAAGTGTTTTTTATATCCACATAATTAAGCTATATACTGAAATTATTCTGAGAAATTTGGTAAGTTTTTAAACGCTAATTGTGCTACTTCTTCGGCTCGCCCTGATGTAACTTTCTGATACCGTAATGTTGTCTGAATGCTTTCATGTCCCATGAGCGCCCTAAGTTCTTCAATGCCCATTAATCCCACTCGCTCTGTAGCAAAAGTATGTCGGAGGTCATGAAGTCGAATCCCCTGGAGTTCTGGAATGTTCTCAATTAAGCTTTTCCAAGATTGATGCGCCATCCGGTATGACAGACGGGAGACTACAAAAGTTTTTGGCTGTTGAGCTGTAAATAGTGCTGTATGGTTGGGATGTCTATAATATTTAATGTAGTGATTTAGACCAAAAGAAGCTACTTCACTGTAAAAACACCACCGTTGCTTATTACCTTTGCCAATAACCTGAAATTTCCGGGCTTTGAGGTCTATGTCATCTAAATTTAGAGCCAGTACCTCAGCAATCCTAGCGCCACTGGTATGCAACAAACGCACCAAGGCAGACATTCGCACATCTGTTTTGATAATTTGATACAGGACACTTAACTGAGCAGGAGTAAGATAACGCACCAGTTCATCTGTAGTGTGTTCTCCTTGCTCTCGAATGGGTTTGCGTCTTGCGAGTCCCGCAACTGGATTGGATTTGAGATATCCCATATCAACAGCGAAGTTGAATAAAGCCGTGATTACAGCTTGATGACGGTGGTGTGTAGTATAAGAAACATCGGTTAAATGATTGAGATATTCCACTAAAACTTGTCTGTCAATGATTTCTATTGACCATCGCCCATACTCCTTGAGTAAGGGGAGAATCGTAGACTCATAAGAACGCAGAGTACTTTTGGCTAGTCCTGGACGTTCTAAAAACTTGGTGGCTAAAGCAGCTAAAGTTATCATTACTTTAGAGAGCTTTTGGCAATTTATTTGAATAAAAGTGTAGATATATATTTATTATTAATAAATATACTTTTAGATATATTTTGATAGTGATAACAGAACATTCGACACTTCCCACGGGGGAAGAAGGGCTTGCTAATTACGTCCAGAGATTGCGAGGTCATCTTTGTTTAACCCAAAAAGAGTTGAGTTTCAAAGCGGGGATACATATCCAGACCATCCGCAAAATTGAAGGTGGACAAACTTCAAGGCTCAATCAAAAGGCTAAAGGTGGTCTGGCTTCGGCGTTAGGGATACCACCAGAGTACTTGGATGCAGCAGCGAAGAAAGTCTCTCCAGAAACCATAACTTCACTCAAGTTTTGCCCCAAATGTTGGACTCCAGGAACTACCCCTGACCCAATGTGGACTGACTTCCGGTCAAAGTATTGCTTTGCTTGTGGTACAGCCTTACGGAATCGCTGTTCCCGTTGCAATGAACCAATTATGTCGCTGAAATTCAAATTTTGCCCTTACTGCGGCGCGAATTACAAACAAAATCAAACTATTGCTTGAAATCAAATATACAGGTATTTAATTGGCAACGCGCGAACTTTTATCTCCAGCACAGCGACTACAATTTACTGAAATTCCCGATTCTATTACCACAAGAGATATAGCTCGCTACTATACTTTTAGTAATGATGAACTCAAAATTATCAAAGAGCGTCGTAGACCACACAATCGTCTGGGTTTTGCCGTACAGTTGTGTTACCTACGCTTTCCTGGTCGTGTTTGGAACCTAGGAGAAATAGTACCGGAATCTGTACTATTTTATATTGCATCTCAATTAAAACTTGACCCAGCAATAATAACAGAATATTCCCAAAGGGATACAACTCGACGCGAACATTTAGCAGAAATTCAAAATAATTTTGGATTTCGGACTTTTAATACATCTATATACAAACAACTCTCAAAATGGTTATTACCATTTGCCATATCCTCAGATAAAGGGATGGCACTTGTAGGAGCGTTAATTGATGAGATGCGCTTGCGCCAAATTATTATCCCAGCTATTTCTACAGTAGAACGTTTAGCCTGGGAAGTCAGAAATCGCGCTCAAAAATTAGTATGTCTTGAGTTAACTAAAAGTTTAACAACATTACAAAAGACAGCACTGGATAAGTTATTAGTTGTCGAGCCTGGTAAAAAGCTGACTGATTTAATTTGGCTGCGTCAACCACCAGGTCAAGCTAATCCGAGAAACTTTTTAAAATTAGTGGAACGACTAGAGTTTATTCGCCATCTTCATCTCGAAGAAGAATGTTTGAAACGAGTACACCAAAATCGTCTACTGCAATTTACTAGAATTGGCGCGAAGTCTACACCTGCTCACCTATCTAGGTTGGATGAATTGAGACGCTATGCTATTTTAGTTGCTTTTCTCATTGAATGGAGTGCCTCATTGGTCGATTATGCCATAGGTATGCACGATAAAATGATGAGTAAATTGTTTAATAAAACTGAGCATCAGCATGGTGATAAGTTTCAACGTGATGGCAAAGCAATTAATGAGAAAGTCCGATTATATGCTCAAGTGGGTAAGGCGCTAATTGCGGCTAGAGATGAGTCAAATGATGCCTATCAAGCGATTGAATCTGTATTGGATTGGGAAAAATTTATCACTACTGTTGCTGAAGCAGAAAAGCTAGCCAGACCCGCAGATTTTGATTATCTTGAACTGCTTGATAACCGTTATTCACAGTTGCGACGTTATACACCCAAGTTGTTGGAGGTGTTTGAATTCAAAGCTACCGGAGCTAGTTTACCAGTGCTAAAAGCTTTGGAGATAATTAAAGAATTAAATATATCTGGTGGTCGAAAAGTGCCGGAATCTGTGGACACTAGTTTCGTTAAACCTCGTTGGTCAAAACACGTATTTAAGGGCGATACTATTGACCGTCACTACTATGAGATGTGTGCTTTAACTGAGTTACGCAATGGTTTGCGTTCTGGGGATATTTGGGTAGCAGGGTCGAAGCAGTTCCAAGATTTTGAGGATTATCTGTTAGCAGATAGTGCATGGCAGTCAATGCGTTCTTCTCACACAATACCTGTGGCAGTAGCGACAGATTTTACTACCTATATTGAACAACGGTCACTCGAATTATCTGAACAATTATTGCTTGTTTCTTCTTTAATGGCAGAGAAGAAACTGGTTGATGTCAGGATAGAAAACGAGATGTTAATTATCACTCCTCTCACCAATGCTGTGCCGAAGGAGATTGATGGATTTAGTAGAAAAGTTCATAGTTTACTGCCAAGAATTAAGTTGACTGATTTGTTAGTAGAAGTTGATTCTTGGACGCAATTCACTAAGCATTTTACGCATTTACATTCGGGAGAACAAGTATCCGATAAGGTTGTTTTGTTAAGTGCTTTGCTTGCTGATGGTATTAATTTAGGTTTAACGCGGATGGCTGACGCAACTATTGGGATGTCCTTTGAGCGTTTAGCATGGGTGGCAGATTGGTATATTCGAGATGAAACTTATTCCAAGGCTTTAGCAGAGGTGGTAAATTTCCACACACAAGTGCCATTTGCTGCTTATTGGGGTGATGGGACAACATCTTCTTCTGATGGTCAACGGTTTAAAGCAGGCGGACATCGCAGTTTTAATGAAGAGATTAATGCCAAGTATGGTAAAGATAGAAGCGTGATTTTTTACACGCATATTTCCGACCAGTATGTTCCGTTTCACGTTAAGGTAATTAACGCCACGATTAGGGATGCAACTCACGTTTTGGATGGTTTGTTGTATCACGAGAGTGATTTACAGATTCAAGAGCATTATACGGATACAAGCGGCTACACTGAGCATGTGTTTGCGATGTGCCATTTATTAGGGTTTCGATTTGCACCTCGAATGCGAGATTTACCTGATAAGAAATTGTATACTTTTGAACCTACTCCTGCTGATTCGGTTTTGGCACCCTTGTTAGGTGACAAGATTAATGTGAAATTGATTCAAGAGTCTTGGGATGAGATTCTCCGCCTTGCTAGTTCAATTCGGACGGGGACGGTGACAGCTTCTTTGATGTTGAGGAAATTAGCTTCCTATCCTCGCCAGAATCGTTTAGCTTTAGCTTTGCGGGAGTTGGGGAGGATTGAGCGGACTTTGTTTACTTTGGAATGGTTGCAGAGTCCAGAATTGCGGCGGCGGGCGACGGCGGGTCTAAACAAGGGTGAGGCGAAGCATACCCTCAAAAGAGCGGTGTTTTTTAATCGTCTGGGGGAAGTACGCGATCGCTCTTACGAAGACCAGTTTTATCGGGCCAGTGGTTTGAATTTGGTCATTGCTGCAATCGTTCTTTGGAATACGGTGTATTTAGAAAAAGCCGTGGATTATTTGAAACAACAGGGATTGGATATCAGTGAAGAATATTTGCAACATTTGTCACCATTGGAGTGGGAGCATATCAATCTCACTGGTGATTATGTTTGGAATTTGAAGCAGGCGACTAGTTTGGACAAGTTGCGCCCTTTACGGGTTAAGGAAAATAGGTATCGCTGAAATGCCTATACAGTATAGGTTTCAGCCTTAGCGTACAATTTTCCCGTTTTGGCACGGTGATG
>AP018183.1 GCA_002368155.1 Nostoc carneum NIES-2107
ATATGCTGTGATGGCTCTAGTTTGGGAGAAAATTCTAAAGTTAAGCGATCGCCCTTGGCGGGGCTTCTCTCCGAGACGCTACGCGAACGCCCATCGCGTTTCCCTTTTTTAACGATTAATTCTGGTTCTCCTTTGACGATTTCCACGCGGGTACTGGGGGAATCTTCCCAAAATACCAAGGGGTGTCCAATTAATGCAGAGATGGCTTTGGGACTGAAGGTATACTCAACTTTGCCACGATATCCATAATCGTAGTTCGTAAATGTTTCGATGCAGCCACATACTCTCAAATCTTGAGATGTAAGATAATCAAGCTCACCCAAATTTCCGCTTAGACGCTTGATGGCTATGGGACGGCCTTTACTCCACTCACCTTTGGCATTAACCTTTTGTTCGCGGGGTTGCAAAATACATTTGCTGGGATAGTAAGTAATAAACCATGCCAAGCGTAGTTCTGCCTGAGCTTTTACAGGTGTTGGCGATGCTTTCTGAAGATTTGCTAGTGCATTTAAGCACATTTCCCAAGGTTCTTGTGGCTGCATCAAGTCAACGATGCTGTCTATGCCGATATCTTCCCGCAGGATTTCTGCCTGGGTTTCATAACTGCTGTTTGGTTTCAGCCGGGATAGAAGTTCTGCACTCTCCATCGCCAACCAGTGATAACCAGATGCGACAGCTTGCTGATAAAATTCCTCTAACAACCTGGGCAAGTGCTTTTTGGCTCTGTCTGCATCTATCCAGTAATGACACAGGGCAAAAAACAAGGTTTCTAGGCTGTTGTGTTCTTCAGGGAATAGAATGCGGTTGCTGATGATGAATTCTTTTTGCGCGATGTCCCCTAATTGGACTTGTAGCAGGATTTTCAACTGGGCATAAATCGACAAAAGCCAATGGTCTGATTGACGTACCAGTAAACTTGTATAATCGAGTGCTTCCTGGAGACTTTCCCGCGAACCATCTTTGATTAGTGCCAATATAAAAAACAAGCCGCCCATAGTGCTAAAATACACCTGTCGCTTGCCTGTGGCTTTCTTGATGGCTTTGAGACCAGCAGTGTAATCTGCGATCGCTTGCTGATTATCGCCGCGTAAAAAGTTCAACCAACCTTTGTATACAAGGCTATTATCTCGATAATCTTCGGATATGGAATCTAAACTCTGCTGTGCTTCTTGAATACAACCCCGCAGTAGTAGTTGTTCTGTCAATACTATGTGCAGGTAATCTGAGGAATGTTCGCCTTGTGTAGCGCATTCTTCTTGAAGTAGAGTAAAGGCTTCATCTGCGGGAGAACATTCGAGTGCGGCGTTGATGAGAATGATCGATATGCAGTTGTCATATAATTCTGGTGGCAGGGTGCGAAACCAATCGGCATCGAATGGGTTAGTGCAAATCTGCTCGAAAATATTTTCGATAGATATCTTGTCATCGTTGTAATTGTATCTGTTATAGTCTTCAATTTGTTTATTAATGAAACTGAGGTTGTGGCTGTAAAGACCAATCCGGATTTCTCGAATAAATTGGCGATCGCTTTGGAAATACAGTGGCCCATCTTGCCAACGACTCTTGACTTTTAGCTTGTCTTGCACTGCTTTGACCATGACTTCAAAACAGCCAGCTTTTACTGCCGAGCGAGTAGCAATCTCTATTAGTAATGGATGACACTGAGGCCCCTGTCCTTGTCCTTGAATCAGCAAACCTGCTGTTAGTAATCCATCGATATAAGGTTTTAAGGTGGAGCTAATTAAATATTTGTAATTTGTATCACGCGCACCGATGTAGTTCAAACATTCTAGAAACGAAGTTCTGTTGACAGGTTCGTAAATTACTGAGAATAATTGGACAATTTTTTGCTCTAAGGGTGGTAGCTGGGAGTATGCTTGGGCGAGTTGCGCTTGTAGTTTTTGCTGATCAACCTCAAAAGCGTTCATGGTGATTATTAGGCGCGTTATATCCACTAATGATAATTTTCGCACTGTTCGGTATTTTATATCGAGAATGTACCAGTTGTTCTTAGCCGATCGCGGTAATTACTTCAATTAATAGAAAATTCAGACAGTGCAATTGTTAAATATATGCTTAGTATCTATTAATACTTTAAATTATTCAAAAGTTTTAACAACTCCTACGCGGTAAACTGTCTGTACTAGAGTATATAAGTAGTGTAGACATGGCTGCTATGGAACGCGAATCAATTAACTTCAAACTTCCCAAAACCTTAACTAAAGCACTCCGCACTGCCGCACGAGAACGTCATACTACTGCTACCGATTTAGTGATCCAGGGTTTGTATCATGTCCTGGGGCCAACTCCTGGTACAGAAGTGAGTGTAGAAACTCGTCTACACAATCTAGAAGCCCAATTGAGTGCGCTCGCTAATAGGCAAGAAGTTGGTATAGAATCTGGTGTAGAAAATAGCTTACAGCAAAGACTTTCACTGTTAGAGCAAAAAACCGAAGCCATTGCCCAACGTTTAGCAAAAATAGAAGGAGCAATTTCTGTCCTCTCTGGGCGCTCATATCCTAGCTCTAAGCGCAAATCAAATAATTACCACCCACCACAACTAGAACTTCAACCATTACCAGCCCAAAACTTAGCCTCAAGACTAGGTTTAACAGCGTCATATCTTGTAGACCACTTTGAAAAACTTTCCACCAAAGATTTCATCAGTTGGACTCGTAACCGCGACCCAAGAAGTATTGGTTGGGAGTTCCACCCAGAAGACGGTTTATACCATCCAGTACCGCAATAGTTTACAAATCCATCAACTTCAAAGCGCTGCTATCGCTCGGTCTAGCCTTGAGATAGCGGTCAGTCACCGCCAAGTTGGCATGACCCAAAGTTTCCTTCACCAGCACTGGGTTAGTTCCCCGCTCAATCGCATGAGAACCATGAGCATGACGCAACCAGTGAACTGAAACCTTTTCACTCAGCCCAGCAGCTTCTGCTATCTCCTTAATAATTGGATGTAGATTTTGACGGTCGAGATGCCCTCCCTTCTGACTCGCAAACACTGGATCTGTCGCTAGTGCATTTCCCTTAAACTCTATCAATTCCGCCCATAGCTTCGACTTAATCAGAATAGTCCGGTTTTTGCTGCCCTTAGCCTTGCGAACATAAACCTGACCGCTGTCTCCGCGCGAACTTAAATCTCCCCAAGTTAACTGACACAACTCATTAGCCCGTAATCCTGCTTGATACAACAGCTTGATAATCAACAAATTCCGACGCGCCGTGTATTGCCTTTTCGGTGTCTTCACTTGTTCCAATTTTTTCTGCGCCATCCGCACCAACAACTTAATATCTGCCTCATCCAAATAGCGTTCATTGATTGCGTCTGGCATTTCATTGAGCTTGAGTGCCATACCAACATTGAAAGGTAAATAACCAATTTTATGAGCAAAAGAAATCAAACTTTTAGCCGCCGCCAAATACATCCGTCTAGTACTTAGAGCCTGATCCGAAAATTGAGTTGCGTATTCCACCAAATCTTCATAGGTTACCTTGTTGAGAGGTTTCCCCAAAAATACTAAAAATCGCTTCGTATAACGCTGGTAAGCCTGTACAGATGACTCTGCCTTACCGTCCAACCATAAAGCAATCAACTTTGCCTCCCCCTGCCTGGGAGATAGAGTAGCGATCGCCTGACGATAGTTGTTCACATGTACCAGCGACAGAGCCATTTGTTTTACCTGTAAATTTATCAGACATAATTTAAGTTTTGTCTGCTTTTATAAGGTCTGATTTTTATTGTCCCTTAATACAGGTACTCGGGATACATCTGTCTCATTTATTAAGTTATGTTAAAGCATCACTTACTTAAGTATTTAATGCTTTAAATGCTAAGTTATATACTTAATTATTCTGGCACAAAGCGTCTGAGGTGATTGTTTGGCATTGTGGCGTTACAGCAACTGTCATCCCTGAGCTTGGCTAAGGTCGCAGTGTTCAAGGGGCGACCTTAGCGGTGGGAGTATATCTGTTTGAGGAAAATTTGGTCAGCCAGGAATTTTTCCAGCTGAAATGGAATTCATATTCCAAAAGCAAGAGATATGGCGGTAAGTTCTACCGTGTAAGCCTGTGGAGTAGACAAACCCAAGAAGAGTCATCTTGAGACTACGTTGAATCAGGAAGTAAACATCAAAATTACATAAGTCTATTTTTTACTAGATAATGGTAGTTTTGGGTAGGTTTTACAGAACGACAGAACGGTAGTTCACCAGCTATTTGATGTTTTAATATCTATAACAACTGGAATAGGGTTGAGAAACTTTTGGGCAGCAGCAACCATGCAATTGTGTAGTGTGTGGCTAACTTGCTCAACTTTAGTCTCTGGACATTCCAGTACAATTTCATCATGTCTTACACAGATAAGTTTTGTTTTGAATTTAGCTAATGGGTTTGAAAGTTTTACCATAGCTAATTTGTTGATGTCGGCGTTTAAACCTTGTACTGGATGGTTAAAGAGCTCTGATAGTCGGGGCTTGTTTACCCATCTCCGTCGTCTATTTGCTAGTGTACGACTTTCTTTAATGCCTCTCGTGTATTCATGTTTGATGTTTTCATGCCATTTAGCTATTCCAGGATAAGCTTCAAAGAATCGTTTTCTGAAAGCTTTTGCTTGTTCTAATGTCATTGCCACCCCATATTTTACTTGGGCGTAAATTTGGAGTTTGGCAGCACCCATACCGAAAATCAATCCAAAGTTTATTGCTTTTGCTAATCTGCGGTCTTCTTCAGTTACTTCATTGATATGTTTTCCAGTTACTAGAGATGCTGTTAATCGATGTAAGTCAGCACCTTGGCGATAGGCTTGGCACATCTTTATATCAGCACTAAGCCGAGCCATAATTCGTAGTTCTATTTGGGAGTAATCGGCTTTGATAATTTTATAGCCAGGGGCAGCAATGAAGCAGCTACGGGCTGTTTGATCGCGGGGAATATTTTGTAGAGGTGGTTTGCGGCAAGAAAATCTACCGGATTTTGCTCCTAATTGATAATAGTTGGGATGAATTCTCCCAGTTTTGGGGTGGATATGCTGCGGTAGTTTCTCGGTAAAAGTGCCGATAATTTTGGATAGACGGCGGTAATCTAGCAATGCTTGAATTATGGGATACTGTGCAGCTAAAGAAACCAATTTACTTTGATTAGTTGAGTTGATTTTGATACCAATAGCTTGGAGAGCAGCCAAAACTTGCTGAGGTGAATTCGGGTTTACTGCATCTGTCAGTTCTGGCAGCAATGACATCTGAGAGCTAGCAATACGGAGTTGCTTGAGTTGGTTTAAAGCATCTGTTTTTTCAATTTCTAGTTTTGCACCCAGTATCTGCCATCGAGACAAGTCAAATAGCATCCCGTTAAGTTCCATTTGAGCAACAACAGGCATACACTGAAATTCAAGTCGGGCAATTTTGAGTAACTTTGCCTGCTTTAACTTCTTGAGGAGAATTGGGTAAAGGTCAAGTAATATGGCAGCATCAAAGGCAGCATACTGCAATTGAGCTTTGGTAAGAGATTGGCACCAATTGCTGATTTGTTGAGTTTTATCTAGTTGAAGGTGTAGTAACTTTTTAACTATATTTTGTAAGGATGAGCTTGTTTTTAATCCTGCGGTTAGAACTTTATAAGCAAGTTGGGTATCAAAGAATTTACCAGAGGGTTGAAGTCCTGCGAGTGTGAGAAATTGCCAGTCGAACTTGGCATTATGAGCAATTTTGAGAACAGAGTTGCTCAAGAGTTGTTTTAAGAGTGAGCGATCGCTTTTGGGAATAGCTGGTAAATCTATCAGCACTACCGGATGGTTTGGTGCAGCTATTTGAATCAGTCTAATAGAATCAGTTAGAGGGTCAAGTCCTGTTGTTTCACAATCTATGGCTAAAACTTCTACCTGTAACAGAGGTTGGAGAGCCGAATTAAGAGTTGAAACAGTGGAAACAAGAGTATATTGTGTGGTAAAAATATTAATATTATTTGTATTTATTAAGCTTGTAGACATAATGAATTTAATTTTAATTTATCACCTAGAAGCGATAGCTTGTATATGTAGCAACTTCAAAATATTTAGTTTTATACAAAGATTTTAAAAACTATTAAAGAGAGGTAATACTATAGCGGTGTGCAGTTGAGAGAGATACAAAAACTTTGCTGTAAAGATTGTACAGCAAGTACTTTGGTCTTCTCATCCGAGCGATAACCGCCATATCAATATTCCTCTCTTTATATGATTAACTGACTTGACACTTACCTGTTTTTGCAATGCTAGAATGCTGAATATTTTCTCGAACAGATGTAAAAGCAGTAGGAGCCAATTCTCTGATAATGGGTGCGACAATTTCTGGTGCCAGTTCTAAACGATGCTTAATCTGTGCTTGCAACCAGGCTAAAGGAACACTTTTACTGTTGACTTTTTGTTTGATAATTAAGTCAGGATTGGATTTTGAAGCTTTCTTTATGGCAGTGGCAATTTTTCTGGCTGTCCGTAAATCAATTTTGTCTACATCAATGCTAACAAAGTTGTCTGGTTGAGGTTCTGGTATTGATGTAATACTGTTAGTTGATTGATTTTGATTTTCCAAATTGAGAGGCTTATTAATATTAATAAATGCCATCTGTGATTGTTCAGATGTTGTGTTTTCAATGCTAATTATAAAATTCTGCCATAGATGGATTATTCCCACAACGAAATCAACGAGCATTACAATGGTATATAAGCCTATAATCCCAATGATGAGATGATTTAAAGCTTCTTGAATTTCTTGAGTATTCATGATGATTAATTTGAGAATTGATGTTCATAACTAAAGAAGCGAACGCTTCCATTTAACAGAAAAATCCTCAGATGGAAATTTGAATAGACTGAGGATTTTTTTAAAACTCAGAACAAGCTAATTTGTACAGTTGAATTTGATGAAGGTTTAGGAGTTGGAATGCTTTGGGTCGAGTCTAAGTTCGACTTGGTATTGACATTACGCTTACCCCATCCCTCTTGTGCTGCGTGTTTAACTATGCTGCGTCGAATTGACCTGCTAAGATAGTTGAATTCATTTTTTACCTGATTAAAATGAATGATGCGATTATTGCTGGCATTGCTCGTATCACCATCACCTATAAATTCATAAAAACTCTTACAACCCTTTGGTAATTTATCGTATTTGGTTAAAACTTCATTACCTACCCAAAGATAAAGGTCAGCGTAGTCCCTATGTAAAGGTGCTTCGTAAGTTGCTGGCATCATGTAGGTAAGAACTTCTGTGGCTGTGCTGGAAACACCAACCTGATTCTGTTCATATTCAGTGAAGATAAGTTCCAATCGATCCTGAATACAAGCAAACTTCAACCATTGGGGAATCGTATCACTCCAAGGACTGCGATAGATTACTAATGGCCCTGCAAGGTAGCGAACATGGTGTAGGGAAAATTCAGCTATTTCTAAAAGACTTGCTAATAATTCTTTTGGTATATTTAAACTTGCCAGAATTTGCAGCATTTTTCGGGTGTTGTCTGGTAGTTTGCTACTATTACCATTACTAATTTCTGCCATTATTTCTGGTGAAATTAAATTCATTTGCTCCATTTTTTATCTCGATATGAGCGCATCACCAAAAATAGCCAATCGGCTAAAAAATTAATGTCCAATAGGTGAAGGCTGATACTAGATAAATATTTTTATGCTGGCATTGCTACAGGTTTTTTAGATAATGTCAATGAATAACGAAACCACAATTAACCAAAATCTTGATCCTGACGACAGTAGTAATTATCAGTCTGGCAGTGGCTATCAATCTTTATGTTACGGTGTTAAGCAATCAAGTTCTGGAGATAATAATAATCCCTGGCAAGCAGACCAATTTAGGGATGGTTATCAAGAGAATATCTTTGAAATCAATCTTGGGGATACACCTTACACTGAATCAGCTGCCGATCCTAATCCTCAATTACCAGGATATGGTTCTGGCTCAGGTTACAAGTCTAAGAAAAGTCAACAGTCAGCATCCCCTGAGTTAGAGTTATAAGTCATATTTTCACTCTCTTTCTACACCCAATAAGCAACAAGTAATTGGGTTTTTGGCGTTGCTGATCCGTGGGATGATTTTTGTCGGGCTTACGCCCCGCTTCGCTAACACGCTCCAGGCGCAGAGAGTAAGAGGTTGAGAGATTGAATTTTTAATTTTCATTCCTTCATTCAGCAACGCCGGGGTTTTATTCAATAAATTACTTTGCTTGTTGGGGTATAGTTGCTGTCATTTTAAAACCTGAAATTATGAAGATTCCAAAAGCATGGATATTTCTTCTGGTTGTCATTAGTTATATTATTTATAGTATTGCTGCACAAGCTACAATCAACACATTTGGTGGCAATTTACCGACTCGAATTGTAGAAGTTGCAAATCCTCAGTCTCGACTAAGAGCTACTAAAGTTTTGCTCCCAGACTGGAGCCGTATTTCTCTGTCCCAGCTACCAGGTATCAGTCAATCTGGTGCAATTGATGGCAGTCCATACAGCCAAACACTGGGTTATGACTTGAGTCGCAGTTGGAATGTAGGTATGACTCCTGACCAATATTTGAAGTTAGGAGATATCAGTGAAGCATTACAGGCAGAGGAGTTTTCTTTGCAGGTGATCGCTCTACGCACAGCACCAGAGGCAAATACAGATATTAACAGTATAGATTTCAACAAAATTACCTTGGGTAAATTTCCTCTGATTGGGGAGCAGACATTGAGGCATTTAGCTCAGGTTGTTCCAGACTTAGCTAACACACAAGTAAACAATATTACACCTGTTAACACATTACTAAAATCTCAAGGAATTGTCGCATCTAATTTAACACTAGCTCAGGTACTCACACAGTATGAAGTTGGGCAAATGAAGTTGGGAGAAATCGACTTGTCAAAGTTTTCTATTTCTTCAATTCCTAACTTAGATGCAGTACAGCTACAACAATTTACAGGCTGGATGAATAGCAATGTTTCGGATATTCCTGGTTTGGGACAAGTACCTTTAGGGTCAATGCCTAATCCCATCACTGAAATTGGTAGCTTAGTAATGCGGATTGATGTAGTTTATGGGCCAGCAGAAAACCGCCGTAACAATACGATTTCTGGTTCAGATGTGCAAGGGTTTTCTGTGCCTTGTACTAAAAAAGACTGCGCTTACTTAGAATTGGATGATTTGGAAAATGCAGGCCGTAGCGATCGCAGTAAGTTAGAAGGAAAGCAGTGGATTTCCGGTAAATACCAAGAAGTCGAGGGCGGGCAGGGTATCCTGAAAGCAGTGAATAACGGTCGGGAACCAACAGGAAGGCTACCGTTTGGTAAAGCTTTTAAGGTGGTGGTAATGGAGCCGAATGAAACTACTGATACGGTAGATACGGCTTTGTTCTTTCGGTTCTGTGCTTGGCGAATGGGTTGTACACCTTATTTTATCGGGCCTGTTCCCTTTTTCAGCTACAAGGTTAACTCCTTGATGTTTGTAGGCAATTTGAGCGAACAGAGGACAAATACTGCGTATGCTCCAGTTCGAGCGACAAGAGAGCCTCAAGCTAGCGCTACCAACGGTACTGGAGTAACAGAGAAGATTAATCCATGTACGTTTAGTAATGATAGTAAATCGATAACAGGTCAATCATTCTCCGGTATTGATTTGCGATTGCCTCCGGCAGTGCGCTTGGCGCAATCGCTCTTAAATGCAATTGGGGAAACTGAGAGCGCTAGAACACCGATTCAGTATTCGGAATCATGACGAAAAAACCAGGTTTCATGAGTCGTAACAAGGAATGTTTCGTTGTAAAAGACGTTAAAACAGGGGTTTTCAGTCTCGTCTTTTATTAGTGAATCGGTGTTCTAGTAGCAAGGATTACAAAGCAGTTGGCGTATATTCCTGTACTGATAGAGGTTCAAATTGTGGTCGCGCTCTCGGTCGCTACCAGTTCATGAGTTATAACCCCTATGTAGTGCAGTTAATTGCTGCCAAGCCTGGAGGTCAAGAGTTCCTGAATCAAGTCAAGCAAAGGCATCAACCAACAGAGGCTGAACTATTTGAGTTTTTTCCGACTGCTGACCAAGATAGGGCGTTTATGGCTGATATGGCTAACAAAATTCAAGTAACACAAGAGCAAATCGATCCGGCTACAGGACAGCCATTTACGGGCGAACGCCTAATTGAACGAGTGGCTCAAAAGCATTTTGGTGGTGATTACAGCAAAGTGGATGGAAATGGCTCAGATGCCCTTGGCCGTCTCAGTCTCAAAGATTACGGCAAAAGCACTTTAGCTCGTTATCGCAATAACAGTAATAGCGAGA
Organism: Nostoc carneum NIES-2107; assembly: GCA_002368155.1. Lineage (GTDB taxonomy): Bacteria > Cyanobacteriota > Cyanobacteriia > Cyanobacteriales > Nostocaceae > Aulosira > Aulosira carnea. The sequence goes on from AP018183.1 coordinate 10,300, forward strand.
ACGGAAGCTTAACCTGCTCTCCTAATGTAACTTATAGCTACATCAGCACTGCTAAAAATACTGAAAATGGGAGGTAGAGTATGACAGATTTATCTAAAACCTCTATTACGTCAGCCCATGAGATAAAAGAAATACTTGATACTGATACCAATTCAAAAAAACACCTTGGACAAACAGCGCAAGGCAAGGAAGTTGATTCTTCCTCTGGCTCCTTTACTCAGTCTCAACCACTGAGGACAACTGGGTATGAATTACCAGCACCTCCTATGAGGGTACGCTACTGGATTCATTGGTTTCGCATTGGCTTGGGCATCTTTTTGTTGCTGTCAGTTTTTATTAGCTTAGGAGGCTGTAGCTTAAATGCGGCAACCGTTAATTGGAATAAAGCTACTAATTTTGTGTCTACTTCAGTAATTGAACAGGTAATTGTAGAAAATACAGCGTTAAATGCCAAAGCATCTGCTAAAAATATACTGGCTTGGAGTGTGGAAGGAAAAGACGGCAGGTTGGCAGTTTTCAACTTTAATACGCCTGATGTCTGCGGTGCTTTGGGATGTCTGTATACTGGTTACTGGGTCAGAAAGGACAAACCAATCACTCAGGTATTCTTGAGTTACTTGAATCCCAATCTGCCACCAGGTAAGCATTTATTGGAGGTGGGAGAGAACCGAGGTCAGGCATTATCGTGCATTAAGGTACTGCAAACCGAGCAAGAGCAGCTACGTCAATTGAATTTTTGTTTCAATGGCACTGGCTATCAACTTGCTGATAGTCAGCTTTTTACAAGGCGTGAAAATTCTCAAAGTTGATCACTCAAAATCTAGAAGAAAACTCTGCCGTAGTCTTCTTGCCTACAGCAGGGTATTTTCATCGGAAGTCGGCGGAAAACTCCGATCCGTGGGTAGAGTGTTTCATGTGACATACTCTATAGTTGCATTGGGCTATTCCTCATCATCTAGTTCCTCGTTGTTCTCAAAATCATCGTCTAAATCAGCTTCCAAATCGTCGGTTTCATCGAGGAAGTCGTCATCGTCAATAAGTTGAATTTTTCGAGGTGGCTTGGTTGCTGGTTTGGATTTACGAACGCTTTGAGTTTTGTTCTTATTCTTATTTGGTGGCAATACTTCCACATCTCGTGATACCGATTCTCCTGGTAAAGCTGGTAGGGATTGAGGTTCATTAAAACCAGCGATCGCATCATGTTGTTGCCAAATTAGAGTTTTAGCTGTGGGTTTACCCAAATACAGTTGCGGCAGATTTTCAACTGTTGGTTTAGTATAAGCTACAGTTTTGCAACAGTTATGTTTATTTTTACCTTCACCTTCTTTAATTGCTTTAAACTCAACTTCTAGCACACCTAAACTCCGCCATTTATCACTTTTACCACTAAATGGCACTTGGAAATAATCAGCGAAGGTTTTCTCTAATGAACGGTAAAACTCCTCACGTACTGATTTAAAACTCCAGAGAGCCACATTTTTAAATCGGACTACAACAGGAATAGTATGTAATGGCTGATTCCTATCATCAAGAAACATGAGTGCGTGTTCAGAACACACATCCATTGTTTTCTTGTCAAGACTATGTCTGTAATCTTCATAAAATCCGACGAAAGAACCACCCACTTCTTCAACATCTGATTTATAGCGGATATATTCTGGTGCAAAAGCTAAAACTAGTAACCGACATTCAGTAATTAATAGTCCGGTGACATCTTCAGTCAAAGTGACGGTAGTTAGGTCATCTTCTTTTGGTATTTCAATCCAACCAGCTTTTTCTAACTGGTCTTCTGGAATCAAAAGTCCAGCAGGTTTATCGTTAACGACAATACCATAGGGAAGAATAGGTTTGCGAACTTGGTTATAATTATCATTGAAAAGTTCTGGATCTATTTCAAATTCGCTTTCTTCAAAGTCATAATCATCAGTATCAGTTGTTCTAGCTTGACCACCTTTAGGTTTGTCAGCAGCAGTTTTGGCAGTAGATTGATGGGGGCGATTAGAGTCGTTTGTAACTTTTGATTTAACCATTGGACTGCATAAATATGATTGTCCAAAGCATGAGGCGTTAGCCTCTCAGTGTTTATCAAGAATGACCCCAGCCAGATGTTAGACATAAAGCTTGCATATTCAGTGATATTGAACGTTCACTATTAAGTGTTAACTGTCAAGTGCGATCGCTTTCCTTAGTACTATTTCGCTTAATCTCTATGCTAAATTAAGCGACAGACTGCTAAAAATTCGCGTAAGACAGCAGAAGAATTATCAGATCGCCAAGCAGCTACAATCTTTAGCATTGGAGTCGGTTCTTGAATCCCTCGATAAACAACTCCCTGACGTTCTATCGTTTTCACATTAGCAGGCAGCAAACTGATCCCAAGCCCTCCAGCAACTAAGCTCAGAATTGTCAACATCAAAGTAGCTTCTTGCGTCACTTGGGGAACAAAACCGACTTTCTGACACAAACTAACAATTTGCTGGTACAAACTATAGGACAGATGGGAAGGTGGTAGGATAAAGGACTCATGGGCAAGAGATTGTAAAGAAATTTCTGCCTGAGCAGCCAGAGGATGGTTTGATGGTAGAACCAAAACTAAAGACTCTTCCTTAATTGCCTCAACATATAATCCTGTGTCTTGGTGATTCAAAGCTGACCAGTGCATCAAGCCAATATCAATTTGTTGGGTTTCCAGCCCCTTAATTAAACTGTAAGCAGTGTGTTCTTGTAAAACAAGTTTGACATTGGGGAAGTTAGTACGAAACTTGATCAAAAGACTGGGGAGAACGCTATTAGAAACTGAGCTATTGAATCCAACTATTAATCGTCCAACCTTTCCCTGACTAGTGAGTGTTGCTGTCTCAATGGCATGGTCAACTTGAGCTAGGATTAAACGGGCTTCTTTGAGAAACTCAAGTCCTGCTTCCGTAAGCCGTAGTGGGCGTTTCTTACGGTCAAATAGTGTGACATTACCTAATTTTTTTTCTAAGTCTTTTATTTTATCGCTGAGATTAGGCTGAGCTATGTGCAATTGTTCCGCCACCTCACTAATGCTACAGTTTTCTTTCTCAGCCACAGCAATAAAGTAGCGTAAGTCTTGTAATTCAACATTATGTCCGCGTTGAAGTGCCATTGAGCATTAATTTATCGATAATATATGATTTTTTATATAATATTATCGCCAATATATACTAGCGGTGAATTTAACTTTCCTTTAAGCTGAAGTCAACATCATAAAGGAGAAAAATTTATGTCTCATTCACCCATCAAAAAGGTCGCTCTTGTTGGTGGAACTCATGGAAACGAACTGACAGGAATTTTTCTAGTCAAGAAGTACGAACAAAACTCTCATCTAATTAGGCGCGACAGCTTTGAAATCTTAACTTTATTAGCAAATACTCAAGCGATTGCGGCAGGAACGAGGTATATAGATACTGACCTTAATCGCTGCTTTAAACCTCAAGATTTACAAAATCCTCAGCTGATAAATTATGAGCAATTGCTGGCTAAACAAATTGCTTATACTATTAGTCAGTCAAAGATTGATTTAATTATTGATTTGCATAGTACAACCTCTAACATGGGTCTGACAGTGATTTTGCACAATCATCATCCCTACTTGTTAAATTTGGCTGCTTATTTAAATAAGATAAATCCTTTAGTTAAAGTTTTGCAATACCCACTGAATCAAGACCATCCTTACTTGAGAAATCTCTGTAAATTGGGTTTTGCGATCGAAGTGGGTGCAGTCGCTCAAGGAGTTTTACAAGCTGATATTTTTGAGCAAACTGAAGCCTTGATTATCAATATTTTAGATTACTTGGATCAATATAATCGAGGAGAAATTGTATCTGTTGATAATAACCTTACCATTTATCGTCAAATGGGGAATATTGACTACCCCAGAAATGAATCTGGTGAACTGCAAGGGATGATTCATCCGCAACTCCAGTTTCAAGATTATCAGCCACTTGCTCCAGGTGAACCAATGTTTTTGACTTTTGACGGACAGACTATTACTTACGAAGGTGAATCAACTGTCTACCCAGTTTTTATTAATGAATCTGCTTATTATGAAAAAAAAATTGCTTTCTATTTAACCCAAAAGTGTCAAATCACAATCTAGAAACTCTCAAAAATATCCATAAGGTCAATTCCCTAGTTTTGACTTGTAACTAGAATTGCTGGTAAACGCATTCTCCATCGCTATGAACCTTTACCAGAAAAATCTACCAGACAGCCATACTATTGCTAACTCGACATTAATTGAAGTCTCATCTTACCCAGCACCCCTAGCCAGTATTGACTTCGGTAAATTGTTCCAACAGTACAACAACCCCCAAGGCTGGACAATGATGGGTGGATTGCTCTTCGTCTTACTGCTACTGCAAATCAGTGGTACTGGTAAAGGCAAAATTACTACTGGTAAAGTCTGCGGTGTCAGTGAAAAACTAGCAGCAACTAACCTAGCACTCAAGCAAATCAAGGAACACAAACACAATAAAGTTACCCTGTGGTCTGGTACTCCTCGCTATTGGGTAAAAGGCAAGTGGCGATCGCTAATTACTAATTTGCAAATTATACTTGGTGCAGCACCTACAGTTTGGTTTCCCAATGCCGAAAGGGGAACACTGGTAATAGGTGCACCTGGGTCTGGTAAAACCTACTCAACCATAGACCGGATGTTAGAAAGTGCTATGCAGCAGGGTTTCCCGATTTTACTCTACGACAAGAAGGGCGACCAACTAAGACTCCATGCACCCTTAGCAGCCCGTTATGGTTACAAAGTGCGAGTATTTGCTCCCGGTGAACCCTTTAGCGGTGTTATTAATCCTTTGGATTATATGCGTGATGCACGCGATGGGGTAATGGCGGGGGAAATTGGACAAGTGATTAACCGCAATGCTGCTAGTGGTGGTAAAAGTGATGAGTTCTTTGCTAAAGCCGGGGATTTGTTAGCTAAAGCACTATTGCAATTAGTGAAGGGTTCACCTTACCCAGATATGGCGATGCTTTATGCTGTGTTGCGGTTGCCAAAATTGGTGCAGCGTCTTGACCATGCGGTACAGTCAAAAAGGTTGGATGAATGGGTGGCGACTTCGTTTGTGCAATTTTTGAGTGCCAAGGATGCAGAGAAGACTATTTCTGGGATTTTAACCACAGCAGCCGGGACTTTCTCATCTTTCATCCAAGCTGATTTGCTGCGGGCATTTATCGGGAAATCGGACATTCCTACTAAGCTTGAAGGTAGAGAGATGGTGGTATTCAAGCTAGATGATGAACGTCGTAGCGTGGTTGGGCCTCTTTTGGCGGCGGCAATGCACTTGATGATTGTCGGTAATTTAAGCCGTCCCCGCAAAGACCCGTTGATTATTTCTTTGGATGAATTACCATCAATTAAGCTGGACAGATTACCACAGTGGATTAATGAATATCGTTCCAATGGTGCTTGTTTTATTCTAGGTATCCAAAGTTTAGAGCAACTTTACGATATTTATGGGGATAAGATGGGGAGTGCGATCGCTTCTGCTTGTAGTACTCATGTTTTGTTCAATCCTGGTAACTACAAAACGGCTGAGGATTACTCAAAGCGTTACGGTGAGAAGGAAGTGCTGATTAAAAATCGTACCACAGGGCGATCGCTTGGCGGACAAATGAGCCGTTCAATTAGCTGGAGTGAGAATTTGCAAAAAATGTCTGTCATCAGTGCTGACGAAATTTTGAAATTTCCTCAAGGTAAGTGCGTAATTACTAGTCCTGGTTATAGTTCAGAAGGACAAGCTTCTATTCCTTACCCTTTAATTATTCCGGTGTCCAAAGCCGATGAAAAACGAGCGCATGATAGTGAGGCTCTTTGGGACACACAAGTTAAACCTGCATTGTCAAGTCAAGTGACAATTCCTGATATTAAAACGCTAACACAAGCATTACATGAACGGATTGAGTCAGCAGCGCAGATGTTGCCATTACCAGAAGAAGATGTAGCACCCGCACAGGATTCTAACAGTAGCGAACCTGATGTTTTGGACAATTTCCCAGCACGGGTTTATCAAGCTCCAGGATTGCAAGGATAAGAAGCTGGTAGCTTTTAATGCTTCGAGGTGAATGAGTATTCGTGCCAATCGCTTAGGGGGCGATACCCAATCGCTTGATAAATATGATTGGCTGTGGGATTGGCTAAATCCGCAATGAGAAAACAATGGCGGCATCCCTGGTCTAGCAGTTGCTCTTGACGTAAATCTTGAGCAATCAACCGCAAGGCATCCATATTCTGGGCTTTGGATAGTATCAATTTTTGGGGTGGGGTGCGGATGGCAACAGCCAGAATCTCACCACTTGTTTGGACAATTGCTAAATAAGGCTTACCCAGATAACGTTCTGGGTTATGCAACAAGGTATGCGAAATACTGAGCAAAACATTATTTTCTACCTGATGCTGGAGTAAGTAAGCCTGTTTGGCAGAAAGATACGTAAAGTTTAAATTTTTTGACGATTGCTACACACAACTTTATGTGGTGTCTGTAGCAAATACTTAAGTAAGAAAATATACTAGTTAAATGCTACTTTCAGAATCATACCCAATGGACGTAACCACACGCATCGCCAATATTATCGAAAAGCGTAAACCTCTGGCTCAGAGAATAGAAGGGGTGGAAGGAAATTTAAAAACCCTATCTGCTACTCTCCAACGACTTGAGGAGCGTCGCAATTATCTTTCCAATCAAATTGGAGATGCGAACGTCATTGGAAAACTCAAGGAAGTCGATTTTTCTCACATCCAGTTAGTGATCGCTTCTGAGTTGGAAGCTTTAACTCGACTGAAAAACCGTTTTTCCCGCGATACCCTCAATATCGGTGTCATCGGACGTGCGAGACAGGGAAAAAGCCGACTATTGCAAAGTTTAACAGGATTGAGTGCCGCAGAAATACCCGATGGTGATCGCCAGCATTGTACGGGAGTGCGTAGTACAATTCATCACAACCCAAATGTAGATACTTATGGTGAGGTGTGGTTTCACACAGAGCGATCGTTCCTCGACGAAGTAATCACCCCCTACTACGAAAAGCTTCATTTAGGGGCAAAACCTCTAACTGTGGATGAATTCGTAAATAAACCCTTACCACAATTACCTCAAAACATTCCTGGTTATGCAGAACCAGGAGCAATGTATGAGCATTTAAAGCGATATCATTCCCAGTTTGGGCAATATCGCCATCTATTGACAGAACCTTCTCCAAAAATTATTAAAAGGCATCAAATACGGGAGTATACAGCACAAGATACTACTGATGGTCAACGAATTTTATTTAATTATTTGGCAGTTAAAGAAGTAAAGATTACCTGTACGTTTCCAAATGAAAATGTTGGAAAAATAGCTTTAGTTGATATGCCCGGACTAGGTGATACCGGATTGGGAGATGAAAATAGACTCATTCAAGCATTAGGGAAAGATATTGATTTTGTTTTATTTGTCAGAATGCCCAAATCTTCAGGAGATTACTGGGCAGATGTAGATGTTAAGTTATACGATGCTGCGCGTTCAGCCTTAGTTGAATTACCAATTAATTTATGGTCGTTTTTGGTACTAAATCAAACTAGCCCTAATTCCAATAATGGCGATAATATAAAAAATTGTCATGATTTATCAGAAACAATCAAAGAAAAATATATCCTAGTTGAAAAATGTTTAATTACTAATTGTGCGGATAAAGAAGCTGCAAATAAATTATTAGATGAGATTTTAGATTATTTAACAAATAGTATAGATGAACTTGATCGGAAATATTCTAAAGCATGTCAACAGCGTTTAGTTGAGATTCATGAATCTGTGAATGCAGTACTAAGCAAAGCCAAAACAATTTTGCCTCAAGATTCAGAAGATGATTACCTAGAAACCGAAGAAATTTTTGGCGAATTATTTGGAAATAATGACAGTGGTTGGTGGAGAGATATCACCTTAAGTCTTCAGGAACTGAGAACAGAACTTTGGTATCAACGTCAAATACCTGACGAAGAACTACACGAAGGAGTAATTGCAGCCATAGAAAACTGTGAACAGGATAAAGGTATAATCTCATGTGAAAATGCTCTCGAAAAAATTAATACTCGTATTATGATGAGTAGCGCATTTAGGGCTTATCCAGATTATCAAGATGAACTAAGGGTCTTAATATCCCATAAGTTTTTATCCTTAGATGAGAGCTTAATACGTAAAGTTGAATTAGTTAAGAATAAAGTTGTTGAGATTTTCAAATCAAAGGGCAAATTAACTAATTTATCCTTCGCAGAAGGTTCAGACTTTTTTACAGAAATAATTCATCTTATTCCCGAAAAAGCATTCAAGTTAAAATCAGGTTTTCAAGTGTTAGCTAATTTTCAGCTATCCTACCGTGGCTTAATACTTCCTCGAATTCGTCATCACTTAGATGGTTTGACTAATATTAGCCCTATCGCTGGACAGTATGGGCAAATGTTAGAACCAGTAGATAAAACACTTGCTGTTTCTAAAGAAACTACAGCAGAAGATATTCTTACAGCTTTAGAAATTGATTATGAAAAAGCAATTAATACTATCCAACCAGCATTGGAAGAACTTTTATGTGAGCCGGCTGAAGCTGTATACGCAATGGTCGAAGAATTCATCGATAATGTAATTCTTCAAAAAGACATCCAAAAAGAATGGAAAAGCTTTTTGAGGAAAAATCGTGGCAAAATTTGGTCTGATGTTTTTGGACAAAAAGAGCAGAATAGGCAAATGAGAGAGGAATGGGTGCAAGCAGTCAACCAAGTTACAACGGTAAATAAACAAGAATATTTCTATTTTGTTCAATAGAAACTATAAAGTTTAGGGAAAGAACCAAGTAAAGAGTTTATATAACAATCATGAATGAAATTGAAGAACTGAAAATTTTAATGGTTGCCTTAAGAGGTATTGGTAAAACGAGTCTCTTAGCAGCAATGCACGAAGAATTCCACAAAACATTTGAGCGTGCCAACCTGCAAACATGGGTGGACGATACTAATAGCCTACGAGCAATAGAAGAATGTAAATCTATTCTCAAAAATATAGACCCACGTTTAAAAAAGCAAGTTACTCCAACACAACCAAAGGATAATCCTTGGAATGACCAAGGCTTTTATTTTGAGATTGGAAGTGGTGGGAAAAAATTCATGGGATTGCGGTTTACTGACCCTTCCGGTGAGTATTTCAATCCTGATGCAGCACCAGAACAAAAAGATTACATAAAACAACAACTAAATCAATGTGACGCTATTGTCATTCCAATTGATGCGACTGCACTAATGCAAAAAAAGACAGGTAGAGTCAATCATGGAGAACTTGGAACATGGCACGAAGAGAAGAATAATTCTCAGCGCATTACTCAATTGATTAAGGATGCGTTTTCTCAGATAGATTCGCCTCGCTTAGTAATTTTTGCGCCCATCAAATGCGAAGCTTATACTAAAACAAGTACAGATGCAGAGAATTTACTGTATCACCTAAAAACAGGTTATAGTGGGTTACTCGATTTCTTCAAATCAGACGCTTTAATTAATAAAGTTGCCGTGGTTGTTACTCCAGTACAAACTATTGGCAATATAACTTTCTCCCACTACAAAACTGACGAAAACAATTTTACAAGGTTTTATTATCATAAAACTCCAATTAATGCTCCCTATCAACCCAAAGACGGAGAACAGCCTTTACGGTATATTTTGCTTTTTCTGATAAATGTATTTCTAGAAAACAAAAAGCAGGTCTTGCAAAAAGAACAAGAAAACCTACAAAATTTGGAAACAACTTTATATACAGAAAAAGACAAGTTAGAGTTTGCCAAACAAGAATTTGAGAAGAAGCAAAAGCTATTGAATGAGCGGAATAAAATGTGGTGGCTATTTAGAGAAGTGGCTAACTTTTTCGATGATAGGGAAACACCTTATTCTCAAGCTAAACAAGAAGTTGATAAAAAGCAAGATACAGTATCAGAGGTGCAGACAAATTTACAATCAACATTGCGGACAGTTGAAGCAACTCAAGAGCAAATTAATGCTTTTAATAATGCTTTATTTAGATTTGCTATGGGCTGTAAAAATAATGATGGCTTCGCAATTCTTCAAGGTCACAAATGGTTAGATTTCCCTCAAAATATTTTCTAATATATAATTAAGGATGATTGAATTATGAATAATTTTGAAACTTATGTCAAAACTTCTGCGCTAGGTAAAACCGGTATCCACTGGCGTAAAATTGAGACTCAAGAACATCAACCAATAGGGAAACCTAGTTTGATTCAACGTCAATTATTCAAAGGGAATAACAATCAAATTACAATTGTTAATGATCTAATTGATGAAGTTAAACCATCTTTACTTATTTTCCGAGATAAAAAAGATAATAAGCTATTATTGGAAGTCACAGGGATTGAATCGCCTCAACGTTCAGAGAAATTAGGTAGAATAGTTTTAAACTCTATTGTCTGGATAGCGGATGATTTGGAAGAAAATGAAGTGATTCTCCGAAAAATTGCCTACAGTGCAATTCAGAGTTTCTTGAAAAAAGATTTAGCTTTCTCCAAAATGGTAGAAGAATCGATTGACTTTTTTGAGCTAGAAGAATTCCGGGTTGATTTAGATATAATTAGTAAATTTATCCAGTCTGTCGAACAAATTAATTATCAACAGAATAATACTATTGAATCTAAGCGAAGCTATCAAATAGAGCATACATCTAGTAACGCTTTAGAAAAATTAGCAGAAGAAATAATCAATCAACCACTACCAAAAAATTGGATTGCTTGGGATGAAAGTACAAAAACTGATGGTGTCCTGCTTGTAGTTACAGAAAGTTTAGAAAAAAGAACTATTCTCCATGATGCAGGTGTTTGGAGAGGTTTTGCATCTAACGTAGAAGAACCCATTAAAGAAGTTATTCAATCACCGGAAAAAAAAAAGGAAGAAACACCGTCCCAACCTTCGACAGTTCGGGAAGACTCTCCACCAAAGAACCAGACAATTCGCTTAATAATAATTCTGTTAATAGTAGCGATAACAGTCGCAGGAATACTAGTCAGTCTCAAACTTCTATTCCAACCTCAGCAGATACAGCAACCCCAAATTCAGGAACAACAGATTTTACAGCCTCAAATACAACCAACTCAGAATCCATAGATGATTATGTCGCTGGAGAAAATTTATTGGAAAAATTATTCTCTTTAGAGCGTGTGAAAGAACTGATGATACTAATATCTCAGATAGACAAAAAAGAAAAGGAGAATTTATTAACTATTTTTATATTTTTATATCGATATGAGTCTTCTGATTATTTCCAGAGTCAAGATAGCTATAAAAAAGTTATGAAAACACACTATGCAGATTTAATTGTCGGTGTTAATAAACGTGATTATAAAGTAGACTTAAATATATTTGATTTTTTAGACCTTAATAAATTTGGTCATAATTTCCTTGCAGTTGAGCTACATATCCAACTACTAGATAATTTTATTAAATTGACACCCTATGAGCAAAATAATTTACTTAAAATAATCAAATTTATTTGCTACTCCCAAAAAGGAAATATACACCCTAGCTGGAATGTATCAAGTAAAAATTTTAATCTTTATAATGAATTAGTCCAGGAAATTAAAATTTTATAATCTTTTATCTGTCCGAAGCAAAACTTATGCGATCGCCCTTACTTGCGATTCGCTAAGAAATTCAGCAACTTCGACAAGTATTTCTGCCCAAATCATCCATCCCCCAAATCAAGCTTGCAACGCGAAATCTGTTGCAGACATCGAACTCACACCCGATAACTTAGCAAAATATCCACCTAAACCCAAGCCTGCTGTAGCACCATCGGGATTGTAGAATAAATCACCATTAAAGCGGTTAAACACAATACGGGCAATACTTGCACCTACTACTGTTGCACCGTTGACAGATTCATCAATAACAGCAAACTCGCTGGCAGTAAGACTACCGTTAGCTGTGTTAGTAAGTGTGGTAAAAGTGGTTTGATCCAGGAGGATTTTATCGATACCTGTGACAAAATCAACAATGCGATCGTAGATCCAATGGGGTGAAAGTTCTAAAGACTGGGCGACTTGAGGAACCGTGAGATAAACGGAAATGTGACGGGGATGAGACTGGCTCAAGCCTACGCTAAGGGACTTCCAGAAATTAAATTATCCAATTTTGAAGCACGAAGATGATAATCGGATTCTTCCTCCCCCAGCCTCCCCAGCTTCATGCATCGATGGGATATTTATTTATTTGGAAGTCCCTAATGACATTTTTTCCTGGCTGTCCAAGGTTGATTTGAGTACCATTGGGGTTATCTTTAATAAACATTTGCCAATGGCAGAGGCATTAGCCTCTTAAATCTTGACTTCTGGAATCGCTTCTAAATTGACCATTGACGATAACTCAGGAATGACTATGTTTGATTGTGATTTGTTATCTGGAGATTGAGTTAGTAGTTTAATTAACCATTTTTCAGTCTGTCTATGATTCTTTGTATTCCAGTCTACATCTAATCTTTGGGCTGGTTTAACAGGATGTAATGCTAAAACTACGAGTTGTATTTGGTTAGGAGTAACTGAGTATTGTCTAGCCGTAGTCCACAACTTTACCCGGTCTTGCCAGCTTAAATCAGGATTGCGTACAGCCCATTCATAAAGCCTGGGAATACCTTGTTTAAATGCTATATTTGTTAATACTTGAATAAAGTAATTATCTTCATTAATTGCAAGAGGCGCAATAACTGGACTATCAACCAATAACTTTTTCTGAGATTGAAAAATTTCCGGTGCAAGTTCCTGTATTTGAGAAACCCACTGAGCAATTTGAGGATAGGCATTTAATAAAGGTTCTACAGTCAGTCCTAAAAATAGTTGTTTCATCACCAAAGATAAATTATCTGCAACTATAGAGTCAAAGGCAGAGCGATTTGGATGAAATTTTTGACTTGGGAATAGGACTTGTTGTTGTGTTTTAGTAATTTGTTGAATATCGGCAAGATTAATTACTGGCATGGTGGAGAGAATATAACATCTCTCCCATGCAGCGGTAAGCTGCAAATTAATTACTTCGATTAATCATGCTTCAATACAGATATACAAAATATTGCATCTGGCAGGAAGTACAAAATTTAGTTACAAAGCTACGCACCAATTGGGTTTTAATGTTGATAGTTGAAGGCTGCTGTAATTAGGCAAGATAGCCAGGGCAAGCGTATGTTTAATAGGAGTAAGTTTTTTGATTGAGATTATTAGAGTTCGTGCTACACCAGAGCAAATGGAGCAGATGCTACAAGAGTTAAAGTTTTATATCAAGGTAGCTGTAGATATTGAGCGTCGGATTCTGGCTGGGGGAGGTGAAATGCACTTTTACTGTGAACAGGCGTTGCTAGAAGATGGCAGTCAGCAGAGCAATATTTGGGCTGCTAGTTTTAGACCTGATACACAACAAATAATCTATGAGTCTATGGTTAATCTCCGTCCCCGACAGAATCGTTCAATGGAAATTATCGACGTTAAGATTAGAGAACAGGTTGCCGCAATTATTATGGAGTTTCTAGGATGAATAGTGGCTTAACTTATGAGCAAGAAATCTTTGTGCAAGATAGTATCCCTGTTAGATTGGGAAAATTGGCAACTAATTTAGCACGGATAAGTCAACTTTTCAGTGACTCTACGCATGAGGATGTGGTCAAAAGCCTGATTAGAGAGACTATGTATTTTATTGAGTGGATAGCCCCAGATATAGATATTGACAATGCTTTTGAGTTAGCAAACTTAGGAAGGTTTCTCACACGCTGGCTGTTTAACTGGGAACAAGCTTGGAATAATACAGAAGCTAAAAACCAGATTATTCAAGAACTTGGTATTTGGTCAGACAGTGTTTTGCAAATGTCAAAATTACCTGCTGTACAACAATCCTAACTGATAATGACTCAATCCCAACCTCCATTACCACAACCCAAACTCGAAGGAGCTGGTATTACCTCTGACCAGTATTTTGAATTTACTCCAGAAAAACTAGAACTGAGTAACGGATATTTGGGTTATGGTGGACAAGACCAACTTGGGTTTCACTTGTCTGTTCTCACCAATATGGGATTGTTGACAGCAGTTCGACATACAAATTTGTCGCTGTGGCTAGAAGCACTCAAAGGTGTGGTCACAGAAAAACTACCGACTGTCAACGCCCAACCAGAAGTAGCAGAAGCAATGCTCAATCGATTTAATCGGGCGATCGCAGACTTGGAGGCAGTGATTGAATATCTGGAACAATAAAATCAGAATTTGAGCGATGTCTACGACGATACTCGTGTCAAATATCAAGTGTAGCGATGGCTACGTTTTGGAGGAGGCGATGGTTTCCGACCGACCGGAGGTCATCGCATCTAACAACAGTAATCCCATTTGCTTCAATAAAGCAGTGTTACCATCAGGGCAACCATAAGTAGCACTCAGGAAGATAAATTGCAGTTTCTTGGAGTCGCCACCGTAATGATCTACTGCTAGTTTAATCCGACGAATCAGCCAGGACATATTTGCGCCATAGCTGCCTGAAAGGGTGTGAGCTTCGTCAATTAATATGTAGCGCAATCGCTGATAAAAGTTTGCCCAATGTGCGGATTTCCAGGCTTGCTTGAGTTGAAAGTGGATTAATTCTGGTGTGACACCTAAAATATGCGGTTCACTGTTGAGGATTTGTTCTCGTTTTTCTGATTTGACATCTCCAGTGATCATTGCCAGTATAGGTCTGGATTGTGTGGGTATGGTAGAGAGTAGTTCAGAGATTTTGTGGAACTGGTCTAGCGCTAATGCTCGCAGTCCATAAAATGCTAATGTTCGATGTTCTTCATTTATACAACCTTCCAGAATGGCGGGGTATGTGCTGAGAGTTTTGCCACTGGCTGTAGGAGAGGTGAGGATTAAACTTTTACCTTGTCTAATTGCTTGTAATGCTTGAAGTTGGTGAGAGTAAAGTTGGGTGATTCCTAATGATTGAAGTGCTTTAATTAATTTATTTGGTAGGTCATTAGGGATATTTTTCAGATTAGGTTCTGTAGCAGGGATAGTCTGTTGCCAGAGTAAATCTTCACCTATAAATTCAGCAATATCTGTTGGTTCAGTAGGATGGTTATTTGAGTTGGAATTTTCTGTAATGGGTGTACGAGGTGGTGTCCAAAAGCTTTGTAGTAAGGCACTATAATTGGGCGTGTTCATGGCGGTTTTTTCGCTCATTGCCCTAAAAAATCCCCCATTGGGGGAGTGATATTAAATTAGGATAGATGGTATCGAATTTGCTTGAATTTCTAGCCTTCAAGGAATTTAAAGAATCCAAGTAAATCAGAGCATTTTTCTCTCACTATAGACATAAAAGAGCGCTAATTGTCTAGATGCCTAACAATACTCCCTGTTCAGTGGAGTGTGTATTTGGGAATACTAACTCAATAGATCTCCAAGTTAGCTACAACTCTATGGCTGTAATGATTCCAGATACTCCCGTTGACTTCAATAAAAGCCAAGGGGAGCAAGAGATTTTTAATGCTCTCAAAGAACTTGAGGATAAGTGCTATGTTTTCCATTCAGTCAGATGGCTGGGTAGCCATAACCCACAAGTCAGGGCAGTACAGGGTGAGGCAGATTTCGCAATATTTCATCCAGAGCATGGTTTGTTAGTCATAGAGGTCAAATCAGGTTTAATCAGATGTAGTGGTAGATGTTGGTATCAAACCAATCGAGCTACTGGAGTTGAATACGAAATTCAAGATCCAGAAGCCCAAGCGAATCGGTCACGATTTGAATTTATCGAGAGGTTACGCGATCGCCTTCCTAAAGGAGAAATTTGTTTCGTTGGCCATGCCGTTTGGTTTCCTTCTGGTCAATTCAACAAAAATACTCTGCCCTTGAACTATCCAGAAAGTATTGTCCTTGACATTGATGCGCTGTTCAAGCCAAAAGAAGCAATTACCAAGGTATACGAATGGTGGAGTAACAAATCTCCAATTTCTCATAAGCTGAGTGCTACAGGTGTTCAGAAAGTCTTAGAACTAATTGCTCCTACCTTTTCTGTGATTCCTTCTCTGAGAGCTTCATTTGAGAAGCGCGATCGCCAATTCATTCAAATGACTAGACAGCAAGCCAGTATTCTAGACTTTTTGGAAGAGCAAGATTCAGCAGTCATCACTGGTGCGGCAGGTACAGGTAAAACCGTTATTGGTCTTGAGAAAGCGAGAAGACTAACTGAACAGGGAGAAAATGTTTTATTTCTTTGCTTCAACAGTGCTTTGAGAAATTTCTTACAAACTAAACATGGGTTAACAGTTGCGGATTTTCACACATTTCATAGTCTAGCTAGGAAGTTTATAGGTAATAACTATCAAAGTTTCAAAGAGTTAGAAATACAGTTCTTAGATTGGTTATCTGTGACTTGAATGAAAAAATGGGCTTTTAGCTCAGGTTATGCTTCACAAAGCAGATATCCATTTTATACTTCGCAAAAATAGTGAAAGTAGAAAATTTATTTTTCCATGTAATACGCGGTAAAAATTTGTTAATCTAACGGTGTATTACATGGTAAGGGTTATGCTGAAGCGGGATATCCAGGGGAAATTTGCCCTGAAAAACAATGATTACCGTCAAGTGCGTTCATTGAGACTGACTGATGACACCTGGAAAGCATTGGGCATAGCTGCTGAATGCAACAGAATAACAAGAGCAGATTATTTAGAAGAGATAGTAAAAAGCAACAATTTACCGAGTAATACATGGGAAGAAGGCAACACCTTTCCATGTATTACACGAGAAGAGGAAAATCAAGTTCAACAACCTGACATTGCTCAAGAGCATACATCGGCACCGCCCAACATGACAGAACTTGAAGCTTTACGTGACCAAGTGTTACAGGAATTAAAATTAGGTAAACAAGCCCCTGGATTTAAAACAACTCAAAAAGCTCTTAATCAATTCATCACTATATTGAGGAAAAGATTTGAGTGATTATATTTACTCCCCAACCTGATCTCGTTGTGGCTTGCGTTGTCCAACACTTCTACGCCCATTTTTCTTGGGAACTGCTTCAACGGTAGATAACTCAGTTGTTAAAGACACCATCACAGGTTCAGAACTTTGTGTATCTTGTGGCATTTGCTCCGAGACTACAGCAGATTCCTTCTTCTTGCGCGTTTGTCTCTTCTTGGGCGGGGTTGCCACTTCTGCTACCTCAGTCATAGAAGTTTGAGTATCCTGCGTTGTTTCTTGGCTGTCCTGCATTGTTTCCGTAACTGCCACAGAGGCTTCCTTCTTTTTTCGAGTTTGTTTTTTCTTTGGTTCCGGGCTACCAGCCATTGAAACTGGATTAGGAGTATTAGCCTGTACTGTCTGTGCGTCAGAACGTTTTTTGCGAGTTGATTTAGAGGTAGCTGAAGCATTAGAAACAGGTGCAACAGTAGACTTTGACAGAGGCGATAAATCCACAATCCCACCGGGAACAGAAGTTGAAGTCATCCCCATCTGTAACAGATGCCATAAATGTTCGCGGCGACTTTCCATGTAACAAAGTTTTTGTTCTCCCTCAGTCGCCTCTATCGCCATCCGCTCACACTGAGCCAGCGACAGAGTATGTTCATGCAACCGTTCTAAAGTCAGTGAGTCAGCACCATCATGCAACGCCGCCGCCACAGACCGAATCAGCCAATCCTTCAACACACCCACGCAACCAATAGAACGCTCATAGAAATAAACCCAATGCTGCATCAAAGCCGGAATATCAATTTCCAGGGGAACTTGCTTCAGCAGTGCCAGTAAAATTCCTTGAAAATCCTGACGCTCTTGTTCATGCTGAAACAAATAACGAGGAAAATGAATATCCAACCCCCGTCGTGATGCCTGTCCACTTAAATTGCGAAAATTCAAAAGTTCATAAGTGCCAATGAGAATGTGCAGTACACCAGTCACATTTGTCATCGACTTAATCCAGTCCAACTGGTCTAAAAGCTTACCACCACTAGCTCCACTGCCAATCTTCATTAAATGCTGTGCCTCATCCAAAATCATGTAATACTGGGAAATACATTTTACCCAGCGTCCTTCTAGGTAGGCATAAGCCACACCCATATCAAAGGGGTCATAGCGCACGGGAACTTTGGTTTTCTCAACGGCAGGATTACGGAAAGCATCGCTCCAGTAATAAAGGTAATTGACTTTAATTCCTTGTCCCGGCTGGACTTTAGCCGTTCCTTTGGCTGTACTGGGACGTGTGGCCATGAGAAAGTCTTCGTTGTAGGCGATGTGTCGGTGTTCTCGTTCTCCTGCTATCAGCAAGGAGTCGGTATAAACTTGTAATGGTGTTGCCCCCAGGGAATCATGCTCGCTAGTATCATAAATGGTGTATGCCCACTCAGTGAGGTAAGTATATAAATCTGCCAATGTCCACACGGCTTGTTGTTTGGGGTCAACAGAGGAAGTAATTTGTCGTGGTTGTTTGCTGGCTTGGGTGTTACCTAAGAGGTTGTATACAAACTCGGTATTTGTTGTGCCGAATAATCGTTCAATGACTGAACCAAAACGTGGTTTGCCACCGGGTCTGGTTTTTTTGATGCAGTGGTAGCGTGCTAGTAGGGTGTCAAAGTAGATACTATGAAATTCTTTGCCTCCATCTACGACTACAGCTTGGGGAAAACGACCAAAACGCTGGACACAAGACCGTAGTGCCATCATGCAAGACCTGTAACTAGGTGGGTCAAAGGTGAGATAAAGGGCGAGGATACGTCGGGAATAGGCATCAATGAGTAATGTTAGCCAAGGTCTTCCTAAGTTCCGTCCTGTGGCGATTGAGCGTAGTTCGATGTCGAGTAGGGTGTGGTCAATGTGGGCGATGGCAAAGGGTCTGTCTCCGTGTCTGGGTGTGGTTAGGGTTAGTTCTAAGATTTTTGGTTCTGTTGAGTATGCGGCTTTTGCTCCCTGACGTTTTTTGGTTTGTTCGTGGATTGGTCGCTGTTTGAGGCGGTGATAAAAGGTACGAGAACTCAGGGGTTGTATATTTAATTCGTTGCAAGCTCTGACATATAACCTATAGACTGAAGCGGCTGGTGCTTGTCTTGGTGTCTCGAAGTGTTCGGTAATAAATTTATCGAGTAGTTCGCTTGATTGGTTTGGTGCTTTGGGTTGACGATTTCCTCTCCGGTTTGTACGTGGTAGTAAACCAACGTAACCGCAACCATACTTGGCTTCGGCTTCTCGAAACTGTTTTACCCATCGTTTCAAGGTACTGGCAGGAATATCTTTGTAGATATCTGCGTGACGCTGAATATAGGCTTGTACTAGATGATATCGGTGATTTGCTTGGCTGAGGTCACTCGGAGAGGCGGCATCCATGAGTGCCTGGACTGCATTATTGATGGATACTTGTTTTTCTGAGTTTTGAATTTTGATGTTGCCGCTTTCCAATAGTTGCAGGAAATATGCTGTTGGTAGTTGGATGGGTTGTCCGATTTCGGGTAGGAGTGTGGTGGTGGTGGTGCCGAAGTTTACTAATGTCCAGGGCTTAGAGTCCCATAGCAGGACTGTGGAAGGTAGGAGTGCTGTGGGCGCGGGTATTGGTTGATGATCCTGTGTTGTTATGGCTAGATGTGTGTAGGCTTGATGGGTTTGTTGGTCTGGATATAACTGTACTCGCCAGTGTTCTACTAGGGGGGAAGCATACAGGTTTACGTAGAGTTGCTCTGTGGCTATCATGGCGTAGATGTCGTTGGCTCTGATTCCGGGTATTGAGGCCAGTGTGGCGGTGATGGTGATTCCGGGTTTGGCTTGGACTGCGGTGAGTATTTGTTCTGTGATGGTGTGGGGGATGTTGGTGTTGAATAAGAGGTAGTCTTCTAGGAAGATGAGGTTTTGGGTGAAGATGGGATGCAGTTCGCTATCGGTGCGGATGTGGTATTTGAGTCCATAAGATTCAGCATGGGCTGTTCCTGGTGGGCTGTGCCATTTCCCGTCGGCAGTTTTTTGGTAGCGTCCGGGATATTTTTCGGCTAGTCGTTTGAGTGAGGTTTCAGTTTTCCATTCTTCCCAGGCTGCACCATCAGTTCTCAACACGAAGAAGTCTGGGGTATGGTAATGACCTATTTTGCGTCCTGTTTTGTTGTGGTACTGGATTTTGAAGGGGGGTGGCTGGTCGTAAAACTCTAATACTTCCTCTTCGTGTTCCATTTGGTAGATTGCCCACAGTTCTACTGTGTGGCTCTCAAATTGAATGGTTTGACCCATTTTCCGGCTGGGGTAAACTCCACTGACGTTTTTGGCGCGTCCTTGTACTCTCCGTGAGGGTGGGGCTGACCTGATTGTGGCAATTAGGTCTAATGCAGATGCCGTTAGTTGCTGTTGGGAACACCATTGGTCAAATTCAGAGGAGTTCATTGATGCCACAGGTGATAGGTGTGTGTTTGGGCTTCTTTTTTTCTTGACTCCCCCCAAACCCTATATCTAGAGACGGTTTTGGAGTTTGACTACACAAGTCTATATTACTGTTTACGGGGGAAGTGAAGCATATCTTGGTGATTTTGAATCATATTTTGGAATGAAAGTTGATTTTTGTGCTGCTAAAAGCCGTTTGTTTGCTTGAGGTTTTGTCCTCTAAGGTTTTTTAAACTCATGTTCATATTATGGTGCAGAAAATCTACTTTAGCTCATTATTTGCTGCAAAGTTTTATTTCGCTTTTTCCCGTAAGGCTTATTTTTCCGTTACTTCTGGCTCGTTTTATGGTTCACAATTTGGCTCATTTTTTCGTTCAAGTCATAATAATTCACCAGTTCTTTTAATGGTGTATTTACATAATCCTTACGGAATTGGGAATTATGTTTGTCCCAATCAAACACAATCCCATTAAATCTGGCTGCTGCTGCTAACTCTCTTCCTGATTCTTCCCGCAATACTTCAACTACCATCAAGTGTACTTTTTCCTGATAAGTCATCACTCGTTCTAAAGCAGGAATATGCCTTTCAATTTTACGTGATGGTTTGGCAGTTTTGCGAGCGCTAATGTTAACCATGAGATTTACTCCTTCATACTTATATTTTTCTCATAAAAACCGCATCGAAAGATGCAATTTATCTTGTTTTATCTAACTGAATCCAGGAAAAAATAACCATGTATTGTTTGAGGTAATACATGGCTATTTCAAGTTTTATCTGTGAATTACTGAGAATAAACCGGAATTATTTATTCGTCTTCATCTTCTTCATCTAATTCGTCATCTTCATCTAAATCTTCATCAAGTTCGTCATCTAAATCGTCCTCATCTTCATCCAAGTCTTCGTCAAGTTCGTCATCTAAATCATCAAGTTCTTCCTCTTCTTGTTCTTGGAAAGAATTACGACGTTCCAGAGAGGCGCGATTGAATTCCACTAAATCTGCTATTGCTTGCTCTGGATCAGTGCTAATAGTGTCATACAGCATACTCATGAAAATTGCCACTATTTCTGGTGCATATTTGAGTGCATCTGGTTGTCCAAACAATTTAGGAAATAATTTGGTATTCCATTTCTGCCAATCAAACTTTTTGTTACCACCTTTCTTTTTCACTTGAGCAGCAATGTCAAGTCCGAGTTTTTCACGGGCTGCATGACCGATTTTTGTGGAAACACGGGAATCTCGTAACTGTAATTTAACGCCGTATTCCTTAAAGATTAGATTCCGCAATTCTTTCAACAAGGCTAATGCCTCTTCTTGTGGTGAAGCATTCGCTACCTTTGATTTAGTTGTAGCAGATGTACCATTAGTTTTGGCAGATGTTTTAGCATTAGCTCCGTTGCGATTGTTGTTATTGGTTGTAGCTTTAGCGATTCCTTCGGAGCGCTTTGCGTAAGCCATTTTACAGCTTCCTTTAATAAAGTGAATTTTTCACCTCCTTGCCGCAATCGCGGCTTTCACATCCATTTACTTCCAATTTCAAACCTATGCGGAGCAGTTTTTGAAATTAACACTGTGCTGGAGGCGATGCCTGCGGCGGGCGTAGCCATCGCTTTTTTTCACGTAAGAAATATAGCCAACCCATTAGTGATAATTATCCGTGTGGCTAAAGTCCCAGTAAAAAAATTGCTCTAAAAGGGGAAAGTTAAGTAGTTAAAATCAGGTTTATGAAATTCATAACAGACTGGCCTGCTCTGGCTGACCAAAATACTGCAATTGTGGCTGTGGAGTATCATACGCCTGACAGAATGCAGATATTACAACAGTTTTACCATTGGGGTGAGGAGCGTTCTTTGTCAGTCTTTGTCTGGAATCCTGGTTACTGTAGACTACAGCAATTAATTCGCCATCAAAGTCAGTACATCTTACAGTCAACTGACAGGGGTAAAGAAGGGGATATTATTCAGTATCTTCTGGAGGAATATCAACCAGGCATTTATTTACTGGAGGGGGCGCTAAATGAGAGTGATGGTAGCAAAATCAGTCAAAAATATAGCTATCAATTACTCAATGCCCATCATCAAGCTCTCTGGAGTAAACAACATCATTACTGGGTATTATTGGAAACTTACGTTCAACTACCGCTAGAATTACAGCCTTTTATTCCCATATTGTCAAATCCACTTCCAGACAAAGAGCAGGTACAGATAGTTGTGCAGCAGTTTTGTGATACTTGGGTTGGGCATAGCGATCATCGCCTCAAGAACTGTGCGGAATGCGATCGCTATCCAAGCCTAAAAACAACAGAAACAACAGAAGGACTGCGATCGCTCTTTCGTGCCTGTCAGGGTTTACCCATAGGCGAGATAAATATGCTACTACAGCAATGTCTGGGTTTTACAGAACAGCTTGAGGAAATCGCCCAATTAGTGCTAGATCATAAAGTTAGCAAATTGCGGGGACGAGGTTTAGAATACATTTCCCAACCGGATGTACCTTCAGCCGGGGGATTAGATTTACTAGAGAAAAGGTTGGAAACTATTACCTATCTACTTCAAACAGAAGCAGAGCAATATGGATTGAAGTTTCCCACTGGAATGCTACTTTGGGGGCCACCGGGTACTGGTAAGAGTCTTTCTGCCAAGTTAGCGGCTAAGAAAATGGGATTGCCACTGTTAGCAGCTAATTGGGGTGTACTATTGAGTACTTCTCATCCCGATAGAGCATTAAAAGAGTTTATTGCTTTGGTAACTTCCCTTGCTCCCTGTGTACTTTATTGGGATGACTTTGATAAAGGCTTTGCTGGCTGGGACTCCAATGCAGATGGAGGTGTAGCACGGCGTTTATCTGCTGCAATACTTACTTGGATGCAAGAGCATCAAGAGCCAGTTTATACCATTGCTACTGTCAACCGCTTAGAAATGCTACCTGCGGAATTAGTGCGTCGTTTTGATGATATCTTTTTTATGGACTTACCCCATGAAGGGGCAAGATATGAAGTATTCAATCTACATCTAGCCAAGTATTTTCCAGCATTTAGAAACAATAACTCACCTTGGAATGATGACCAATGGCGTAGGTTGTTGGCAGAATATCGTATTTGCAATCCAGCAGAAATTGGTAATGCAGTCCGTCGTTGTGCTGAGGAGTCTTTTTATCAAAGTAGACCTGGGAAAATTGAGTTTGAGGATCTGCTCAAACAGCGACAAGAATTTACACCAGCTATGGAGCGAGAGTCAGAACAGATACAGGCAATTCGCAATCAGGCTATTTATGCTAAACCAGTAGCTGGTCAGGATGTTTCTCGATTTGCTTATCAGCACCGGGAGTTATTTGGGTGAGCCGAATCTAATTTTTGAAATTACAGCTTTTTTCAAGTAAATAGACCACGCGGTAGACGGCACCAGTAAGATTATTGTATCTACAAGAAGATTGTGGATGTTGCCTACAAGGATCTGTGGTTCAATTACCTGGAAACTGCTGTAAGATCCGGAGCTTGACCCATCACATCTAGTAAAAAGTCTTGATGCCAAGGTTTAGGCAGTATTGAAAGTAAAACAGTAATAATTTTCGCTTGCATTTCCAAAGTAGTTGTTTTCAAAATCAACTGACAATACTGCTGATCTAAATTTTGATAATCAGAAGAGATTTCTGACAAGTAATCATCATTTAATTGCCAATCAACAACTAACGAGGTTACGTAAATCTCAATCGAATTAGTGTCTTCTTCTAAACTATGTGATTCACGTTCAGAATTATTCCTAGTGCTATTATAAGCATCTAATAAGGATAGGAATATTTTTAGCCACTTTTTCCAACAACCACCAAACTCACTTGCTAATTTAGAAATATATCCTTGGCTAATACCAGAAACTGCTTCAACTGTGGATTGAGTAATTTTTTGTCCCTTCTCCCAAAGTTCTTTAACTGACTGCTTTATTTTCCACCAAGATTTTTCATCTTTAGAACCTGCTTCAATGGTGATTGAAGCAGCGTTAAGAATTTCTATTTCCTGGTTAATAAAGCTAAGGTCATAGTCAGCACAGAAGTAGAAATAAAGTTGTTCTTTAGTTCGATTATCCGCTCGTAAACGTCCTATACACTGTCTAATTTCAGCTTGTGTTGACCAATCTATAAAGCTATTGAATTCTTGACTATCAATAGTAGATTGTGAACCAAAATCTCTATTAGACAGAGTTAAATAAAGTGCTTCTAGTGAGCCAATATTTTGGTAGGGAATGCCAAAAGTGCCTAAAGCTGATACATCTTTAAAGTCATTTGACCCTCGACTATCTCTAAACCAACCACCATCACCTTCTTGGCAGAATTTTACAAAGTCAATGAATTTGATATCCGAGTGTTTTACTGATAATTCTGCCCGTAGTGCATTAACTCTACTTTGGCAATAGTCAGTGCGGTTTTTAGAAACTTGTCCTAGTCCTGTGATTTGAATAATTTTCAAATTTTTCTTTACTGATACCTCTTGCTCTATAGTTAAAATTTCTTCACTATTAATGCCCATCCACAATGCTAAGTATTCAGGAGAAGCTGTCGCATCTAGATAAACATTCCAAGTAGCAGCTTGTGCTATTGATATATGCCTTTCATTACGAATTGAAATGAGTAACTGACCATGTTCTATTCGGAAATTACCTGGGATTTGTCTACCCCAGATTTGTAAAAATGGTACAACCCAATCTAGAGGAATATCTTGCTGAATTTTTTGTGTGATTTCAAAGCTTTTTTCACCAAAACGTTTTCGCAATGTTTTAGGTAAATCATTGAGATTGGCTCCATATTCCCCAGTAGTATTAAATAGATGTTCTAAATTGGGATGTAAAATTTCTGTAGCGACAGCGATGATTTCATCTAAATTATCTGGTAATTCACCAAGCATTTCTCGCACGGCTGTATCATTCCACCCGTATAATGGTTGCTTGATTTCTCCTGTCAAGCATTGACGCAGTAACATCCACATCGGCTGCAACTGAGTATTGATTTGGGGGTAGTAGACAGTTATTTGGGCAATTACTTGATTTAAGTCTTTGAGGCTAGCAGCTATCTTAGTAATTGGTTGTACTGTCCGCATTGCTTCATCCCAGAAGACACCGCTATTTGACCAGTCGAAGTTATCAGTACCAGGGGCGCTATCAGGATGAGCGCGGATGCGATCGCACTTTAGAGCTTCTCTTCGCATAAAGCGATGTCCAAACCCAGCACCTGTCAGAGAACGACAAGCTTCGAGTAAATGGCAAGTACTGCAAACTGGATTTTCTGTACCTTCCTGAATTGAGATATTTTTGTTCCGTAAGGCTGCAAAGATGGAACTGCGATGGCAGTTCCCTGGTGTATCAGCGAGTTCTCCATTTTTAGGCCATCTCAAATATTGTTTACCGTTAGGTGTGGAGTCCCATACCATTCCTGAATTGCGAACATCCAGATACTTGTAATTACGTTCGATAGTTTCTGTGGTTACATTTCTGGCATGAGTAGTGAAGTACCAAAGTTTTTCTACCCCTAAAGTTTCAGGCTGAACAATCCCTGCATCATAGCTTTTGGATGTTCCCGTGGGACTTTTGTCTAAAATATGTTTCCACCCGGCAGCAATGGCTTCCTTGTAAACTTGTAACCGTTGACCTTTCTTGAAAACTATGTTGGGTGGATGCTCAAAGTCACCCCATCTAGGTAACTTCCCTGGTTTGTACTCAATTGTTGTAGAAGTGATTTTTTCGTCTTTAATCTGGTCTATGCTTCTGTGTACGGGATTTGGTAAACCAAAACCGTTTTTGGGTCGATAACGCGCCACCATTCGCCGAAACCACAGCTTGAGTTTGTAGAGCATTCCCCATTCTCTATCAAAAGCAGCAAGGGCTTTCTGGATTGCTTCTGGACATAAGGCAAAGAAATCTTCTGGTTGTAGCGTGTCGTTGTTCCAAGTTACACCTACCTGATATCCACCTTTGCGGCAGTACTCAACACCTCTGGCATACTGGCGGATTAAATCTAAATTTTCTGTAGAGTCTGGGGCTGGACGCAACTCAATGAGCTTGTCCTCTACTCGATGGAATGAACCAGCTTTGAGTAGTTTTCTGATTTGGTGATGAATATGGCATCTGTTGAGGTAAGCAGCAGTAGTAATTAGTTTAATTTCGGTTTGGCGACCTGCTGCCAGCAATTCGTCAATGTCCAAGTGTTCTTTAGTCTCCAGTTGCCCCCAATCACCCACCGCCAGATGATATTTTTGCGAACGGCATTGTTGCAGTGTTTGTTCATTAGCTTTAGCGATATGAGGATTGAGACTTGCCCCAGCATCAGGCATGAGGCGAATTTCTTTAGGACGCAAGCGTTTGAGGTAATCCTTTAGGGTTTTTTCACCGTAATGAGCAGCACCGGCTGTACCGATGACAGCAATGTCAGTTTGTCCAGAACGCCATAAGAAAATTGCTGTGAGTAGAGACTTAAGCGCCCCCTCACAGAGAATCACTACTTTCGCTCTTTTAGTATTGGGGTGTTTCCAGCAAAATAGTGGTAATTCACCATTTGGTAGTTGTGGCCCCGTTCCTCCCTGACTCATACCACTCAGCCAGATGTATTTGGGGTTAGTACGCAAAGTGGCAATTTGAAAGCCAGTGATTTGAAAATCAGGATCTAGGGCTGCGATCGCTATCCCCTCCCTGCCTAAAAGCTTACCAAAGGGGGAAATGCCAGGGAGGTCGGATGTTATGCCAAGGGGAGCATAAAGACCTGGTTCCCAACTTCTTAGCCAACCTAACGTTTCTAGCCAGTGAATTTCGTCAGTACTCAATTGCCTATTCTCTTGTAGATGCAAGGCGTGTTGAGTACTCAAAGTTGTCACAGATGTTTGCAACAGCAGTCCGAATAGTTTATTGCGTTTCTCTATACTCAACCACTGCTTGACCTTGCTATTGCCTGAGTGGTATTGCTGTCGAAATTCTAGTTTCTTTTCTTGAGAGTAGTGACTGCTGTCGTCCTTAACAAATAAACCGCCCATGTCATTACGCAGCAACTTGATGAAGCGATAACCTGTGGGTGCATCCTGTTGGCTAAAACTCCGCAAGCACTCAATTAAGCCATTGACATAGATGGCACAGCCATGATGGTTGCCGCAGACGGGACAGAGATTGCGTTTGGAAGTGTACTGACGTTTCATGACGCAGGGACAGAGCTTTGCTGCTCCAATTAGCGAAATTTATATGCGTCACTAGAATACCGTTTCACTTTTTTTGGCTAAAAAAGTACTCAAAGATCAATATGATCAATATGATCAGGTGAGTACTTTTGGACGAAACCCTTATTTGATAAGCATTTAAAAAAAGTAACTATCACAGCAGGGGGCGTTATTATCACGCCAGGGGGCGTTATTATCACGCCAGGGGGCGATAATTTTGATTTAAAACAAAAAGTTGAGTACTCAAAAATCTTATTATCACGCCAGGGGGCGATAATTTTGATTTAAAGCAAAAAGTTGAGTACTCAAAAACCTTTAAAACTTTAGAGAGCTTGGTTGACCGACGAGCAATGCCGCGCAAGCCCCTAGTTTCTAACTTTGATCCATTACCTACATTTTTTTCTAACTGGCGATCGCTCTAAAATCTGATTTTGTAACCCTGATTCTTGTGTGACCTCAATAAACATTGATAAATAAGAACCAGAGTAAAGCCTTCAAACCCTGACTTCATAAGCTTTTCATAGGTGTGGGGCTGCTAGCGGAAATATCTCAAAATATAGTTAATCAGAAAAAGCTGAAAGCCTCATTAATCAGTTAACTCTTTATCACCCAAAAATTTATGAGGAAAGTTGCGTGGGAAACCCACGCCAGTCCGCACAACGGGGAACCACTGCGGTCTTCTCCCAAGGGGAGACGCTACGTGTAGCTTGCTTCCACGAAGTGGTACGGTATAGCTTCTCTATGAGAGGCTGCGCCCTAAGCGAAGCTATGCCGTAGGCTTTACGCTTAGAGCGAGTCCGCGTACTCCTACGGAGAAGCAAGCTACGCGCAGCGTCTCGTAGAGAGCGTTTGAGGTTTCTCCAAGTGGAGCAAGTGGCGTAGGAACCCTCCGCTCAGACTTCTCTTTGCAAGCGGCTGGCTCGACTTGAGCGAACCATCTGTCCCATGTCTCTCTTGTATGCGAGGCTCTCTGCAAAGGGTAGCTTTTTGATCAAGCTAAAATTTCTCTAAGCTTAGTTGCGTACTTTTCAGGAATCGGTTGATTTCTACCCTCATTTTCAATATCCCTGATCCAACTCTGACTCATCCCTACGGACTGAGCAAGCTTCCTTTGACTGATTCGTTTGGCTGTTCTTAAAAGCCGGACAATATCTCCTGTAAGCTCCTTATTTTGGTCTAAATCTATGATTTTTGGAACATCACTTGTTTTTGAAGATGTTTTTACTAATTTAGGAGTACTGGCTGAGGTGAGAGTTTCGTGATTTTTTTTCTGGCATTGGGAATTGCCAGAGACTTCATTGCTTTTGGGAGTTTTGAATTGATTTTGATGTCTTTGAGCAGATAGAGGAAGCTTAAAAGTCAACTTTGCTGGAAATAAAATGTTCTGAATATAGTTATCTGGCAAGCGCTTAGTTCCTAGTAACTGCTGATTTCTTTGTTTAGCAGGTAGGCAACTCAATTCATCTGGCATCGCCCATAAAGGTCTAAGCCACTGTGGGTAGCTTTCATCATCAAACTCTACTTTGATACCAACTTTATCTTTTAAAACTAGCAATGCTTCTTCTAAATTTTCTTTCAGTCTCCAACCATAACGATAATCATTGACTGCTTGTTCTATTTGATAGGACGGTAAAACGTTGCTCAATAGGCTATGAACTGTGTAAATCCCATTCTTGTGAGCGCGGCTATTTTGAATAATGTACAATGCTAGGCTAGATGCTAGTTTATGTTGATGTGGATCTAGATCAAAGACTTGTTTCGGGATAAATCCATACTGGTACAAAGCGGTTCTCGATTGCTCACCTTGGGAATTGAGGAAATTGTAAGTCCAAAGACCTGGTTGTACGCGGATGATCGCTTCGCAAAGATCATCATCTTCCCCGAACAAATTTGGTTGACTATATTCCTGGACGCTCACTATCCAAAGTAGGCAGCGCTCTTTGATACAAAGATTTAACTCTCCTTCATACCAGTGGATAACTGCACCTAAAGTCCCTACTACCAAAGCTAAGTCTGCGATCGCCTTCAGTCTTTGAGATTTTGTTAGTTTTTTACTTTTATATATCTTCAGTGTTTTGATCAGTTCTGAACCTCGCAACACAAATGGTTGCTTCCAAGGTTCTGCTTGTGCAGCTGCATATGTAGCGAATACAGCATGAAGTCTTGCTGCCATCACACCATATTGCTCCAGAATTTGATGTTCGGCAAGGTCTGAGATGTATTGTGGTTGATGCTCTTGTTTGTGCAGAATGTAAAATTCAATATAACGACCCTTCCCAAATGGTTTTTGGAAGTAAAGGCTGCCATTACTGTACTGGCTCCAGTCTGGGTGTTTTAAGTAGGCTTGAGTGGCACTAATAATTGGTGCGCCTGTTGCGGTCATCTCGTAGTTTTTGCTGATAAACAGTGGTGGTTTTGTAAAAGGAAGGTTCTTCGGTTTTCTAAGACGCTTGGTTGTTTTTGCTGTAGATGGTACTTCTAATCCAGATATTCCTAGTTGATAGTTTGCTGATTGAGGGTCAGCTAACTCTATTTTATTATGTTTGACCGACATCAAAACTGCCCTCCCCAGCCATGTAAGATATGTGTTAGAGAATTGAGTTGAGCAGTAAATGTCAACATTATTTTCAAGTTATTATCTAAGGCTTTAAGCCATATTGCTTTCAATGCCAAAAATTGTAAATGATTTGAATTAAATTTAGAAATGTCTGCTTTTTTACTCATGGACGAAACCAGATTTTACAAATTGTTCTTTGAACGAGTGAGCAGCAAATTTTGCACTACTACAGGTTAGTAATTACTAAGTTTATGTAACAGGAATTGAATACTTAATTATTGGGAAAATTTTTTATTAAAAATTGTAATTAATCTCTGAAAATACTTATCTCTCCTGAAATTTTAGCTCACTAATAAGCTAACTTTGACTTATCTAGCGTATAATAAAACTTATGTATATCTGACAAATATAGTTATTTTTTTAGAGATTTAGGTGTATATTCATCCTTTAAATGAACATTTGTAGTAGTTCTATATAGGCTTTTGGAATGGTATTGAAATGTTTAAGCAAATAATTTCTGTTTACATAACAGCGAATATAGTTTCGCTTTGGTCAAGCAATTTCTGAAACTTGAATATCAATAATCTCCTGATGAATCTGCGTATTGTGGGATTCTTCGCTTTTAAGAACAGCTGCTTTTAAAATATTTGTAACCCAATCAACCACAACTAAACCAGACTCTTTGGCAGCATCTTGTATTAATGGCTGTAAATATGCAGGCAGTTGCAGAGCTAAAGTAAAGCTTTCTTGTGAGGTTGGCCGAGACTGATTGATTTCATCTAATTCTGCTTGTCGATGAGTCCAGAATTTGCATGACTGTGCCCGTTGATTACCGTCTTTTTCGATAAAGCTTAATTTCCCTAGTTGATAGCAATAGAAACTGTGGGGGTCATCAACAAACTCTTTGCTGCAATGAAGACAGTTCCAGCAGCTACGCTCATCTGATGGTTTAGAGTTGTTAGTTGATTGTTGTAGATTAGGAGTTTTATTTTTCCTAGATTTGGTTACTACATTACCTTGCTGATATTCTTTGGCAACTTGGGCAACGTGGATAGATGTCACTTTGCCACTAGGAGCTGTGGAAACTGCTTTATTCCAAGCTTCTCGTTGTTTTTCAGGAGGTAGTACTGTTAGAGGACGGGCTTGGCGCTCATTGGCGGGAAGAATTTGTGCGCCATGGCGCACATTTTCATAAACTGAGGCTGCCTCCATCAGTTGATAAGCCGAACGTCGTGACATCTCCCAACGATTAATGCAATATTCCTCAAAATTTTTGTAGTGTTGCCGATATAAACGTTGATCTTGAATCTGGCGTAAGGCTTGTCCTATTTCCCAAAATGCTCTTAATCCACGTTCTACTTTAGCTTCTAACCTCCTTAGTTCCTGCGCCTCAGCCTCGCTGATAATTTCGCTGTTTTGTATATTTTCACCATTAGTCTTGTTATATTCATGGTCTTTCTTTAAATCCACTGGCTCACAATCGGGTGTGGAAGTAAGAAGATTAAGTTTATCCAAATTAATGGCAGAGCTAGAGGATGACATTAATATGTTTTCTCCTCTGATAAGGTTTTAAGTCTTTGTTTAAACTAGAGGTATACTGAACTATGCTGTGATTAACAGATATTTTTGTATACATAGTATTTCTTTTGCACTGTGCAATACTTACTATTGCACAGTGCAATAATAATTACATAGCTGCTTAAATTTTCTTAATATTTATAATTTGTATCCTACAATACAGAATGTTAAAATTAGAGGTCTAGTCTAGCAGTATAAAAGTAGCAGATTTAACAACAAATACGATTTAACTATGATGTTGTACGTATGCTTATTTGGAGAAGTAGGCATGTATAGCCCAAAATGCCTGTATTAAGGGCTAATTCGTAAAGAAAATCTTAAGGACACCCAATTCATTACTGGGTAAGCTAATCGTCATTCATTTTTCCGGGATGAGTCGCTTGTGGTCAGCGGTTCAGCCTTGGGGTTATGCAACTTAAATGCTCATTAGCTTATAGCTTTCGCAGGATAAAGACTTGATTAATTCAAATTCCTGAAACCCTTACGATACGAAGAGTTTACTTAAGTTTACAAATTAGCTCTAAAACCAAGACAGCAAAAATAAGTATTGTTGAAAATTCCTAAGACTGAGATAAATTAATCACCGTGCTAAGAGCTTTCCAGATTTGATGGTATTAGGCTGAAAGTAGCCCTAAGAATCTGGAGATTTAGGAAATAAATTTGTGCTTGTCTATTTCTTTACAATCAGTTGGGGTAGCTGAAACCCTTGTAAATATTAGAATTTTAGTCTTAAATTAGTTATATTAAAATTAGCAATCTAAGCCCACAACAGCTGCCCTAGTATCCTTTAGTGGTTAGTATCCAGTGGTATAAATACTAAATTAAATTAAGTAAGTATGAAACCTCAAGTATCAGTTGCCACTTTTAATTCCGGGTCTTCTACAATGCAGGAACGCCAGAAACGATTAGCTCAGTTGGTTGAGCAGCTGTTAAAAGATGGCTGGACTCAAACGACCTTATCTGAAGCGCTGGGTGTAGATTTCACAACAGTTTATCGGTGGTTGAAAGGAAAAACTGTTCCCGAAGCTGATTCTAGGAACTTTCAGCGGTTAGCAAAGGTAACTGGTGGCGATAGTGAATCATTACAGCTTTATTTAGATGGAGAAATTTCCTTATCGACATACTGCCAAGGTTTAGAGAAACAAAAATTGCAAGGTATAAAAAAACGTAAAACTTTGAGTTCTGAAGAGATTAAAAGAGAAGTCTTAGCACAAATTTATTTACTCGATCCAGCAGATATTGCAGAAGTAATTTCTACAAGTGTAGCATTTTTAATTAAACGGGCTTAATCTAATTATATTTGTATTTATCTAATAAGTATAAGTATAAACGCTAAAGGGTGATCGCCAGTTATAAGAAAATGTGGGTAATGACAAGGCTTCTAACCGTGCGATCGCTTACTTACGGCACTGCGATGATGGAGATGCTTTTTTGGAAAGCGCATTTTGCAATCGAAGTCTAACAATACGCTTTCCACCATAGTAATCAATTCACTAGTTTCAAATCTTCGCGCTTGGTGTTTGAGCCAACCATCTTGATCAACTGCTGATTCAAGTAGCTTTGCGCTGAAACATAAAGGTTATCCCAAATTACCGGATTGCGGCAAATTTTAGTCCCAACTGTATTCCCAGCTAATTTTTCTGACACCAAGTATTTCCTGTAATAGTTAGTCCACAGATGTTGCAGGAAATCAAGAGCGAACTCATCAAAAGGAATGATCCAATTGTACTGTTCGTCCAAAAATACCCGATAAGCAGCAACAATGGGCATAGCAATATCAGCAGGTGCGCTAAACCCAAAAGAATATCGGCTGTCGGGCAAGAGCGTATTCTTACGTGGGTCAATTGAGGCTAAGTCAATGATTCCTTTTTTTCTGGGCTTGGTGATATGTTCCTCAATAGTCTTAAACAATTGTTGCTCAATCCATAATGCTTTTGGCAGTAGCGGCAGTAATTTCGATAGTCTTTGTCTTTCCGCTTCACTCAAGGACGGTGTATTGCTCACAGGTGGGTGTTTGGTTCTACTCTTGCTGTCTGGGTTGTATTTGTTTCTGTCCAGGCAATTCATCAACTTAATTAAATGGTTGACGTTGCATTGGGGACTTTTGGGTGCACCGCTTTGGTTTTGGTAATAGGCAATGCGGAATTTGGTTTCTTGGTCACGCTCTAGTTGCGCTAAAAACTGTTTAATGAATTTATAATCACCCCTGGCATTGACTTTTGAGCGCGCATCTACAGGGGCAGATGTATTGGATGCTAAGGCGATATCTTTGGCTTCATCCTCACTTAGCCCAATATGAATGGTAACTTTAACCCTGGCTTTGGAGAGGTCAAACTTGTAGCCTCTGGCCTGTTGAAAGGCTAAAATTGTATGCCCCCCGTTAATGATGCCATCACTACCGCCTTCTTGTGCCTCAAGGATTTCTAAGTCTAGCTGTGTCTTTTTACTATTGGGCTTAACCTTATTTGCACACAACAAGATTCCACTATGCCGCTCAAAGAATTTTTCGGGTTCAGTGGTCAATGAGTCGTAGATTTGTCTGTAAGTGGAACTTTTGCGGTTAGGTTCTCTGATATTTGGCTCTAATGGAAGGTCAGTGGGAAAGGTGTCTACATGGGCGGTAGCGACAATGCAGTTAGAATTTGCATTGAAATACTGATCTACTTTTAAAGCCCAATTTTTTGGCATAGTTTTTCTAATGTAAGGAGTGCAGCTTCTTCAAAGAAGAATACAAAATTCAGAATCAAATGGCACGAAAGAAATTTAAAACTGTACGTTCGCTCATTTTTAAAGGGTGAGAGGAATTAATGCCTTACTGTTAAAGGAAACAATACGATTTTGGATATCCTAAAAGCATCACCGTGTAATACATGGAAAAAGGAAAAAAGCCCTTTCCATGTATTACATGGAAGCTATGGCTCATTAACATCTCATCTGTAATACTGAATATTACACTTTAAACTTCACTAATTTGGGGTTAAACTTACGATGTAATACACGGATGAGGCGAATGTTAAAGCGGGATATTCAAGGGAAGTTCGCCCTCAAAGACGATGATTATCGTCAAGTGCGCTCTTTAAGATTAACGGATGAAACCTGGAAGGCTTTGGGGATCGCTGCCGAATGCTTGGGTATGACTAGAGCTGATTACGTTGAACAGGTGATTAGAAGGAATGCTCATCCAAGTATTACACGGGAAAAAAAGTTGGCACATAAAGCCAAAACTAGTGTTGTTGAAGTTGCGACCATGCCTCTAAAGGTGGCAACACTCGAAAGTTTACGTAACCAAGTAATATTGGAGTTGAAGTTAGGTAAGCAATCACCGGGCTACAAAGCAGCACTCAAAGCCCTCAATCATTTTATTGTGGTACTAAATAGCGAGTATACACAACAGTAGGAATTCGCTGTTTTGTATCAGTAAGCGGGGAAAACAGTGGACATAAGTTCTGAGCGGATTGACGATATTCCCGTCATCGTGGAATGGCTTGTTCAGATGGGGATAGCTAAATGTATTGACCAAAAACTCAAAAAACCACACGGAAACCACAAAGGCATGAGTTATGGTCAATTGAGTGTATTGTTACTGACATACATAATTACTCAATCAGACCATCGGTTGTGTGCAGTGGAATCATGGGTAAAGGCACATCGAAGGATTTTAGAGTTAAGTACAGGGTGGTCGATAGGAGAAAAAGATACCAGTGATGACAGATTGGCAAGGGTAGTCGAAGAGTTAGGTAAGCAAACACAAGCAACGCAGGAAATAGAGGTCAAGTTAGGACAAAATCTGATTCGCGCCTACGAATTGCCCACACAAGTGGCACGAACCGATACGACTAGTTTTAGCGTGAATCATCAACAGGGAGATTCTCCAGAAGAAAATATATTACGTTATGGCTATTCCAAGGACAAACGCCCAGATTTGTTGCAATACCGTCAATTATTGGCAACCCTTGACCCAATGGGAATGCCATTAGTCAGCACAACCCTTGAAGGTAATGGAGCTGACGACCCATTATATTTCCCCACTTGGCAAAAAATAGCACAAGTGATTGGACATAAAAAGTTTGTCTTCATCGCTGATTGTAAAGCTGGGTCGATTGCAACTCGCGCTCAAATCGCCGCTTCTAGGGGTATTTACTGCGTTCCTGTAGCCATGAGTGGGCAACACCCTCAATATCTTCAGCAATGGGTTCTCAACCCACCAGCGGAAATTGTGCCCATTCGTTTACCACGACAAGATGAAGAAGAACCTGCGGTGGGAAAAGGTTTTGAAGTGGAGTTAGGTAAGTTTTGGTTCAACAAACAAACCAACAAATGGGTGCGTTGGCTAGAACGCTACTTAGTAGTTTACTCCCAAAGCCTTGCCGCATCAATGATACGTGGACAACAGCAACGCATCTTGACTGCTGAAACCGCTCTCCAAAGTTTAGCTAACAAGCCAGGCTCAGATCGGGAGCTACTCACCCATAAAGTAGAAAACATTCTCCAGCGCTATCGTGTCAAAAATTTTTTCTCAACCATGATTACAGAACAGATCACTAAAAAAACTCGTCATCTCGG
The DNA here is from genome assembly GCA_002368155.1 of Nostoc carneum NIES-2107. Taxonomy (GTDB): domain Bacteria; phylum Cyanobacteriota; class Cyanobacteriia; order Cyanobacteriales; family Nostocaceae; genus Aulosira; species Aulosira carnea. The sequence goes on from AP018183.1 coordinate 46,604, forward strand.
ACGGGGACGACCATCAAAAAACTCGACCACAGAGGAATTGACAGATATTTGTCTTCAACTTCATATCCAGAAGATAGATACTGCAATTCAGGAGGCAGAAACTTTGGCAGGGTGGCGATTGTATGTTACTAATGCCGATAGTAGCCAGATGAGTTTACCACTTGCTGTGATGTATTATCGGGATGAATGGCTTTTAGAGCGAGGTTTTCACCGTTTTAAAAGGGGTTCTTTGCCAGCCCTACCCATTTACTTTCAAAATACTGACCGAATCACTGGCTTAATGTTCCTGTTGAACATAGCTTTGCGTGTATTTACTCTAATGGAGTTTGTAGTACGGCTGGCTCTTGAGCAAACCCAACAATCTTTGGCAGGTCTTTATGACGGTAATCCAAAGCGAAAAACTGCTCGCCCATCTGCTGAACAAATGCTCAAGGCTTTTTGTAATTTAACTCTTTATTTTTTACCTGATTCTACCATCTTCATCACACCAATTAACGCGCTTCAAAAACAAATTCTTTCTTTAATGAAAATGCCTGAATCCCTTTATCAGATAGATTCAGTGGTGCGCTCGACATAATTCATCTTACTCAATTACCTGTACCACTCCTGAAGGAGGATACACACAATTGAAGTCCCATTTCAATATTAGCAATTTCCGTGTAAGACACCGTAAATTGAACTTTGAATATTGCTACTCTTCCATGTATTACACTGAAGAGCTTAACTTCCGGTAACAGTCTCTCAATATATTTCTTTCATCCCTGTAATACACGCAAAGTCGCAATTTCTTTTACCATGTAATACATGGTAAAGCTCGTTCTCCTTTTCCCAAGTATTACACGGTGATGGTTTTAGGAGATCCAAAATCGTATTGTTTCCTTTAACAGTAAGGCGTTAATTCCTCTCACACTTCAAAAATAAGCGAACGTACAGTATCAAGGTTAAATCAAACTTGGCGATCGCAGTATTAATCTCTAGCAGACTCAACCTTAAGTCACCCAATTCCCCAAGCGACCTAGACCGATTTTCCAGCACAAACATCACTTGTATCAATGGATTTCTGCTTAAATCCCTCTCTGGCTGTAGTTCTGCGGCTAACTGTTCAAAGGGAATATCCTGATGTGCATAGGCTGCTGATGCCTGTTCATGTACCCTAGCAATTAGTTCCCGAAAACTGGGATTACCCGACACATCAGTACGCAGCACCAAAGTATTGACAAAAAAGCCAATTAACCCTTCAGTTTCAGCCCGGTTACGGTTAGCAATAGGAGAACCCAGCAATATGTCTTCCTGTCCTGTGTAGCGATAAAGCAAAGTTTTGAACGCCGCCAACAGGGTAACGAACAAAGTAGTTCCCTCTGTTTGACTCAGAGTCTTGAGGGCTGCTGTCACCTCAGCAGATAAAGAAAAAGATTGCGTAGCACCCCGAAACGTCTGAATTGCTGGGCGAGGACGGTCAGTAGGTAGTTCTATTGCAGGTGGGTGATTTCCTAGCTTTTCTCGCCAAAATGCTAATTGATTGGCGAGAACTTCTCCTTGCAAGTATTGACTTTGCCAAAGCGCGAAATCTGCATACTGAATAGGTAATTCGGCTAGGGGAGAAGGTTGACCACTACAAAATGCTTCATACAACACCATTACTTCCCGAATCAAAACATCTATTGACCAGCCATCAGCAACGATGTGATGAATGGTCAATAATAGTACATATTCAGTTACATCTAACTGTAATAAAGTTGTTCTTAGCAGTGGCGTTTGTGTCAAGTCAAAGGGCTTTTCTGCTTCTGCTTTTATTAATCGAGTAACTTCAGTTTGACGTTTAGCATCAGGTAAATTCTGTAAATTTACCACAGACAAGGGTATGCTAACAGTTGGATTAATTATCTGAATTGGTTTACCATTGACAGTCTCAAAATGGGTACGTAAAATTTCATGTCGTCGCGCAATTTCATTAAATGTTTGTGCCAACGCCGCAATATTTAAACTTCCCTGAATGCCTATAGCCGCAGGCATATTATAAACAGAATTATCAGGGTTTAACTGATGCAGAAACCACAGCCTCTGCTGTGCAAAAGAAAGCTGACAAGGGCTTTGTTCTATTCTTTTGGGAATGGTTCTATGTTCTGGTTTACCAATTCCTCTTTTCTTTAGTAAAAGCTGTAAAAGTTCGTACTGTTCTGGTGAAATATCGCCGAGGTTTGCAGAAAAATTACTCATAATTAAATTAATATCTATAAATTTTATTTGGTAATTAAAACACTATCTGATACAGGAGTAATCGATTGATAATCTCGACTGACAATAAACTCTGGCCTTTTATTCGGAATGCTAACAGGGATATTTTCAACGCTGTTATAAGTAATAATCACCACGCTCCGAGAAAAAGGAGATATATTACTAGGTGAAGCATGAACAATATTACTATCAAAAAATAGTGCCGCTCCCGCTAATGTTTTAATAGCTGAAATTCCATATTTATCAACCAAACTAGCAACTATATGGCGATTCAAAGAATAAGTTAAGTTATTAGAAAAATTTGCAGACCATTGGGTATTATTCTGCTCTTTAGTATCTGTAATATTTTGGGGAACAACATCAATCATTCCCTCTTGATGTGAACCAGGAATAAAGAATAGCGGCCCGTTAAATTCATTCATATCATCCAGAAAAATCACAACATTCGTCACTCTATTAGTTGGCAGTCCATCTTCTTTTCGCCAAAAAATATAATCTTGATGCCATTGCCAAACATCACCACTAAACGCCGCCTTAATATTAATTTTGAATTGATAGACATAAACCTGACTATTTAAAATTTGCATTGCAGGCTTAACCAAACGAGAAATTTGTGAGAGATTCTGAAAAACATGACTATTAGTATGAGAACCGTGAATAGAGCGAATAGTTGTTTTATCATTCTCTAAAACTGTGTAATCAGCATTTCCCGCCAAGAGATGAGCCTGTTCAGTTTTCATTCTTTCCACTTCTAAAGCAGAAAAATAATCTGGTAATAAGATAAAACCCTTCTCTTGGTATTCCTTTAACTGCCCTTGTGTCAAAATCATAGTCATATCCTTAACATACTCATACTCAATCAAACACTTTGCGTGACTCTGTCTTGAAAAGTTTGCTCAACGGGGGAACCCCCGCACGCAACGCCAGTTGCTTCAAGTCAGGGAACCCGCCCAACGCACTGGCTCAACTTTTCGCTGCGCGTACTTCGCGTTACTTTGCGTTTAATATTACTTATCAAGCATCTCCCTCACCTCCTCCGGTGAAAACTGTTGAATTTCCAGCAATATTTGAGCAATATTTTCCACAACATCACCTCCACCTAATTGCTGTGTAATCACCTCTAATAGCCCTGCAACTGTCGGTGTTTCAAATAGTTGAGACAGCGATAACTCTACTTGAAAAATCTTATTCAACTTAAAGAAAACTTGAGTAGCTAAGAGCGAGTGTCCGCCCAATGCAAAGAAATTATCATAGATACCGATTTGATTCACACCAAGTGTTTGTTTCCAGATATTTGCTATCACCTTCTCAGCCGCAGTGCGTGGTGCTATAAAGTTAGCTTTGAAGAGATAATCATCTAAATTGATATTCAGTAATGCTTGACGATCTATTTTTCCATTTGATGTTAGAGGTAGTGATTTTAGGAAAATAAAAGCCGATGGAATCATATACTCCGGTAGCTTTTGTTGTAAGAAGCTATGAAATTTACTCGTTGCTTCCTGGAGTGCTTGATTAGATACAATATAAGCAATCAAACGCTGCTGATTTGTGGTATCTGCTTGAGCCAAAACCACTGCTTTATTTACATCGGGATGCTGATTTACTGGAGTTTAGACTAAATGGGAGAGATGAAAGAGAAAAAGGGGATGTCTGATTGAAGACAGTCCCCCTTTCGGCAGAAGCTAAGAGAGAATCACCTACTCTTATCTGCCAATATGAAACGTGCCAGACTCGAAGAATTTCGTCAAGCAGCCTATACGCATCTAGGCAAAGCACATGATGCAACATTTGAACTAACAGATGCGATACTGTTGACCCGTAATGTCTACAGTCTGGCAGATTTATCTTTATCGCCAGTGTTTAGACGCAAATGGCCGAGTATCTATGAAGCGATACAAGATACCAAACCAGACCGCGAGAAATTAATGGAGTTATATATCAAGCAAATACCAACAGAAAAACGCATATTGTTGGCAGGAGATCATACAGCTTGGTCACGCCCAGATGCGGTGACACTCAAAGAACGGACAATAGAACACAGTAGCACAGAGATCGCGGGAAATAAACCGATTACGATTGGGCAGGGATATAGTACTATAGCTTGGATACCAGAGGATTCAGGAAGTTGGGCACTACCGCTGAGGCATGAACGGATTACCAGTTGGGACAATCCGATTGAGAAAGCAGTTGAACAACTCAAAAAGGTATGTGAATCAATGTCTGTTCGACCAATTTCGCTTTGGGACAGTGAATATGGTTGTGCGCCTTTTGTGTTAAAGACAGCTAGTATAAAAGCCGATATCTTAGTTAGACTACGTTCAAATCTGTGTCTATGGGGCGCACCACCTGCTTACTCTGGCAAGGGTCGTCCTCGCAAGCATGGTGCTCAATTTAAACTCAATGAACCCTCAACCTGGGGCGAAGTGGCATCTGTGCTGGAAGTAAATGACCCAAAATTGGGACGAGTTAAAGTCAGTCTGTGGGAAGATTTGCATTTTCGCAAAGCTGCTACACGCCCCATGACGCTACTGAGGGTGGAACGTCTTGATCTTGATGGCAATTTGAGAGTATTAAGACCCTTGTGGTTAGCTTGGGTTGGGGAACAAATGCCACCATTGGATGAAGTTTGGCGATTGTACTTGCGCCGATTCACGATTGACCATTGGTATCGCTTTCTCAAGCAACGCTTACATTGGACAGTACCAAAATTCAGTACTCCAGAACAATGTGAACATTGGAGTGACTTAATGCCGTTAATGACCTGGGAGTTATGGTTAGCTCGTGATATAGTTGCTGATAATCCTCTTCCCTGGCAAAAGTCAATGGATAAATTGACCCCAGGACGAGTTGCTCAAGCTATGGGTGGAGTTTTCGCTGCGATTGGTACTCCTACCTCTCCACCCAAACCTCGTGGAAAGTCCCTTGGGTGGACACCAGGTAAAGCCCGTAACCGGAAAATACGATATCCAATTGTTAAAAAGACTGCTTCTAAACCACGGAAAGAGGAACAAAAATCTGCTTAATCTCAAATATCTTCATTCTTGAAGGTTGTGTTTTATGAACTCAGCACTGCTGGGTCATTTGTTGCTGCCTAGTCTAAACTCAAGTGATTTAATACAGCTTCAATCTCTCCCAATTCAATCCGAAAACCTCTGACTTTAACTTGTTGGTCTATGCGTCCTAGATATTCAATATTCCCATCTAATAAATAGCGTGCTAAATCTCCAGTTTTATAGAGACGGCTACCAGTTTCTTTACTAAATGGGTCAGGAATAAATCTCTCATTTGTCAAATCTGGTCGGTTCAAATAACCTCGTGCTAAAGAAACTCCCCCAATATAAAGTTCACCAATAACGCCAATGGGAACTGGTTTTAGGTGTGAATCTAGGATGTGAATTTGCGTGTTCGCAATCGGAGTACCAATAGGTGGATGATATGACCATTGATCAGGATTTGGACTTAATTTTAAGGCAGTTACTACATGAGTTTCTGAAGGGCCATAATGATTATGCAGGGAACAATGTTTTAAGGCTTTAAAGAAGTTGATGATAGGTTTAGTAATTTGTAATTGCTCACCTGTGGTTGTGACTTCTTGCAAGTGCTGGAACATTTCAATATGCAAGGGAGCAACACCAAATTCACCAACAAAGTCAGCCAATTGTTGTAAGACAACAACCGGAAGAATTATTTTTTCAATGGACTGTGCAGAAATATATTTGCCTAATTTAATAACATCAACTCTTAATTCTTCAGATGCAATAAATAGCGTTCCCCCACTGAGCAAAGTAGCAAATATTTCATGAAAACTAGCATCAAAACTTAGCGAAGCAAATTGAAGGGTACGAACTCCAGTTAGTAAAGTTGAATTGTGCCATTGTAGAAGATTAATTAAAGGACGGTGAGCTAAACTTGTACCTTTAGGTTTACCAGTTGAGCCAGAAGTATAAATTATATATGCTAAATTATCTGCTGTTACTTGATTAGCTAGATTTTCTGAATTTTGAGATTTGATAATTTCTCTATCTCTATCTAAGCAAATAATATGCAGTGCATTTTGCATAATACTATCAACTAATTTTTTGTGCGTCAGTAGCACAGATATTTGGGTATCTGCTAACATAAACGCTAGTCGTTCTTGTGGATAGGTGGGATCTAATGGTACGTAAGCACCTCCAGCTTTAAGAATGGCTAATAAACCTACCACCATGTCTAAAGAACGTTCTAAGTAAATACCTACAGGTACATCTGCTGTTACTCCCAAAGCTTGGAGATAATGGGCTAGTTGATTAGCTTGACAATTCAATTCTTGATAAGTAAGTTGCTGGTCTTGAAATACTACTGCAATTTTGTCTGGTGTTTGTTCTACATGGGCTGCAAATAACTGATGAATGCACTTATCTTGGGAATATTCAGTTTGAGTATTATTCCAGTTTATGAGTAGTTGTTTTTCAATGGGACTTAAAAGTGGTAATTGACTAATTGCTATATTTGATTGATGAATAATGCTGGTTAATAATGTTTGAAACTGATCTGCTAAGATTGCAATGCTATCTGCTGAAAATAAAGTGGAGTTATAGTAAAATTCTGTAGTAATCGTATCTGCTTGCTCAAGACAAGAAAGTTTAATTTTAAATGGTTCTAAGCAAACATATTTTTGAGCTATTTTCAATAAAATTCCGTTATGAGGATAATCTGGTTGTAGCTGTTCAAATTCAAAGCAAAATAGTGGCGTTCGCGCAAGCGCTGACTTGTCAGTTCGCTCCTCAATCTTCTCTAGTTCTGGAAATATTTGCTCCCAGCCAAAGTAATCTTGTCTAGCATGAACCTCAGTAGTTGATTGGGCGATCGCTTGCAAAGCTTGGTAAAAGTTATAGTCTTGTTCTAGATGAAAATTAATTGGTAAATATTTCGCAAATAAACCAAATGCTGCTTGCAAACTTTCATGGGAGCGACCATCAAAAAGGACTGTAATTGCAATATCTACTTGTTGGGTCAGACGAGACAGTAAAATTGCAAAACAAGTTAATAAAAATTCAGAGGTTGAAGTCTTATATTCTTGTACAAAAGCTTTGATTTGCGCTACTATATCAGGAGAAAGTTGGATAGCTAGAGATTGCAGGTGAAACTCTGATTTAACAGTAGCTTGATTTTCTAAAGGCAGTTTTAAACTGAAAGACTGATCAATTTCATATTCTTGCCAATATTCTCTGCCTATATCTGTTTCTGTGATAATTTCATTTTGCCAAGCTGCAAATTGGGCATATTGTATAGGCGATTCATTTACATCATGATGTGTAGGTTGAGAGTAAAAATTGCTAATTTCTTGTACTAAATTATTCAGAGTTTTGCTATCAGCACAAAGGGCAGGAAGTGTTAAAATTAATGTATGCTGCTGTGGTGAGAGAGATAGCAAATGGCAACGCATTACAGTCTCAGACTGCAAGTTAAAATAATAGTATTTTTCTGACTCAAATAATTCTGTAATTCTATTCTGCTGTTGTTCCCAATCTAAACTCGTCAAATCCATTTCTTGCCAGTATATAAGAGGTCTATCACATATACATTGAATAGGAAATTTAAAGTTGGGTATTTTGTGAAACCTTGTACGAAGAATTTCATGTTTATTAATCAATTTATCGAAGGCAGATTTAAGAATTACAACATCAAGGTTTCCTGTTATGGAAATGGACAGTTGGACTTTGTAAGCAGAATTGTTTTGCTGCAATATCCAAAGACGTTTCTGTTGCGGTGAAAGTTCAAAGCCTTCAATAATATTTAGCATATTAATTTTGTATAGTTAAAATCTAGTATTCGCCAACATTACGAATTAGTAATTGCTATTAAGGCTTACATCCAAAAGCCAAAAAACCTGTAATGGCGCAAAAAAAACGCCCAGCTTGACTTGCTGCTTCCAAATTAGTAATCCAATTAGCGGCTTCTGAGATTGAGATTAAACCTGCTTGCTGGGCTTTCATCGCCGCATTAATTACTCCCAAATGTTTATCGGCTAAGGCGCAGTCAGTCAAAATTAAAGTATAGGTATCAACATTGATTTTATGTAACCCAACTTCTTGAAAAAGTGTAGGTAATTGTCGTCCTATCCAGCCGTTAACGCAACTATCACAATGAAAGTTTAATATCTTGCGAGTTAAAGCAACATCGCCTGTATCAATGACCAAAGTTTCCCAATCAGGATCAGAAACAACAACTCGTCCACCGCAACGGGTGACGCGCACTATTTCCGCTAAAGCTTGGCGGGGATTTAGCAAATGTTGAAAAGTGCGATCGCTACGACAAGCATCAAATGTATGATCGGGAAACTCCAGCTTTTCCGCATCGCCTACATAATACGCAACAGGTAAACCCAAGTCTGCGGATCGGTTTTGGGCTTCTTTCACCATTGTCTCACTGCGATCAACTCCCACCACTTCGCCAGCATTTCCGACTTTGACAGCAAGCGATCGCACATCATCACCTATTCCACAGCCTACATCAAGAATGCGATCGCCTGCCTGTATTTCTAAGCGCGTAAATGTTTGTTGTTTGTAAGCCTGAATAGAATTTAAGCTACTGATAGCATCTAAATAAGATACAAAATCTTGCGGATTTGCAGTATCATCAACTTTACTAAAACCAGCTATATTTTGCTTTTTCATATAATAATCCTATTCGATTCGTACACTGTTATTTCCTATTTCCTGTCACCTATTACCTGTCACCTAAATTAATGTTCTTGCGTAAACGCCTCTCCCATCGCCACCAGAATTTTGCGTTTACCCACAAATGGATTGCGACCATGCGCCACTAACATATTGTCCAGTAATAATACATCTCCTTGCTGCCAAGGAAACTTTACAGATACTTGCTGATAAACTTCCCGAATTTCATCTAATACTGAATGTTCTATCACAGAACCATCACCATAATAAGTATTGCGTGGAATATCTGACTCTTTAAATATTTCTAACAGTGCTTCACGTACCTCTAAATCTAAATTTGAAATATGGAATAAATGTGCCTGATTAAACCACACCATTTCTTGAGTTTTTGGATGTATTGCCACACTCGGACGTATCTGACGAGTTCTGAGGCGGTTTTCATCTAGCCATTCAAATTCCATTGGGGCTTGACTACAATAATCTTCAACCACAGATTTATCATTAGTCTGAAATGCTTCTTGCCAAGAAAGGTCTATACCATTGCCATAATTACGCACATACATCACTTGTTTTTCGATAAATTTATCTTTAATTTTCGGATTAATTTTTGCTAAAAACTGCCGACAATCTGCAATAGGAGTTTCACCGCCATATACTGCTGTTTCTGCACAGTAAAAACAAATTTTTAAAGGCCAAGTATAAGCGTAAGAAAACTCATTATGCAAAGCAATATGTTCGTGAGCAGGATATTCAGTTGATGTGTAAATATTTCCACCTAAATCTGTTCGCGGCGTTGAACGTTCTCGGTATTCTAGTAATTCTGGAGAAATCACTCTCATGAAATTTTCAAATACCGATGTTGAGCTAATTTCAAAATCCCTAAATAAAATTGCTCCATACTTTAAAAGCTTTTGTTCAATAAAATCTAAATTATTCTGACTCCATGCAACTAAATCTAGATTATCTCCCACTGGTTGGATAACTAGAGGTATTGTCTTATCTGGGAACAAATAATTTATTTTTACCAAACTGCCAAAAGATAATCTGAAAGTCTGTGGTTTGATAGTGGCTAATTTTTGAAAGTTTATTTTTTGACTTTCTTGCAGTTCTTGATTATGCTGATTTTTTTCATTAGCCTGAATTTTATCTATTAAATCATTTAATTTTAAGATTGGTTCATTCACCAAATTCACTAACAAGTAGCGTAAATTTTCTAATATCCTATTAATTTTGTTGTTATGAAAGCAACGAACATCATAACTAGCTTTTAAACATAACTCTACACCTGGAATTATATTAATAGTCAGGGGATAATTAGTTGAGTCTTCTGTATGAATTTTGCTAATTGTGAGGCTTCCAAATTCTGCCTGTAAAACATCTAGAAAAGTATTTTGAAAAATCAAAAGACTGTCAAATAAAGCTACACCTGGCGGTACATCACTCCAACTTTGAATTTGTACAAGTGGGGTATATTCATATTCATGTAATTGAATTTGTTGACTTTGGATACTTTGCAGCCAAGTTAATAATGAATCCTCTGGAGATATCTGCACTCTTGCAGGTAAAGTATTCACAAAAATTCCCACTGTAGATTCAACTCCAGTCATACTCACTGGGCGACCCGACATAACTTTTCCTATCAGTACATCTTGATTACTGCTATAATAACTAAGCAGTAATGCCCATGCTCCTAATACTACATTGCTCACAGTCAAATGGTATTTTCGAGCAAAAGTATTTATTAATTCTGTATCACTTGCAGATAAATAAATTGCTTGATGCTGATAAGATGCTGCCTGATTTATCTGATTATTAATATTTTTATACAAAGGTGTTGGGGTAGTAAAACCTTGTAAAGTTTGTCGCCAAAAAGTTTCAGTTTGAGCAATATCTTGTTGCTTCAACCATGTAATATAGTCTCGAAAAGGCAGACTTACTTCTATGTCAAGTTGTTTACCATGACAAAAAGCTTCATAAAAAGCAAACACTTCTTTTTGCAGAATTACACCAGACCAGCCATCTAATACTAAGTGATGGCTAGTCCAAACTAATTGATAACTTTCGGCAGCAATTTTAATAATAGTTAACCGAATGAGTGGCGGTTTAGCTAAGTCAAAGCCACGCATTTTATCAGTTAGACAATAATCTTGTAAACGTGCTTGTTGATTTGCAATATCAAGTTGACACCAATCGTATTTAGCAATTCCTAGTTTTACCTCACGGTAAACAATTTGAACTGGCTTTTCTAGTCCTTCCCATACAAAACCTGTTCGCAAAGCAGAATGTCGGTTGACAACTTCTTGCCAAGCCTGTTCAAAGGCTAATAAATTTAGATTACCATGTAAAATACAAGTGGTTTGACTAAGATATACACCAGAATCAGGCGCAGACAGTACGTGAAATAATATGCCTTGCTGAGTAGGTGAAAGGGTGTAAATATCTACAATATTTTCAGCTTCCATATTTAATTTTAATGCTTTTTGAGAATTTGATTAAGTTCGGCTTCGCTCAATTCTGCTTCGGGAAATTGTGCTGTTTCTGTAGTAGTTAAAGGCTGTTGTTTTGTATTAAATAAATTTGTATCTGCTACTATTGCTAGTTCGGCAATTGTGGGATGGTCAAAAATCTGATTGATGGTGAATTTAATACCTAATTTCATTGCTCTAGCAGCAATTTTAATGCTTTGAATTGAGTCACCACCCACTTCAATAAAATTGTCATGAATACCAACTTGCTGGAGTTTTAAAACATCAGCCCAGATATTAGCTAATGTTTCCTCAACTGCTGTGCGAGGTGCAACATAATTGGTTTGTAATTTTGTCGCTTCTTCTTGCATTAACATTTCCAGAAGTTGGCGTTTTTCTGGTGAAAGTTGATTAATCTGATTTAAAATATCTTCGTTCATGTCAAGAATATAGAGTAAGAGTTTATTCACGCGGAGGCGCAGAGAGGATTTAATTAGGTTGATGATTTTTTTGAGAAAGTAGGGTTTTTACTTCGGTTTCTGAAAGGGAATTGAGTTTTTTGAGAAGTTCAGTTAAAAGTTCGTTGTTGGGTTGTAATTGCTCTGGTGCGGGTAGTTTTTGGCGGTCAATTTTACCGTTGGGGGTTAGTGGGAGCGCATCTATTTGCAGAATGACTGAAGGAATCATGTAATTTGGTAGTTTTTTTTGTAAGAAAGAGCGTAGTTCTTGCGTCAAGGAATTTTGTGGTTGAGATGGAACAATATAAGCTACTAACTGCTGATTTTCTGAGTCACTATTTCTCACCATCACGATTGCTTGTTTAACATGGGTATGCTGTTGTAATACTGCTTCAATTTCCCCTAGTTCAATACGATAGCCCCTGAGTTTAATTTGATGATCTATACGTCCGATAAACTCAATGTTGCCATTACTGAGGTAACGTGCTTGATCTCCGGTTTTATATAGACGTGCGTTTGGTTGTTTACTAAAGGGGTGGGGAATGAATTTTTCAGTGGTTAATTCTGGACGGTTGAGATATCCTTTACTCACACCAAAACCACCAATGTAGATTTCCCCAGGTGTTCCGATTGGTACTGGTTGGAGGTGAGAATTGAGTATATAAATTTGGGTATTACCAATGGGACGACCAATAGGAATAGGATTGTTGTTTAAATCGTGCTGGGAACAGTTATAAACGCTACTCCAAACGGTGGTTTCTGTTGGGCCGTATTCGTTGAACAGGGATGTATTTGGTAGTAATTTTTGATGATTTTTAACTAGCTCAATGCTACAAGTTTCTCCGGCTACAATTACAGTTTGTAGCGATATTAATTGCTGGTTTTCTATATGTGTTAATAGGGAGTTATATAGTGAAGGTACACTCAACCAATGAGTGATTTGATGTTGCTCAATTAGTTGCGCTAACTGCCAAATATCTCGTTGCCAACCATCTTTAATTAAAATTAATTTACCACCTTGGCATAATGTCCAAAAAATAACGGCAACAGAACTATCAAAAGCAAAGGATGGAATTAATAAAAAGCTGCTAATTGGTGTTTGATAGTAGGCTATACGGGCGTTGGTGGAATGGACTAAGTTTTGGTGAGTAATTAACACTCCCTTGGGATTACCTGTGGAACCGGAGGTGTAGATTACATAGGCGAGATTCTCTTTTGTTGTTCTACAACTGGGGTTGTCATCACTATTGTTGGCGATAATATTCCATTCAGAATCTAAGCAGAGAGTTTGTGCTTGATGATTCGGTATTTTTGGCAATAATTGGGATTGAGTGAGCAAAAATGATACTTGAGTATCTTCTAATATAAAGGCAAGATGCTCTGAAGGATAAGTGGGGTCAAGCGGTAAATAAGCTCCTCCGGCTTTGAGGATTCCCAATATTCCCACGATCGCCTCTAAAGAACGCTCGATATAAAGAGCTACTAGCGTATCCGCACAAACTCCGAGACGCTGTAAGTGATTTGCTAGTAAATTAGCTCGTCGGTTGAGTTCTTGGTAGGTTAATTGTTCATTTTCATATACTAGGGCGATCGCATCAGGGTTACGTACAACTTGCGCCTCAAATTGTTGATGAATACACAAGTTTTCAGGATAGGCGATCGCAGTTTCATTCCACTCTACTAGTATTTGCTGTTGTTGTGCGGCACTCAGCAAACATTGTTCTTCATGGCGGTTAAATGGCTCTGTAGCCATTGCAGTCAAGGTTTCGCTGTAATAGCTACCAATGAAGGCTAATTGAGTGCTGCTGATTTCTGCCATTTTGCACTCTAAGTCAAGTTGGATGTGGTCAGTAATATGGTTGCGATTAAACTCTACTCTTAAGGTGAAGTTACTTTCACCAAAACCTTGACCCCCAATAATTTCTAACCCTGATAAATCTTGCAGAAGTTGATAAACATGAAAATGTGTATAATTAAACACCGTCTCTAATAAAGGTTGGAGTGGCTGGCGATTGCCAAATTTTTGCAACTCTGAATAGGGATAGTGTCTGTAAGGTAATAACTCTTGTTCGGCTGCAAAAGCTTGTTTTACTAAGTCAATCCAAGTTCCTGCTTTTAGTTGTAGCCGTAGAGGTATGGTATTGATAAAAGTTCCGAGAGTTTTTTCACCGTCAGCTTCCTCTAACCGACTGTTAGATTCTAATCCTGTTAACACATCCTCATCGTTAATTAATAAACTCATCACTTTTAAATGTGCAGCTAACAAGACATTTTTTAGAGGAACTTCGGCGAGTCGCGCTAGTTGCTTGAGTCCATGAGAAATTTGAGGAGAAATCGGTACATCCAACACACCAACTTGGACATTTTTTATTGAGTTATTTCTATCCCAACGAGGGATTTGCTTAATCACCAAACATTGTAATTTTTGTTGCCAATAGTTTTGATATTCTGGAGATTGTAAAATCTGACTTTCGACAGCGACAAAATCCCGATAGGAAATTGTCAAAGGTGCTTCTATCTGATTTTCTTCCCCATTTAACAGAGTATGATAACGTTGTAACAATTCTGTTAATAGAGAAGCATTACTCCAGCCATCTAAAATTGAGTTGTGCCAACTTAAAGTGAGAAAGAAGGTTTCATCTGTTAAGCGATGAATAAATAGACGCATCAGTGGTGGATAAGACAAGTCAAAACGGTGATATTTTTCAATTTCAATCCAAGATGCGATCGCCTGTGTTTGTGCTGCTGGTAATAATGAGCGCAAATCCTCTACCACCACAGGTATACAAGCACTTTGATGAACGAGTTGCAGAGGCTCATCAAAGTTAATCAAATCAAAAGAGGTACGCAAAATTGGATGGCGAGTTACAAGCTGTTGTATCGCTATTTGTAATAAATCTAAGTCAAAACGAACCCGCAGATGATATTGAAAAATGTCATGATACATCAAGGATTCCAAGTTGTACTGGCTATGAAAGATGATGCCAGTCTGAACTCTGGTTAACGGATAAGCATCTTCTAGATCGTTGGGGAGTTTATCTCTTTCAATGGCTGATATTAAGCTAAAAGCTGCGGTTTTCTCTGTTAATAAAGCATGAGTTTGATTCAGAGAAATTGCTGTTAATAATTTGTAGATAGTTTGATGTTGAAAAACCTGCGCTACAGAGAACCTTAAACCTCTTTCCTGGGCTTTCGCCACAACTTGAATACTACGAATAGAATCTCCGCCCAACTCAAAGAAGTTGTCGTAAATCCCCACTTGTTCAATTCCCAAAACTTCGCTCCAGATTCGCGCCAATATCTTTTCATGTAGAGTGTGAGGAGGGACGAAAGATTTTTCTAAATTAGGTCTATCTTGACTGGGATTTGGTAGAGATTTTTTATCTAATTTGCCATTTGCTGTGACAGGAAGCGCATCAAGCATGATGAACGCTGCCGGAATCATATAATCGGGTAGTTTTTCACCTAAGAAGCGGCGTAATTCAGTAGTATTGGGCGCAGGTTGATGACGACAAACACAATAGGCGATGAGTTGCTTTGTTGTTGATTCAACTAGCAGTTCCTCGATTAATTCCCCTTTGAGGAAGTTTCGTAAATCTGTAATTTCTGAGTTATTTTTTGGAGGATTCAGCACAACTTGACGTTTTACAGCTGATGTTTCCCGCATCACAACAACGGCTTCCCTCACAGCTGGATGTTGCGTCAATACAGCTTCAATTTCTGTCAACTCAATGCGTAAACCACGCAGCTTAACTTGGTCATCCAGTCTTCCTAGATACTCAATGCTACCGTCTGTATGGTAGCGTGCTAAGTCACCAGTTTTGTACAGGCGATTGTTTAAGCCGCTACTGAAAGGATTGACAATAAATTTCTCGGCTGTAAGTTCTGGTTGGTTGAGATAACCCCTAGCTACACCGACTCCGCCAATGTGTATTTCTCCTGCTACACCTATGGGAACTGGTTGTAAATGCTGATCTAGTATATAGATTTGCGTGTTGGCGATCGCTCGTCCTATGGGTACAATATTTTTATCAGAATGGCGATTGCAATTCCAAAATGTGACATCAATTGCGGCTTTTGTGGGGCCATACAAGTTATGCAATTCTGCATCCAAACGCGTAAAAAATTGCTATGCTTTGAATCATAATATGAGAAAAATTTTGAACCATAAATTGAGAAAGAGTTAACGCAATTTCAAGCTTTCTCACCAATCACAAAATAAAACTTTGAATCAAATCATGAGATAGAGTTGAAATTTTGAAGCATAACTAAAGAATGAGTTGAAAAAACACAATTGAATGAAACTTGGACAAAAAATCTCTCTTAAAATTGCTCTAACTTAAACTTTCAATTCAAAATATGGTTCAAAATTCCAAGATATGCTTCACTAAAAACTATAACTCCGTAGTTTTTTCTGGCGTACTGAAATCCTAAAACTGCCTCCTGGCAAAGAGAAACACTCTTTTCTTGGATAAAAAACTCTCATGACAGATGATGAATTTGACCATTGGTGTAAGCAACAGCAACTAACGGCGCAAACACTCTTACTAATCGCCGCAATTCGGGCTGCTCCACCCTCACGGAGAGTACAAGGACGAGCCAAGAACGTTAGTGGAGTTTATCCTAGTCGCAAAATGGGTCAAACCATTCAATTTGAAAGCCACACAGTAGAACTATGGGCAATTTACCAAATGGAACATTCGCCAGAGGTGTTAGAGTTCTACGACCAACCACCGCCATTTAAAATTCAGTACCAAAACCAAAACGGGCGAAAAATAGGTCATTATCATACCCCAGACTTCTTCGTGCTACGTTCAAGTGGTGCAGCTTGGGAAGAATGGAAAACCGAAACCGAATTAAAACGACTAGCCCAAAAATACCCTTCACGCTACCAAAAAACTGAAACTGGTCATTGGCATTGCCCACCAGGAGAAGCTTACGCCGCATCTTATGGACTCAAATACTATGTTCGCACCGATACCGAACTAAATCCCATATTCACTCAAAACCTAATGTTTTTAGAAGATTACTTTAGGTTTAGCACCAATATCCCCCACTCCATTACAGAACAAATCTCTTCAGCAATTCAAGCTACTCCAGGAACAACCATTGCCGCCACACTGGCAACCATACCTGGAGTACGTGCCAACGATATCTACGCCATGATTGCCACGGAGCAACTCTACGTAGACTTGTATGCAGTTCCCCTAGTGGAGCATTGGCGAGTTCAATTATGGGCAGACCAACAAACTTATACTGCTCATACACATTTAGCCATAGGGACAACTGGACATCATCAAACAATCGTCTCACCCACAACACTCTTGCCTAACACTAGACTTGTCTGGGACGCACAACTTTGGACTTTAGTTAACTTGGGCGAGAAGACAACCACACTTTTACCCGAAGTTGGGCAACCAATGCAATTGCCCACAGCATTTTTTCTGCAATTATTTGATAGTGGCACTATCAACATTCATACTTCAGAAACACACGCAACCATCAATGAAAAAGTGGGTGAATTGATGGTTGCCGCCTCGCCTGCGGATCTACAAAAAGCCAATCGCAGATTTCATCTAGTACAAGCATATTTCCAGCATCACGCAGACATATATAAGGACACACCTAAAAGCACATTATCCCGATGGGTCAAACAGTTTCGGGAAGCAGAAGCCACTTTTGGTTGCGGTTATGTAGGTTTGCTCCCACGTACGAATAGTAGAGGAAATCGCCTACCCAAAGCACCAACAGATGCAAATAAATTATTAGATCAATTTATTACCGAACACTTCGAGACACCAAGACAAGCTCCCGCCGCTTCTGTTTATCGGGCATATACAAGAGCCTGCGAAAGAGCCAACATTCCACCACTGAGTCAGCGCACATTTTATACTCGGCTAAAAAAGCGTCCCATCTATGAGCAAACTTTAAAACGTCAGGGAGCAAAAGCCGCATACGCAACCGAACCGATTGTTTTAGAACTAGCTAAAACTACACCCAGGCATGGAGACAGGCCCTTTGCCATCTGCCATCTTGACCACACCCAACTCGATATCGAATTACGCTCCCAAGTAACTGGTCGAAACTTAGGACGACCTTGGCTGACTTTACTGATTGATGCCTACTCCCGACGTATCTTAGCGGTTTATCTTACCTTTGACCCACCTTCTTATAGGTCTTGCATGATGGCATTAAGGTTGTGTGTCCAGCGTGAGGGTCGTTTTCCCCAATCCGTAGTTGTAGATGGCGGCAAGGAATTTCATAGCGTTTACTTTGATACCTTATTAGCACGTTACCACTGCATTAAAAAGACTCGTCCTGGTGCTAAACCCCGTTTTGGCTCAGTAGTTGAGCGATTATTCGGCACAACCAATACGGAATTTATCTTTAACTTACTGGGCAACACCCAAGCCAGTAAGCAGCCACGTCAATTAACCAAAGTTGTTGACCCCAAACAACTTGCGGTTTGGACATTGGCAGATTTATATACCTACCTGTGTGAGTGGGCTTACACCATTTATGACACGAGCGTACATGATTCCTTGGGTGAGACACCATTACAAGTTTATACCGACGCAATCGCTGCCACAGGGGAAAGGGAACACCGACGCATTGCATACAACGAAGACTTCCTCATGGCAACACGCCCTAGCACACCCAAAGGCAACGCGAAAATCCAGCCGGGACAGGGAATTAAAGTTAATTATCTTTATTACTGGAACGATGCTTTCCGCAGTCCGGTTGTCGAAAAAACCAAAGTCAGTGTGCGCTATGACCCTTTTGATATGGGTGTAGCTTATGCTTACCTGGAGGGAAGATGGGTCAAATGTATCTCCCAGTATTACAGTACCTTTGCCGGACGCACAGAGAAAGAAGTGCTATTAGCTGCCTCTGAAATTAGACAGCAAGATAAGCGTAATGCTGTGAGTACAAATATCTCTGCCAAACGCCTTGCCGACTTCATCGCGGCAGTGCAAGAGCATGAAACTTTGCTCTTGCAACGGTTACGGGATTTGGAAGCGGTTGGGGTTTTGGAGAATTTAATACCCAATAAGGAAGGTGTACCCCAGTTCCCAAGAGTCAGCACTCTTGAGCCAGAGATAGAACCACACAGTCAAGATGACGAAGAATTGCCAGCACTGCAAAACAACGTTGAAATGTTGGATCTCACACGACTGCCAATACTAGGGGAATACCGTTAATGGACAAATTTTTAACCGACAATCTTAACGGCGAAATACACCTCAAACTTACTCAGTTTAAGGAGTATGCAGTTTTACATCCCCAGTTAGCACGGGTAGATATGTTGTTGATGCGTGCGATTCGAGAACCCGCCGGATTTGCTCATGTGTTGGTTTATGGGCCAAGTGGTGTGGGTAAGACAACGATGATTCGGCAGATTGCTAAACGGTTAAATGAAAATGTAGCCGAACAGTTACTCGGTGTTTCCAATTCATTGAGCTATCGTAACGGCTCTGGGCCCCCAATGCCGTTATTGCTGTTAGAAACACGACCACCGGATGGTGGAGTGTTTAATCGGGCAGATTACTACCGCACTGCACTAAAACTTTTGGGAGAACCATTCTATGAGCGGCGAATGCTGATAGATATTGACGCGGAACAAACTTGGGAGAAGAAAGGTCGTGGGCGGACTAAAACAGCCCAGTTTAATGATTCCCCTGAACTGCGTCACGCGTTAGAAGAGGCGATGACCAAGCGTGGTGTACGGGCAGTGATTTTGGATGAAGCACAGCACTTAATGAAGATTGGGACTGGTGCAAGTGCTGGTAAGCTTTTAGACCAGTTGGACTGGATTAAGTCCATGACCAATGTTACGGGAGTGCTACACATTCTCATTGGGACTTACGAACTGCTCAATTTTCGTAATTTAAGTGGTCAAGCATCCCGGCGGGGACTAGATATCCATTTTCCACGTTATTTGTATCAGAATGAAGTTGACCGCCAGGATTTTCAAGCGGCATTATTGGCACTGCTGATGCAAGTACCTATGAATGTCGATGTCAAAGAGCTAATGCAGCATTGGCTTTACTTTTATGAGCGTTCCATTGGTTGTGTTGGGGTACTTAAGGACTGGCTCATCCGGGCTGTAGCAGCAGCATTGCATGATGGTCATGATACTTTGAGTTTAGAACGACTGCATGAACATACGCTCACACTAGCCCAATGTGAACGTATGGCTTTGGATACCACTGAGGGAGAACAAAAACTCTCTTACATGGAAAGTCGTCGTGAACATTTGTGGCATTTGCTACAGATAGGCATGGGTTCAACCTCTGTACCAAAAGCAGCAGTGGATTTATCCAAGGGCGCGGCGACTGCAACTGCATCGCCCTCTAAATCTGACAAACCAACGTCAAAAGCAAAACGGACTCGTAAAAAGTCTGCACCCCAGAACAATGATGAAACGGCTTCTACGACACCAAGCGAAACTTCTATAGAACCAACACCTAAGAAAAAACAAACTCGGAAGAAGACAAAACCAGGTGATTCTGACCTTAGTGAGACACCACTGGAAACAAATATTACCCCATCTCCCACAGATGCACAGAAGACAGATGAAACACCGGAGCAACCGCAAACGCCTAAAAAGTCTTCGGGGCGTGTTGGCCAACGCAAACCTAAACGTGATGCTGTAGGACAACAGTAAACATCAAAAAATTCAGTAGTAAACAGTTTTTATCATGATAAAAGTTTGATAACAATTGATGAATATGGTTAAACGTAAATACAATAAAAAAACTAAATATTCCTGTAAAGAAAGCTGTTGGCTATTTCTTGATTGTGAGATGTTAACAGGCTTTCCTGCTGATAAATGTCCTAATATCAAATCCTGTAAGAACAATGCACTCTTGAGTCAAAATAGATGGTGTTTTCTTCCGTATCAAAAGTGGCTTCCAGAAATAGATCAACTATGGAAAATACCAACACTAGAAGTTAGCCATTGGGTAGCACCAGAAGCAAGAGTTGCTGGCTACGATTCTCCCGTAGAACTTTTTTACACTTACAGCAATAAAGATTTATGCTTAACTATTGGACGGGATGAAAAGGGAAGATACCTTGAAATTCCGCCAGAAGCATTAGACTTAGGATTTGATAGAGCGGAACAACTTCCTTATAAAGTCTCAAAGGCTACGCTAACAGTTGAAATAATTAATAATCATCGACAACTCAAAGCTGGGGGATGGCAGGAAGCTGTAGAACTTCCTTATGCACTACATCATGATATGGATACTGGTAAAAAATTTATTAAAGTTACCCTAGATATAAACAGTACAAAAGCCCAAGATGCTATTGATTATGGTTGGCATCCAGGGCATCTACTTGTGCGGCGTTAGCCCTTGGTTTTGTATAGGGCTAATAATCAAATACCAGACTTGCCCAATTCATTACTCATCGGCTATAGCTACCATTTCCTAACGCCGCTTGTGTTGCTGTCTGACGTAACTATAATTCCTCATCAAGTGCTGCAATTACTTGGTAGATGTGATTTTCTACTTTGACGCTGATTTTTGAAGCATAAAATGGTTAACTTTTTTTGAAGCATATCTTGAGCTAAAAGTTCATTTTATGGTTCAAATCACAGTTAGCCTGTTGATTCAATTGTCTATAAGTAATTTCTTCCTGCTCAAAAACTACTGCTACCGCATCCGGTGTCTTCTCGACTTGGGTGACAAATTGCTGATGCAAGCAAATACTTTCGTAATCTCTTTGAGTAGCATTCCAATCTAGTAGTAATTGCTGCTGTTCTTGCTGACTCAGCAAGAACAGCATACCCACGGGCTGGCTAGGGTCAACAATGATACTTTCTAGTAATGTCTGGAAATGCCCAGCCATGCGGGTAATAGTGGCTGCATCAAATAAATCTGCGTTGTATTCCCAAGAAGTGGATAGGACACCATTGACTTGGGCGATCGCTAAGGTAAGGTCGAACTGAGCTATTTTCTTGGACAGTGGGAAAGATTCTAGCTGTACGTTCGCTTATTTTTGAAGTGTGAGAGGAATTAACGCCTTACTGTTAAAGGAAACAATACGATTTTGGATCTCCTAAAACCATCACCGTGTAATACTTGGGAAAAGGAGAACGAGCTTTACCATGTATTACATGGTAAAAGAAATTGCGACTTTGCGTGTATTACAGGGATGAAAGAAATATATTGAGAGACTGTTACCGGAAGTTAAGCTCTTCAGTGTAATACATGGAAGAGTAGCAATATTCAAAGTTCAATTTACGGTGTCTTACACGGAAATTGCTAATATTGAAATGGGACTTCAATTGTGTGTATCCTCCTTCAGGAGTGGTACAGGTAATTGAGTAAGATGAATTATGTCGAGCGCACCACTGAATCTATCTGATAAAGGGATTCAGGCATTTTCATTAAAGAAAGAATTTGTTTTTGAAGCGCGTTAATTGGTGTGATGAAGATGGTAGAATCAGGTAAAAAATAAAGAGTTAAATTACAAAAAGCCTTGAGCATTTGTTCAGCAGATGGGCGAGCAGTTTTTCGCTTTGGATTACCGTCATAAAGACCTGCCAAAGATTGTTGGGTTTGCTCAAGAGCCAGCCGTACTACAAACTCCATTAGAGTAAATACACGCAAAGCTATGTTCAACAGGAACATTAAGCCAGTGATTCGGTCAGTATTTTGAAAGTAAATGGGTAGGGCTGGCAAAGAACCCCTTTTAAAACGGTGAAAACCTCGCTCTAAAAGCCATTCATCCCGATAATACATCACAGCAAGTGGTAAACTCATCTGGCTACTATCGGCATTAGTAACATACAATCGCCACCCTGCCAAAGTTTCTGCCTCCTGAATTGCAGTATCTATCTTCTGGATATGAAGTTGAAGACAAATATCTGTCAATTCCTCTGTGGTCGAGTTTTTTGATGGTCGTCCCCGTCCGAGATGACGAGTTTTTTTAGTGATCTGTTCTGTAATCATGGTTGAGAAAAAATTTTTGACACGATAGCGCTGGAGAATGTTTTCTACTTTATGGGTGAGTAGCTCCCGATCTGAGCCTGGCTTGTTAGCTAAACTTTGGAGAGCGGTTTCAGCAGTCAAGATGCGTTGCTGTTGTCCACGTATCATTGATGCGGCAAGGCTTTGGGAGTAAACTACTAAGTAGCGTTCTAGCCAACGCACCCATTTGTTGGTTTGTTTGTTGAACCAAAACTTACCTAACTCCACTTCAAAACCTTTTCCCACCGCAGGTTCTTCTTCATCTTGTCGTGGTAAACGAATGGGCACAATTTCCGCTGGTGGGTTGAGAACCCATTGCTGAAGATATTGAGGGTGTTGCCCACTCATGGCTACAGGAACGCAGTAAATACCCCTAGAAGCGGCGATTTGAGCGCGAGTTGCAATCGACCCAGCTTTACAATCAGCGATGAAGACAAACTTTTTATGTCCAATCACTTGTGCTATTTTTTGCCAAGTGGGGAAATATAATGGGTCGTCAGCTCCATTACCTTCAAGGGTTGTGCTGACTAATGGCATTCCCATTGGGTCAAGGGTTGCCAATAATTGACGGTATTGCAACAAATCTGGGCGTTTGTCCTTGGAATAGCCATAACGTAATATATTTTCTTCTGGAGAATCTCCCTGTTGATGATTCACGCTAAAACTAGTCGTATCGGTTCGTGCCACTTGTGTGGGCAATTCGTAGGCGCGAATCAGATTTTGTCCTAACTTGACCTCTATTTCCTGCGTTGCTTGTGTTTGCTTACCTAACTCTTCGACTACCCTTGCCAATCTGTCATCACTGGTATCTTTTTCTCCTATCGACCACCCTGTACTTAACTCTAAAATCCTTCGATGTGCCTTTACCCATGATTCCACTGCACACAACCGATGGTCTGATTGAGTAATTATGTATGTCAGTAACAATACACTCAATTGACCATAACTCATGCCTTTGTGGTTTCCGTGTGGTTTTTTGAGTTTTTGGTCAATACATTTAGCTATCCCCATCTGAACAAGCCATTCCACGATGACGGGAATATCGTCAATCCGCTCAGAACTTATGTCCACTGTTTTCCCCGCTTACTGATACAAAACAGCGAATTCCTACTGTTGTGTATACTCGCTATTTAGTACCACAATAAAATGATTGAGGGCTTTGAGTGCTGCTTTGTAGCCCGGTGATTGCTTACCTAACTTCAACTCCAATATTACTTGGTTACGTAAACTTTCGAGTGTTGCCACCTTTAGAGGCATGGTCGCAACTTCAACAACACTAGTTTTGGCTTTATGTGCCAACTTTTTTTCCCGTGTAATACTTGGATGAGCATTCCTTCTAATCACCTGTTCAACGTAATCAGCTCTAGTCATACCCAAGCATTCGGCAGCGATCCCCAAAGCCTTCCAGGTTTCATCCGTTAATCTTAAAGAGCGCACTTGACGATAATCATCGTCTTTGAGGGCGAACTTCCCTTGAATATCCCGCTTTAACATTCGCCTCATCCGTGTATTACATCGTAAGTTTAACCCCAAATTAGTGAAGTTTAAAGTGTAATATTCAGTATTACAGATGAGATGTTAATGAGCCATAGCTTCCATGTAATACATGGAAAGGGCTTTTTTCCTTTTTCCATGTATTACACGGTGATGCTTTTAGGATATCCAAAATCGTATTGTTTCCTTTAACAGTAAGGCATTAATTCCTCTCACCCTTTAAAAATGAGCGAACGTACAGTATCTGGTGGAGGATGCCCGGATATTCCGTATCTTCATGCTGAAATGGTAGATAAACCTCTCAATCAGGCTCCTCATCCACGAGACTTGGGCTATACCCTCTGTGCCACAATGCTGCAACGTGCTTACGAAGAGTCCCTTCAGCTTGAACAAGGAGGAATCTAATTATGCTACTCCTGTTTGGTACTATCCCCGATCCATCCTTACCGCTGACAATGGGTGCAGTTCAACGGGATGGGGATGTACTGGTGGCACAAGGACGCAGATTCTCTCGCACTCAAGGAACAGGTGCCGCGATCGGTGCTGCCTTAGCTGTCACCACAAGTTTAGGTTTAGATCCACCCTATGCTCTAGTTGCAGGTGATATTGGGGATGGCAAAGGCACTAAGGCACTGTTTCAATATCTGACCCAAAACATTGTTACCCTCTCACCGCAAGTGCTGACCCTGCACTATTGTCTACCGATTATGGGACTGTTGAAAAAACTCTGTGAAGCCATTGGGGGCTGTCCTCAACGACCCATTATGATTGCTGATGCTGGGGGAATGTATGCGGCTAAGGGAGCTGGGTTAGCTCAAGAGTTTGACATTTTCACACCAGATACTTCGGAAATCGCGTTTCTGGCTGACCCGCAAGCCACCCATCCAGCCTATATTTCCCATCACCTGTTTGCCTCGGATGCCAGTGCTGTTCCTGAGCAAATTAAGACTGCATTCCAACTCAACAGTGCCGCAAAACTTTTGCTGGTGAAAGGCAAAACTGACTATGTGGCGATCACTGGGCAGATTGTGGCCACGATTGATCAACCCAATGTTCCCACCTTAGAAGCAATTGGGGGAACAGGAGATACGATTACGGGTTTAGTTTCAGGACTTGTTTATGCTGGATTGAGCCACAAAGAAGCGGCTGTGATGGCTTGTCGGATTAACCGCATCGCCGGACAAATGGCTCAACCAACCCCTGCAACCAAAGTTAGACAGATAGTTGATCAATTTCCAATGGTCTTAGCACAATACTACAGCCAATGGACTCAACCACTAGCAGTTCAGCATATCTGACGAAGACATCTAAGAGTTGAGCTTTTGAGATTGATACTTGAATCAACAAAAATTACACAGACTTGATTAAAGAAGGAGTATGGTATGAAAGCCCAACAACCTATTTCTCCGAATCCTCCGCTAGCAGCAGCACACTCTAATCTAGGAACGGTGTTGTATCAACAAGGACAATTCGAGGAGGCAATTTTAGAGTTCCAACGGGCAATCAACCTCGATCCAGAGATAGCTGAGGTGCATTCTAATCTGGGGCTTGCTCTTTACCGCCAGGATGAGCTAGAAGCAGCAGTGACGGCATTTGAGCAAGCAATCCAACTTAACCCTAATTGTGTTGATGCTCACTACAATTTAGGAGTCGTCCTGTGTCAACAAGATAAATGGGAGGAAGCAGCAGTTGCATTTCGTCAAGCGATTCGCCTCAATCCAGGATTAGCCGATGCACACGACAATTTAGGAGTAGTCTTGTATCAGCAAGGTAAAGTAGATGAGGCAATTTATGAATTTCGCCAAGCCGTTCCGCTTGATCCTTATCTCGCAGAAACTCACCACAATTTAGGATTGGCTTTAGCTACACAGGGTGATGAACAGGAAGCGATCGTAGAACTAAATATGGCAGAGCAACTGCATGGATAATCTGAGTAGTTCTGTAAATTGAAGTGCGCCGATCTTGATTCTGATATCATATTCGGTTGAACACAAGTCAATTGAAACCGCAGGGTTTGCCCAGCGTCGAACCACTAACGGTGAACGCGGTTCGATAAAAAAGGGGTTATTCAAGCGGATTTGGTATCAGATGTTCTTGTTTACAGAATCGCATCAGTAAAAGAAATGATTCACGGACAATCGCCGTAAATTAGCAGCGCTGGCTGTAGATGGCGCGATCGCAGTTAAAACTGCAGCTAATATTTCTGGAAGCAATCAATGGGGTAATCATTGCCGATCAACCCTTGCTGGCTATTAATGGCGATGCGTGTCTACTCATCCACCTAAAATCCCCACGGTACGCAACAAACCATTGCCCAAATTTTAGGCTTACCTTGCCACACTGTAGAAGTGGATGTCAAGCGTCTGGGTGGTGCTTTTGGGGGGGGAAGGAAGAACAGGCTACACCTTAGTTAGCTACGAATAATGTTCGCTTGTGTTGGCAGGAAGCACAAACAACTTATAAGTTATTAGCGATCGCATTGCCCAATTTAACGCCAGTCATTTTGAGCCAAAAAAGGGCTATGCAATCATGCCTGTGTGTTTTGGTATTTCCTTCGCTCAGACTTTTCTCAATCAAGTCAGTGCCTTAGTTGAGATTTATACAAATGGTAATGTCAGCGTTTTTACAGGTGGTGTAGAGATGGGGCAAAGATTTAGTACCAAAATTGCCGAAATAGCAGTGAAAGCACTCGTATTGATGAACACCGCATCAAAGAAAAAGGACACCCCTGTGCTTACCATGCCTGCGGTACAGAAATTTTTGAGGTGGCAGTAGATTGTTTGCAAGGAATTTATGACACAGATACGGTGAAGATAGTACATGATTTAGGGCGATTCAGTAAATAAGCTAGTTGACTTTGGGCAAGTAGAAGGCGGACTTACACATGAAAAAATTTCAAACAATTATAGGAACAGGAATAGGTTTAGTCTTTATGGTAGTGGGAGGCGGTCTAATTCCTATGGGATACCAAGAACTGAAAAATGCTCAAGAAAGCCTAAAGTGGTTAACAACTGATGGAGTCATAGTTTTATCAGAGATTAAAGAGATTAAAGATGAAGATTCTACTATTTATCATGCAAATGTTCGCTATCAATACAGCGTAGGAGAAAAGTCTTACTTATCGGAGCAAGTATCTTTTGGGCAATATGATAGCAGCGATCCGGAACACGCCCAGTCAATTGTCCAGAGGTACGAACAAGGACAAAAGGTAAGCGTGCATTTTAATTCTGTCTATCCCAATGAGTCTGTCCTTGAGCCTGGAGTTTCTTGGGGATCTTATATGCCATTAGGGATAAGTACAATCTTCTTCATCACCGGAACTATTTTTGCCGCATTGTGTGGGATTGTTGTCCCTCAACAGAGGCAAAGGCGAACTGAAGCTCTCAGACAAGTTGCCTCAACTCTTGCTCTGGACTTTTTAGAGTCAGACAAAATGCTCGAACACGAAGATTTCTTCAAATTTCCTCTGTTTCATCGTGGAAGTTCACTAGAGATTAGAAATATCCTACGCAAACGTAGTGCAGCTGGAGAAGCCATACTATTCGACCATGAATTTCAACAAGGTTCTGGTGAAAATTCTAGTCAATACTCCCAGACAGTAGCAGCTTTCCACATCTCTCATCAGAACTTACCTGAGTTTAGCCTGCGGCCTGAAAACGTATTTGACAAAATTGGAGAATTCTTCGGACACCAAGATATAGATTTTGAATCCTATCAGGAGTTCTCAAAGTCTTACCGATTGCAAGGACAGCTAGAACCTGCTATCAGGGAGACATTTAATTTTCATGTCTTGCAATTCTTTAGTCACAATTCTGGCTGGTGGCTGGAAGGTAAGGGTGAATGGCTGGTGATTTACCAAATGAATAGGCAAGTTAAGCCCAAAGAACTTAGTAATTTTCTCATGCAGACATCTGAAATTTCCCAGTTATTTACCTAGATTTACTACCTAGTGATTAATCAGATGGCTTTTGGTATCGTTTAGAACATAGACACTCACATGAACCTTTACTTCGTTGAGTAATTGCAATCCAGCCGCGATCGCCTCACACCGAAAGTTGGAGTAAGTTGGCTGCAGGATGAATACCCACACAATCAAGCCAAGAGTCGCAAAGGCGATCGCACTCGCAGTATTATTTAAAGCCACGACCAGTATGTGGAACGTGGATAAGTTTCTTCGGCTTGTGAGTCACGTAAATATCAGTTTCCAGTTCTGGCTGTTCTTGTTCCTGTTTCGGGAAAGCACCAGGCTGATTGAGGTCTTGGATCAGCTCATCAATCAGAGCAGTGGTAACGTGTGCCATCAGAAAAATATGCGAATACTCACGCTTTTGGCCTTTCACATACAATGTCTCGCCCGATAAAGAATATTTAAAAACAATATCGTCATTGACACGTTTGAAACGGATAGTAAGTGATAGTGGCGTGTGTGCTACCCATAAATCCTCACCCAACTTCTCTTCCAGTGCCTTTAATTGCAAGTATGCATAGTTAGCAATATTTTCTGTATAAAGCACCTTATCAATCTGGGCTGCGTAAGAATTTTTTGCCAGGTAGTCCCAGAAAAGCATAGCTGAGAAGCCATTGCGAGAGCCAGCAAATGTAGTATCTTGAGAACCAATATATTCTGGATCGTCGGGTGGACGCAGCTGATACTTTGTTTTGGTCATATAAATGCCGCATGGCAAGGGTGCCCCGATCCACTTGTGTCCACTCATCGCGATTGAGTGTACAAAGGGCAGACGAAAGTCAAAGTTCGGCCCGCGTTGCGAGATTTTGCCCATGTTATAGGCTATTTCAATAAATGGCATATAGGCAGCACCGAGCGCCCCATCCACATGGAACCAGTAGCCATTACGAATATCGTACTTGGTTGGGTCTTCAGGATCGTAATACACCTTGCGTTCGTCAAGACCATATTTTTTTAAAATAAGAAGTAGAGCTTTGCCCGCTGCTTCTACATCGTCGTAGGCACCTTTAAATGTAGTGCCGTAGTTGAAGCACACAAGAATAGGATATCCCTTGGCGGCAAAAAACTCTACGAGCTTGCACAGCGCTTCAATATCAATCGAGCCAGGCCCATCGTTACCGCCTTGAGATGGCACCTCTTTTGGCCAAGGCTGACCGGGTGCTAGTGGATTTTCCTGTGGATATTTTTCAATACCAATCTCATAAAAATTCTGAATGGCCATCACCCGCATGGCTTTGATCACTGAGTAGTGCGTGTCCTCTGAATAAAATGCAACTGGAGTATGGGCGTTTGGATTTTCCTCTAAAACGGGTGCTTGCTGATAGATGAGACGAGGGGATACTGAGCGTGGCTGACCTGACAAACTAGCAATTCTTGCTTCTTCTTCAACGGTAGGGTCATTGAGCAAGAACTTACCAGCTAAATAATCACGTCCATTCCACAAACCATACAAATTACCTTCTGTGCAACCCATCGTTAGTACATAACCCCAGTAAGACTCTGGATCATTGGGATCGTGGGGCCAGCGCGCATTCCACAGTGAGGCGTAATAATCCAGTACTGCACGCTCCATAAACTTGCTGTTGACGGTGAAATTGCCGCTTTGGAAAGGATCGCCGACATTATTGATGTGATAATTGAGATACTGCTTCAAGTCTTCTTCATAGTTGAAGTTTTGGTTGACCTGATAGCCGAGAAAGTGAGTTTTCTGCACAGACTCATAGTTCTGCAATTGCAACAAAGCAGTGGCTCGTTGTTCAGCAGTCAAACCTGTTGAAGGTAGATCGAAGTTTTTGCAAGTAATACCAGGTATTGCAGGGTATGTAGAGCATGAATCTTTTGTAGGAGGTGACACAATCGCCGCGCCATCAAGCATAACCGTATCGAACACAGTTTCTTGCCATAATCCGACTTTTGGCATGAAAAGCAGGTTATTTTTTGGATTATTTTGCTTCTTTTGATCACCTATGCTCATAATCTCCTCCCAACAGCTTTGTTATTGAACAAAGAACAATTGCAGACATATTTAATTTCAAGCTTGATGATGGTCAAAGCGTCTATTATTGGTTTAACTGCAAGATAGAATTTCAACCTACTGATTTACTTTATGAATACCCGCAGTGTCATCTATTCATCAATCGGAACTCACTTATTTATGCGTAAATCAAATCTCTAAAATGTTGACTAATGCTGGTAAAGTACTCTCTATCCTCAGTTCAACTTTTCCTAGTGGACTCCACTTTACAATTTAAAAAAACAATTTGAGGAACTTGTGAAGAATCACTTATAATTCATAATTCAAAACATTATTAACTTTTAAAGGAGTACTGAATAATCTCCCCTATCTGCATTGTTAAGAAACTATCGAGTAGCGGCTTCTTCTCCGGGCATATTTTCTTAACATCCACCAATCAATAAAATGCACGCAGTAGGATGTGAGGAGTTACTATTAACTCTGTCATAATTAGTTAGATAATAGTCAAATTTTCACTATTGTCATCTATTCGCTCTGTGTGTACAAATACTTTTCTCATAAAATATTAACCACAGTTTTATTCAAATAGAATTATAGCCAAATTACCTGGAATTTGAGCATTGAAAAGAAAAAATCAGCCAATATTTGCTATTAGACTAAGATATTGTAGATTTGAATGTGAAATCTTTGGTTTACTGACTTTTAAGATGCGTTGACTATGTTGTTAATCTAATATTATGACAAAATTTAAGTTTTCATAAGTACTGTGTTTCCTCACAAGTTCCTCAAATTCTTTTTCTAACTTCAAACTAGAGATATTCAACTAATTGATTACTGGCAACTCTACTCTCTGAAAACTATCGGAATTGCTAAATATATAATTGTAGGACAAACCTCAGAGATAGGCATCTGCTAAAAGTAGTAGAAAAATTTTGAACTTGGAATTACTTAGGAGCTAAAAACCATGAGTACCATTGTTCAACGTCAAAGGGAATTTAATTTTTTTGATTTATGGGATAGTTTTTGTGCATGGGTTACCAGCACAGAAAATCGGATTTATATCGGCTGGTTTGGTGTCTTGTCGATTCCTACCTTGCTAGCTGCTACCACCTGTTTTGTTTTGGCTTTTATTGCTGCACCTAGCGTAGATATGGATGGCATACGTGAGCCAATTATGGGTTCACTGATGGATGGTAATAACTTAATTACAGCCGCAGTAGTACCAACTTCTGCCGCCATTGGTTTGCACTTTTATCCTATCTGGGAAGCGGCATCAATCGATGAATGGCTCTACAATGGCGGGCCATATCAGTTGATTGTGCTGCATTTTTTGATTGGTATTTGGTGCTTATTAGGGCGATTTTGGGAACTGGGTTATCGTTTGGGAATGCGACCTTGGATAGTGATCTCCTATTCTGCACCCGTGATTGCTGCTACTTCCGTTTTGTTAGTTTATCCTCTTGGTCAAGGTAGTTTTTCTGATGGTTTACCTTTGGGAATCGCTGGAACTTTCCACTTTATGTTGGCTTTCCAAGGCGATCATAATATCCTGATGCACCCGTTCCACATGTTAGGTGTAGCAGGTGTGTTTGGTGGCGCACTGTTGAGTTCTTTGCATGGTTCTTTAGTAGCTTCAACGCTAATTCGCAATACCGATGAAAATGAATCCATCAATGCTGGATATAAGTTGGGTCAGCAGCAAGTAACATACAAATACTTGGCAGGACACCATAGCTTCTTAGGACGCTTGTTGATTCCTACCTTTGCTAGCAGAAATCATCGTGCTTTCCATTTCTTATTAGCAGCATTACCAACAATAGGTATTTGGTTTGCGGCGATGGGTGTATGTTCAATGGCATTTAATCTCAATGGCTTGAACTTTAATCATTCCATTTTAGATAGTCGGGGTAATGTAATTAGAAGCGACGCTGATATCTTAAACCGTGCCAATATTGGTCTCACTGTCATGCACGCTCCTAATGTCCATAATTTCCCATTGGTGCTGTCTAGCGGTCAACCTATTCCAGTTAGTTAAAGGCTAACTTGGCTTTTAATATCTGTGTCAGTTTGGGTAGAGATTGGTGATCTGGTAGAGTCAAAGCCATAACACCTATGAGCTTTTCTACCAGTTCTACGATACCGTGATACCGTGCTAACATCGCCATCTAGTAGAAAAACCTGTTGCTACTAGTTATTCCTAATACAGCTAAGGCATGATGAAGCAACAGTAATAATACTAAGTAAGATGTAATAGTCAGAGATGCGATCGCAACTATGAGAATTATGATTTCTCTATCAATTGTGTATGCAGCAGTCTGTGGATTTATCCCACATATAGGGAAAATTTTGGTGTTTAGCTTCTATCCCCATTTATTACCTTTGCAAGTTGCCGAGTAATTGGCGATCACAGGCAAGTAAGATGCGAGAACAAACAAGTTCAAATCCTCAACTCTATGTTTTACTGATTGGGATTGACTGCTATCTACCCAATCAGTTGGTAAACGGTATTTATTACCCAAGCTTGAGAGGATGCGTCCGTGATATTAACCAGGTAGAACAATTTCTCAAGCGTCTACCCAATGCACCCAGGCAAATTTTTAAACTCACAGCTTCTCATCCAGATGCACTTACGTTAGATGAACAGCCTAAACCAAAAGAACCAGCACAACAGTGGCCAACTTATAAAAATATTGTGGCGAAGTTTCAACAACTAACACAAACGGCTGCACCAGGAGACTTAGTATATATACACTACTCAGGTCATGGAGGTCGTGCTAAAACCCATTATCCGCAACTTAAAGGCGATCGCGGTATTGATGAAACACTTGTCCCCACAGATATTGGATTTGGAGAAGGACAATATCTGCGCGATCTAGAATTGGCTGCACTCCTCAAGAAAATGGTAGATAAGGGATTGATAGTAACAATTGTGCTGGATTGCTGTCATTCTGGTGGCGCACTTAGGGGAGAAGACGCAGACATTAGAGGTTTGGACAACATAGACGAAACACCACGTCCCACAACAAGTTTAGTTGCTTCTGCACTAGAATTAACAAACACGTGGCTTTCGCTGACAACAGTAACAACTCGCAAAGCAACAGCTGTTACTGGTATACTTCCCGAACCCAAAGGCTACGTTTTAATAGCTGCTTGTCGTCCTTCGGAAGTAGCTTATGAATATGCTTTCGATGGTAAACAACGTAATGGTGCACTCACTTATTGGTTGCTAGATACTCTCAATCAACCAATACCTGGAATGACTTACAGAATGCTTCACGATCGCATCAATGCCAAAATTCACAGTCAGTTTCCCCAACAAACTCCCATGTTACTAGGTGAAGGCGATCGCTTGGTGTTGGGTACTGACTATCTGCAAAGTGAGTATGCTACCACCGTGATGCAAGTGAAGGTAGAAGCAGGAATCACAAAGGTTCTACTTGATGCAGGCCAAGCTCAAGGTATACGGAAAGGGGCAGAGTTTGCTATTTATCCACTTTATTGCAATAATTTTCGCAAAGCAGAGCAGCGATTAGCACTAGTAGAAATTACTCAACTAGGTGCAACAGAAGCTTGGGCAGAAGTCAAAACTCTACTTAATGATAAATTAGCGATCGCCCAAGGTGCAAAGGCGTTATTAACCTCAGCATCAGTGAATTTGGTTAGAAAAGTCCGACTGCTTGCAGATCGAGATTTATCGGCGGAAAAAAGTACAGCCCTAGCAGCGATAGAGGCAGCAATTAATGGTAATGGTTGGTTGGAATTAGTTGGTAATGCAGAAGCTGCTGACTATCAAGTAGATGTCAAAAAAATCACCTCAGCAACAGAAGCAGAAAAATACCTAGTAGCTGTTAATGAAGTAGTGTATGAGATATGCGATCGCACCGGATCGCCTATTTTTCTGAAACCGACTTTAAAGGTGGGCGAAACCAATGCCGCTAATGCTGTGGTAAAGCGTTTGGTACATCTAGCTAAATATCAAGCAATTCAAGAACTAGATAACCACGATATCAGTTCACCTTTGAGAGCAAAGGTTGTGGTGGAATTGCTAGGTAAACAGCAAGACTACGATCCTGTAGATTATCCTCAGCCAGAACCATTTGCTGACCTCAACAACCCAGAAGTTGCAGCAGGCGAATATATATTCTTGAAAATTCGCAATGATTATTATGATGTATTGAATTTTACTGTGCTCGATTTACAGTCTGATTGGGCCATCAATCAGATTTATCCAGAAACTAGCGAGTTTATCTCCCTCGATCCCGGACAAGAGGAATTAATTCCACTGAGGATGAGTTTATCCCCAGGAGAGAAAGAAGGCGAAGATATTTTCAAAGTGTTTGCCACCATTGGTGCTACTAACTTTCGGTGGTTAGAATTACCACCGCTTAATCAAGCTATCCCACTACTAGAAGCGAAGGGAATACCGAGAAGCGGCAATCCCTTAGAAGAATTATTGATGGCGATTGCTGCGGAACAACCACCGATGCGTAACGCCAACCCAATTGCATTTCCCAGTCGTGAGTGGACAACTATGCAAGTCCAACTCACAGTCAAAACTTACTAAATTGAATCCCTTACTCCTATTTGTCAGCTATGGTTAAGACAATTCTGATTTTGGCAGCCAATCCCAAACATACATCACATCTAGAACTAGACTCAGAAATTCGTGATATTGAAGACATATTGAAGAGGTCAGTGTACAGAGATGAGTTTAGGCTGGAGAAAAGATTAGCTGTCCGTGTTGAAGACTTGCAAAATGCTGTGTTGGAAGTCCAACCCTGGATTGTTCATTTTTGCGGACACGGTAGTGGCAGTGAAGGAATATTTTTAGAAACAGAAACCGGACAGCCACAGTTAATTAGTACCACAGCGATCGCCGATTTATTTCGGCTATTAGCAAATCGGGTAGAGTGTGTACTGCTCAATGCTTGCTATAGTGAGGTACAAGCGAAAGCAATTGTAGAGCATATCAACTACGTTATTGGTATGCACCAAGAGATTGAAGATGGTGCAGCCAGGGCTTTTACTCGTGGATTTTATGAAGCGCTGGGTAATGAACAATCTATTAAAGATGCTTATAATTTTGGTTGCAATCGCATTCAACTATTATTTGAAAATTCCACACCCATAGATCGTAAAGCAGAATTTGTAAGTACTCACAATACATTAAAACTTGCCAAACACTTAATTCCTATATTGTTGGAAAAAGTCACTCCTGTTAAACCGCTAGCAAGATATGCACTTGTGATTGGTGTGGGTGAGTATCAAAGTCATAACTTTAGTCCGCTCACTACAGCAGCAAATGATGCTGAGGCTGTGGCACAAATGCTAGAAAAGTATGGCAATTTCCAGGTAGAACGTTTGCCACGGGGACGCAACCAGCAAACAAATAACTGGGAAGTAGTTCCACAACCAGTTACCAAAGAACAAATCGTTCAAGCGATCAGAACCTTAGTAAAAGAGCGTGCCATGAACAGCGAGGCGCTGATTTATTTTACAGGACATAGCTTGCGGATATTTGATGAATGGGATCAGCAAAAGGGATTTTTAGTAGCTTCCGATTGCGAATTGGAATTTAGAGGTGAAAAATTATTTAGTCAGCGCCACGAAATTGAATTAGAAGGACTGAACACCCTGATTCAAAAATCTAGTGTGAAGCGTTTGGTGATGTTACTGGATTGCTATCATCATAGTTCAAGTCTAGAGCGTCAGTTATTGCAGCAAACTTTTACAGCTTTTAGCAATCAAGATCGCTACATAATCGCTGCCTATCCTCAAAATTATGATGTTAAAGATAATGCAAATCAACAGCATAGTGTGTTTACAGCTATGCTGCTCAAAGGGTTGTCAGCAGAAAATGCCGATAGTGAAGGAAAAATTACTTGCCACTCACTCTGGCAGTATCTTCGTGGCGAAGCCAAAGAACTAGAAGCGATCCAGATGGGTGGGGGGCGATCGCTTACTTTAGTAACGCATATTCCAATACAGATAACTCATAGCATTAACTTCAACCGTAAGAATCCTTACAGAGGACTTAAAGCTTTTGATGCCAAACATAAAGAAGACTTTTACGGTCGTGACCAATCGGTAACATCTGTATTAGATCGCTTGAATGACAGTCGTTTTCTCTGTCTGATTGGGGCTTCAGGATGCGGTAAATCATCATTAGTCAAAGCAGGATTATTACCAAAACTCGAAAACGAATCTATTGTTAACAATCATCGTTGGCAGATTGAACAATTAACTCCTGGCAATAATCCTCGGGACATTTTGATAGAAAAATTGACCCCATTACATCAGATGAATCAGCCATTTGTCTTATTTATTGACCAGGTTGAGGAGGTATTTACTCTTTGCAAAGATGATGAACAACGTCGTGCTTTCTTCCGTTTGATTGCGTTGGAAGCCACAGATACTCAATACGAAAGCAAAATAATTGTTGCTATACGAGGAGATTTTTTAGATCAATGTGCTGAATATTCAGAAATTGCTGAATTAATGAATCGTACCCAACCCACTACATATTTAGTAGAACCGCTATCTTCTGAGGAATTAAAAAGAGCAATTACCGAACCAGCTAAACAGCATGGAGTAACCTTTGAACCAGGGTTGGTGTCAGAAATGGTTAAGGATGTAGTTAATCAACCAGGAGCTTTACCTTTATTGCAATTTGCATTGCGGCAATTGTGGGAAGAATGTATTATAAAACCGGAATTACCCGAACCTCTTTTGACTTGGTACGACTACCAACGTATTCACGGAGTGGGTGGTGCTTTGAATAGTGAAGCAGATTCTCTCTACAACAGTTTTGTTTCTCAAGAAGATCGTGATTTTGTCCAAAGGTTCTTTCTGGAATTAGTAGAGTTAGGAGAAGAGGATAAGGTAACCCGTCGCCGTGTCAAGCGGGAGACTTTAGCAGAGATGGCAGATTCTCCTGAACAGCTACAAAAAGTTTTAACAGACTTGACGCAGCATCGCTTAATTGTGGTGACGACTCATAAGAGGGGAGAAGATCAGTTTGAAACTGATGTGGAAGTTACCCATGAAGCATTACTAACTAACTGGCAATTATTAAAAAAATGGATTGCTGAAAATCGGGAGAATATTCGTATTGAACGTCGATTTCAATTAGCTTTCCAGTTATGGCGAGATTCATATCACAAGTCAGAAGCAGCGCTTCTAGCAGGACTTTGGCTAAATAGTGTTCTTGAGTGGCAAAATAAAACCACTCCTAGACTTTCATTTGAGGAACAGGAATTTATTAGGAAAAGTGTAGAGATGCAAGAACGAGAAAAGCAGGAAGAGTTAGAGAATGTGCGAAGATTAAAAGAGTTAGCTGAAGCTAGAGCAAACGCTGAACAAGAAAAGGCTCAAGAAGCTGAAGCTAGAGCAAATGCCGAACAAGAGAAAGTTAAAGAGGTTAAGGCTAGAGCTAAAGCAGAAGCAGAAAAAGCTAAGTCCGAAAAACAACGTGCTCGAACAGTGGTTGGTTCTGGCTTGATAGTGGGGTTGCTATTAGCTGGCTTAGGACTATCTCAAATTCAGAAACAGGAGCTTGAAAAAGGTATAAACATAGGTATAGTTAGAACTTGGACTCAAGCTGCTCAAGCTTATTGGGACAACAATAAACAACTTGAAGCATTGATGGCAAGTGTAAAAGCATTGAATGCAATTGCCAAAATCGATTTAACCCAGGAGAATGAATATCTCAATCAACTCCAAACTGTGATTAAGGATGTAAGAGAATATAATCGTTTAGAAAATAATACACAAGTTTGGAGTGTAAGTGTGAGTCCTACAGATGGTTCCATTGTGGCAGGAAATAAAGATGGAAGCATTAAACTTTGGAGTCCGGAAGGTTCATTTTTGACTTATATAAAGAATGCTGATGAAAAATCAATTTTCAATCTGAGATTTAGCCCAAAAAAAGGAAAATATAATTTATTAGCTTCTGTAGGCTTAAATCAAGAAGTGAAATTGTGGAGTTTAGGTGATAAAGAGCGTAATTCAACAGGATTTTTAGGTAAGTTATATTCAGTTTATGATGTAAGTTTTAGTAAAGAAAATAATTTTATTGCCGCAACTGGAGAAAATAAAAAAATAGATATATGGGACATAAATCAAAGACAAAAACCAATAGCTTATAGACAAGAAAATACCACTACTGTTAGTGTCGATTTTTCTCCTAATACAGAATCATTACTTGTTTACTCTGACGATATTGGTAGAGTATTACTCTGGGATTGGAAACAAAAAAAAGCCAAGCTAATAGGTGAAAATAAATATCGATTTGACATGGTAAGGTTCAGTCCCAATGGTAATCTTATTGCTTCCGGCAGTACAGATGGTGTAATAAATATTTGGCAGCAAAAAACAGAAAATTGGACGAAAATAGTAGAAGTTTTAGACAGTAATAATCAAATATATAGCCTAGATTTCAGCCCTACTGGGGAATTTATAGCTACTGCTGGACAAGATAATATTGTGAAAATATGGAATGTAAATGAAATGCACAAAAAAGATTACCTGCCCATTAAACTTAAAGGTCATACTCAACAAATTAATCGAGTATCTTTTAGTGCAAATGGAAAAATTCTTGCTTCCGCTAGCAATGACAATACTGTAAGACTTTGGAAATGGCAAGGAGGCATCAATTATCAAAAAAAATATGACAGAGACTATCTATTAAAATATAGTTGTGATAGTTTAAGAACATACGTGGAAACGCATGAACAAAATCTTTCGCTAGAATTCAAGGAATACTCTAGTTTATGCCCAGCTAAATAAAACCTACAAAAAACATCTATAATTGACAAATTAGTAGTGATTTCGCTAATATTAATTGTTCTATTTCTTAGTACTTGGTGGTAAATTAGGATTCCGCTTGTTCCAATTAGGATTACCTAATCCTTGAACACGATTAGATAACCCAAAATAATCTGTATCAAACCACTCTGCTTTAAGCATTGACCACCAATCAAAAGTTAGAGGACTAGCTTCTTCCTCTTCTCCATTTTCCTCTATCTCTGCTAATACGTAAGCATAAGGAAGCCAACCATAACCATTTTCACCCCAATCTTTACCGAATGAGTTTCGTATTCTAAAAGCTCCTGTAGTAATAAGTTTATTATTTTCAATTTTAATAAACTTATCACCATATTTGCGACGAATCTTATTGATACAATTACCAATCTGATTTCCTTCTTGATTAATGAAATCAGTTTCTATTTCTAAATTGTCATCATATCCTACTGCAACTAGTGCATGATTATTATAGGTTGCGTTTGAATTAACATCATCATGTTTATGAGTGGTAATGAAATTAGGAAATGGAATCTTTCCCCCATGAAGCTCAGATTCAGATATAGCACTCTGATAAAATCTAAATCCAAACATGGGAGGAAATCCAGCGTAGATAAATACCTTAATTTGATCGAGAACATCTAGCTTATTTTTCATACCTGGTCTATTTAAGCAAAAATAGCTTTTCGCCTTATATTTTTGAGCGAGAGTATATACAAAAGTAGTTGGGTACTTTTCTACTGTAGTTCTTTTACTTATATCATCTGTTAGTTCTCTGTCTTGAGGATAGCACCAATGTTTTTCTGGTACAACACCAAACGTTATCATTGCAGCCATTACTTGTCTTATCGATATGCCTTCCTTAATGATTTTATTCTTATCTTCATCACTCAATTGATAGGCGACTTGATACAAGAAAAATCTTGAATAATCTTCGTATATTCCTGATGCTTTTCGCTCAAAATATTCAAGTAATGCAACTGCTGCATGGGCTGTACATGAAGCTAATTCACCTTGATTTTTCACCAAAGACCAATTTTCAAAATTGACTAATTTAAGATTATTACTACAAGTAGTTATATCTATATTTAATATTTTTTTGATAATTTCTTCCGTTATTAATTTTGCTTTTGTTTTGATTTCTTTGCTTGGTACTTCAATCTGGCTCCTATTTTCTCCTGAAGATAACTGCAACTGTCTTGATAATTCTGATGTAGTCAAATCATCTGAGTTAGCAAAATCATCCAACATTAATTTAAATTCGGGATCAAAATAGTTATTAATTATTTCTAAATCTAGAACATATTTTTCTGTAATCGCTTGCGAAAAATTTTCAATTTTTTTTGAGCCTATTTCTGATGCTAAACATTTTTGGATTAAATATTCATTTGGATCGTTAATAGTATGGTTGATAATATCTTCCCAATCAGAAGGAGATAAATTAAAATTTGAGTCGATGACTGTATCAAATTTATAAATATCTTGTCTAGGAATATCTCCTTTAGCCTTTCGGATATCTTCTTCTGTCAGAGATTTTTCCCATATACGAATATCACTCAATTGCCCTTTGAAATAATTAGTTTTTTTTCCTAAACAACCAAGATAAAAACTTGATCTATTTCTTGTACAGTGTTCAGCAGAGTTATTATCTTGGGTTGTATCTAAAGTTCTATCTTCTAACTCCCCGTCAATATATAGATATAAATTATCAGATTTTTTCACAAAGGCAACATGATGGAACTCTCCATCATCAATCGCTGTCTCTGAGATTACTTGTGGTTCATTATGTCCACCATCGAATCGGCTACAAACTATTTTACCTGTACTATTATCATATCTAACTGCATATGGATATCCCTGGTTACTATGTTTGCTATTACCTTCCCATTTTTCTAAAATAGAATTCCAATTCTCTCTCACATCCACTTGCTGTGAGTTAGCCTTAACCCATAATGCAATAGTGAAATCGTGTTCTTTTCTAAAATTAATGTCTTCTAAAGAAAATTTTTTTGTCTTCCTGTCCTTTTCTGGTATTTCTAAATAGCTATCTATACCATTAAAAGCTAAAGCTTTTTGCAAGTATCCTCCTTTATAGAGAGAGTAACAAGCGGGTAAATCTATTTTTATTTGTTTAATACCGTCTTCTAATCTGATTGAAGGTTTCAACGGTATGATAATATCTTCCGTACTGAATTTATGAGTTTTTACTAAGTTAACAGATCTAATATCTACTTTATAATTTGTTGGTTCCCCATAGCGATTTCGATTCGGCTTCCATATACCTACTTTAATTCCTTGCTGTTGTAACTTAGTTAGCTCTTGCTCTAATCTTTCTAGAGTATCTATTATGATGTAGTCCCGATCGTCTGGGTAGTTTGGGACGCAGCCAAAAGATGGAGTATTCATAATTTTAATTAATGTGAAAGATTTTATTTTTATTGACTGACAAGCTTTTTACTATTAGCACCAATAAATTTTATTGGCAAAAATCTCAAAAATTATAAATGGAATATGCAAGTTTCTGCCAGGTATACAATTGCATATTAGTTACAATAAGTTATATCGTCAGAGCTTATTGTAAATACTTGCTTACTTTTTGTTTCAGTTGAATTAGTAATAACCTATGTAAATATACTAACATAGTTTTACAGATATAAGCATAAAATTTTTACACATAGCTAACCGCCTGATACATTAGTTGTTGATTGGTCGATTGTCTGATGCAACTGTGAAACAAGGATTTTTCAGATGTTGTCAGTTCCTCTAGTAGCGTTTGGGCTTAGTACACTTCACCGCAAAAAGGAGGCGGAAATGAAAATTGCGATCGCACTAGCACTGTCGTTAAAATATTAAGCGATGCCTACGGTGGTCACTGAGCTTGCTGTTCGCATAGCGTCTGTTGAGAAGTGCGGGCTGCGCCCTCAGTTGTTGCTGTCAATTAAGCTTACATCTTTCAAATGCAATTCCAGCCGCTCGATGATAAGTAATGGTAGATTTTCTACTGTACTCGCATGTGGCATTACTGAATTTGAAAAAATGCTGATACTGAAAAGATACATGCCTTTGGTCTGATTTGGTTGAAATCTTTCTTGCCATCTCTTAATTTTGGCAACTAAACTTGATTCTAATTTCTGTCTTGTATTAGTAGAAATACTAATGCGAGGACTTAGCAAAACAGGCAAGGTCGAGAGCAAAGTATCGCTTTCATATCTTGCCTTCGCTAATGCAAAGGCATAATGGCAATGAATGCGAATGTCGTAAGGCTGATTGGAATTAGTTGGGAGTAAGACTTCAAACAGCTTTTGGATATGATCTTCTAAAGTTTTCTTACGTGGAAGCGCAAGATCAGCAATATCCCAAATAGTTGTATTTCTCAGCAGTGGGGTTAGCTTGTTATTAAACCGTATAGTTGGTGTTTGAAAGACAAATAAGGGATTTGTGGTTCTGCTATTAATCAGATCTTTATTGCGGGTTAGCCAAATAGCTGCCCAAGCACTCTGATGTTCAATAATATCTAGATTCTCGATCGCTATGGTTCGATCGGGAATTGAGGATTCACCAAATATGGGATCTTTAGCGGCTTCTTCTAGTGTTTTCTTC
This sequence comes from Nostoc carneum NIES-2107, assembly GCA_002368155.1. Taxonomy (GTDB): domain Bacteria; phylum Cyanobacteriota; class Cyanobacteriia; order Cyanobacteriales; family Nostocaceae; genus Aulosira; species Aulosira carnea. The sequence goes on from AP018183.1 coordinate 89,238, forward strand.
TGAAACTCATAGGTCGTTTGTGAAGCTGCTTCATTCTTTCTGCCAGTGAGCTTGTACCCAGGTACTGAGTCTTTTGTTAGTATTGGTGGTAACCCATTATTGACTGCGATTATGACTTCTTTGCCGCTCTCATTGTCGGCTTCACTGATTTGGTACTGAATTTCACGGGATGGTGGTTTAGTTAAATCAATTTGCCAGTTTTTCCAAGCCTCTACTACACGCCCAATTAATTCTTCCAATGCCGCGATCGCTCTTTTGATGTTGACTTCATCTTTTTGAGGATTGTAACTCTTCACTTGTTGGAGATCAGCATTAATTTTTGGATAGATGATGGAGAAGTTAACTAATTCGGAAAAGAGCGCCTGTTGCCTGATTGTGCTGTCTTGGGCATTAGATGGTGGAGGAGTAACATTGTAGTGAATGCTGCCTTCGATCGCATCCTGAGCAATATCCAGATGCTCATAGGTAAACTTGTATGTCCACTGACGAATATCGGTCAACCTCGCTTGGGCATCAGGATCGATTTCTGCTCTTTGTAATACTAAAGAAGGGGAAATTGGATAATTCCGCAGAGGAATAGGAATCTCGACATCGCCAATGTGATTAGGATTGCTAGCAGAATCTGCAAGGCTGGGATCGAGGTTGTCGATTGGCAAAATAAATTTTAACCAGGATGATTCCTGAAAGCTGCCAGATAAGTTGGGTAAATGATATTCAATTTCGTGAACTCGATAGCTAAGAGTGAGAACAAGATTTTCAAATTTTTCAGGTGCTCGTGTATTAAACAGGAAGGTTAAATAGGAAGATTTGTTTTCTAATGGAGTAAGAGGTAATCTGGCAGAGGAAAGGGTAAATGGCGGCAGCGACGATCGGGTCGAACTAACAACAACGGGCTGACCGAATAGACAAGGAGCCTTGTCATTAGTCCAATCTGGATTACCTGCTACTGCAACATCGACGTTATACTGAACGATCGTTTCAATATCAAATGCTTCTACCAGGTTCACAAGCAATTGTTGCCGCAAAGTTTCCTGTGCGATGTTGAGGCGTTGGGAAATATCGGTTGTATCAATCTGTTCCAGAATATTTGTTACTTGCTTACTGATGACTTCAGCAAGGTTTTGTTTGTGTTTTAGAATTTTTGTGACGGGATGATCTTTATCTTCAGGATAGAGGTTGTAGGCAGGAATGGCGATCGCTGGTTCGAGAAAAGCTTCTACAGCTTCTAAAAAGTCGTGCGCTAAGAGATTGAGGTCAATAGAATCGACTTGTTTATCCTCTACATGCCGCTCTAAATCCTGACCAGAGGTATAGCGATCTAGCTGAACCTTACCAGATAGTAGTGTATTGCTCAGGGGGGCTGGGCTGAAAAAGAATGGCATACTTTCATTGATGTTATAGTCGATGCCTGTTTTACCGAAATGGACTGCCCAAAGTGCTTTGTTATTTGTAATATCAGGAGTGTTGGGATCGGATTCTGGGTTATTACCTACTGCGAGGTGTAAACCGCATCTACCTTTTCCATCAATATTGCGGATAAATGCAGCTTCAAAAGCTTCAGCGAATTGGCGCAAGGAGTTATCTTCTGCTTCTTCTCTAGTAGCATCTGTTGCTAAGGACAGGTTAGGCGTGAGGTAGGTCGTAACTTGCTTTGCTGTCGTCGGCACATCATTGTTGCAATAGACCAGATCGCCAAGGTGATCTTTATCGCGAACGATGTCAATTTGTACAGATACGGGAAAGATTGGATTTTCGATGGGATAGCGGAAGTTACCAGTTAAATCAAACAGAGGGAGTTGGATGGAAGTCGTTAATTTGATTGGGTTTGCTTCTTCCGCAGGCGGATTAGATGTGTTAAGTCCTGCTTCAAGTCGCTTTTTAATTGAATCTAAACGTTGATAAATAGATGTGACAAAGTTAATTAGTAGTTGCTTCTCAATAACAGTTTCCGTATCCCTCAGAATTGAGTTGCGAACGATAAATTCAACATCAGGTTGGTGAATCTGGTAATACACCTGTTGATAAATGGAACTGTCATTATAAATATTGTCTAGCGTCTGTACTGTTGGATTAAACTCCAGTTCAATATCTAGAGACACCTGGCTAGCACTGCCCTCAATTGGGATAAATTTGTAACTTGCTACCACGGATGGCCATTGATGAATTCCCAGTAGTGGATCGAAATACCGTACAGGAAATTCTTGGTAATTCACAGGTATACCTGGTGTTCGATTAGTATCGAATCGGTTGCCGTAAATATCCTGCCAGTAGAACTCGATTCCTACCGTTGCTCCCTGATTGATACCTGCGTAGGGGTTTTGGTCAGCAGAAGGCAGTAATCCTGTTGTGTTATCTGGCTGGGAGGAATAGAGCCGAATTACTCGCTCGTAAATCCACAAATTCTCGTTAACAGGTGTGTTGGAATTGCCGTTGGCAGGGCCGATTGGCAATGCTTTTTCGATCTCGAATGCAGAGTTGTTGTCTTTGAGCAGCTCGAAGCCTAGCAAATGATACAATTGTCTGAGTTCGTACTCTGCCTGTTGCCGCTGCTCTGCTGCTGATGGGGATGGAGTACTCGATGAAATCGGTTCTAAGGGGGGAGATTGTTCCAACCTAAAGCCGATATGCCCAGTAGGAATATTCAACACTTTCACAGTTTCACAACTTTCTGCATAGATCGTCTCGGTTTCCAGATTAATTGCAAGATTACGGACGATCGCACAGTTATGGAAGGGGTAGGCTGTTTGGGTTGATATTGGTGTATTTGAGGTTGACGTACCTGGAATAACAATCAGCAATATCAGGGAAGCCGTGCGACCATCTACGAACAGATTAGGGGGGATTCCTTGCTCATCTCCGGTGCAGGAGTAATTTAAGAAGTAGCCACCTGTATTGACGGTGCTAGCTTCCCAGATCAATTGGAGGAAGTTCTTTCCTTCGCTCAATTTGGCACTGAAAATGCTGTCACTATTAGGTGTTGTTATTTGTAGTGTAGATGGCTGTGGCGGGTTACTTTCGGTAGAAAGGTTAGTTTTGAGCAACAGGCTATTGTTCAGCGGTTTGTTCACCAGTCCCCGATCGCTATCGTTTGGGCTGTGAGGGTTGTCATCCGCCACTGACTCAAGCAGATACAGTTGTAGATTGCTGGTTGCCAAATCCCGATCTGCTATATGAGACAGCAAAGCCCCTAATAAGTTCTTGTCTGCGGCATTGACACCCAGCATCCGATAGATGTTGGGCAGCGGATTACCATTGGCATCCAGTTCACGCTGGATTGTAAGATTGAGTTTGGTCGCCCAGGTGTAAGTAGAAATATCATTTGTGCTCAGCGATCGCCTATTGCTCTGCGTCGTTCCCTGTTTCAATGTTAAAGCGATGCCGTTACGTCCTTTTGCTCGCAAATAATTCTGGAATGTTACAGGCAATTCTAGGATCGGAATTACTGTAGAGTTGTTCGGTTCGCTGGGAGCAATTTGTGCTAGCCAATCTTCAGCCGCAATAGTGGCAGTCCAGTCAGTCTTGTGCTGTAAGTTGAATTGCTGTGGCACATCTTTATAAAAAGGCATTAATTCTGGAACAGCACTAGGTAGGGAAATATCTACTGTGCTGAGTTGCTGAATCAGGGTGAGCAAATCATGGGATGTATCGCTACCGTGGGGTTCATTACCAAGCGTAAACTGCAATGTCGGGGAATCAGGAATTTCCAAGCGATTACCATCAGCATCTTTGCGGGAGTCTGTAAATGTAACTTCTGTTAATGTTTCCGGTTTGCTGAGGGTAAGGGCAAAGATAGCAGTAAGATCTGTAGATTGTAGGGGAATTTGCTGTCCCGTGGCTGCGTAGAGTGGAACAGTAGTATTGCCCTGTGACCAGCGCGAACCATGTAGGAGAAATCGAGATGCCATTCCTGCCAGGTGATTGAAAGGTCCACCCCGATCGAGGGCATCGAGTAGATTTCCTAGTGAGAGTTGAGTATCAGGTCGATCGCGGTTTTCCAGATAATCAATAGCAGCCTGGATGCCTCCCCGTATCAGCAGGGAAAAGTAATCCATGAAAATAGATTGAGCAGAAGGGTAATTCTCAAATGCAGTAAAGTTCAAATTTTCGATCGGGAGTGACTGGTCTCCAATGGCTCGAGACAACTGTGGAAACATGGGAAAAATGGTGCCACTGGTGTCTTGAATGCAGTCTGAAATATGAAAAATGAAGTTTTGCTGCAAGAACTGCATCAATTGCTCAAAATTGAAGGGTGCGCTGGGGTCATGGGTTCCCTTGACAAATAAGTCATACAGTTTCCGCAAATCCTCAAGCAATTCACCTTCTAGGAAGCGCACTTGTTGGAATGTGAAGGTTTCTGCTGGGGGGGAGGTGGGATAATAGTAGGCGTGCAATGCCCAGATCAGTAATGCCTGAATTAGGCGATCGAAATCTTTGGTATCGGCAGCTGCATCCTGGTTGTGGGTTTCGGGCCCTTGGGACTGAGGAGTAATGCAGTTCTCGATGAACAATAAAGCGATGATGCTGATTCCCTCAGTATTGCGGGTGACAGTGGGTTGGAAAAATAGATCCAGTCTTTTCTGGATGGGTTTTCCTGCTTCTATCCAGACAGATACAGGTGTCCATTTAAGGGGGCGGGCAGATTCTGGTCGTTGTAGCTCAAAGTCGGCAATCTCATCAGCTAGAATTCCCATGACTGCTGCTTCCATTGCCATCATGGCCATTGGTGCTGGAGTTGCGGCCAATGGTTCTGCCCTGAGGCTAGGAGTAACAGGTTGTCCTAAAATCCACGGAGTTGGTTGAATGGAACCCAGAATAAATGTTTCTTGAATTTTGAGTTCAAAGGAGAAATTAATATTAATAAAGACGATTTTGATGGATGCACTCACTGAGACTTCGGCGGCTAGAGACAGTTGAGTTGGCTGGTAAGCTTCGACAATAAACAGCACAGTCGCTCTTACCAATACTTCTACGGTGACTTGAATTACCTTGAAGTCTACGTTGCCATACAAGCGACCTATAATACCTACACCCCCCTGAATTCGGTAATACTGGTCGGTGGGTTGAGCGATATCGGTGGGGTTGAACCAGGCGATTGTACCTTGCAGGATGCCCTGGACGGTAATGCTGAATTCTGCTTGTAAGGGGCCTTTACTGAAGCTCTTGCCTAAGCCAATTTTTAGCCCTAAGCCAAATTCCAGGACGGGGTTAAAGCATCCGTTAGTGATAGTAGGTAAGTTGGTGGCAGTTTCGGCGCTGAGTTTGTTGAAGTAGAAACCGCCTGTGCCAGTGAAGGGGAAGGAACTGAGAGCGAAAGAGCGGGAGAAGTCGAAGTTCCAGGGAAAGCCAAAGTCGAGTTTGAAGTCGCCGTTGGTGTAGATATCGATGACAATGATTGGTAGGGTGAGGGCGACGGCTCCGAACTCCATCTGGCGCATGGTGGTAGGCAGCACTAGTTCGCTGTGGTAAACGCCGATGGTGTCGCTGATGCGGCGGTAGAGGATTTCAAATTCCAGTCCGGCAAATGCTTGGGCTTTTTCACCGGAGAGGACAATTCGCACGCCGTACAAAAGCGGATCGTTGAAAATCACGCTCATGTTGAGGGTGCCAATAATGGTGAACTGTGCGCCAATTAGCAACCCACTTTGGGGATTGAATTGTAGATTTCTGGCAAGTTTCAGAGGATTTTGGTTTTTCTCAGCGGGAGTGGCGGGAGGAATGATGGTTTCCCGCAGGGCTGTCATGACATCGCTAATGGTAGTTAGCTTGGCAACGGTTGCTGAGTCAAAGGAAACATGCTGACCAACTCCCAAGTATTGTAATTCAAAAATAGTGCTACCCCGACCGGGAATAGCTGGTGGAGGCTGGTTAAGGGCATCCCAGGAGGGGGCATTTTCATCCCCGTAGGTTTTACCGAGAATGGTGCCAACGATAGTAATGTTGACGCTGCGCTGACCGGGAACTGTAGGCTTTTGTTGATAGATGAGTTTGATCCCTTCAATACTGGCAAAGCCTAGATTTAAATCCAGGTTTTTGTACTCGATTTCAAATTGTTTTTTGGTTGTGTTGAGGCTAACCGAAAACCCTGATAAGCTAAATTTTTGGGCATTTAAGGTATCCCAGGGTGGATCGAGTTGGAAATCATCAATGGTGGGATCGACTAGGCTAACTATGGAAGAGATCAGTTCACCGAAGGTAATGTCACCAGAAGCAGCACTCAAGGTAAGGATTGTCTCTCCACTGGTGCTGGAAGTGTAAGTAAAGTTCAGGGAAAGGCTGCCGAGTTGTAGGTTGAATTTTAGATCTTTATGAGTTTGACTAAATTCGTAAATTGCAGCTAATTTAAGAGTTTCAAAATAAGGAATAGAAGTACTGATGTAGCCAGAAATAGACCCTTTTATTGCTTGGTTTACTTGATGATAAATTTTGTAAATATTAATAGTAGCTTGAATAATTATATTCTGATTTTCACTTAGAGAAATTCCAGTATCCCAATACAAAGTACCTTGAAATGCATAGCTTTGTTCAATACCATGAATCATTTCAAAATTCAGATTTGAAATAATTAGCTCTTTCAAGCCAAATCCGTCAACTTCCTCTCTAAATATCTCACGTACTAGCGTTGACAAGCTGATTTCTTGAATCTGCCCTTTAAATAACCAGCGATTGCTGAGTTGTATCTGTTGATTTGTATAGCTGATTTGCCGCTCAATTGTAATTGAGCAAGGTTGATTAAATAGCGTTGTATTACCAATACAAAGGAGGCTGAAATTATTTGGAGCAGAGTTAATGGAGAGAAACAGTGAGTCAATTCCAATGCGCGTGAATTCTAAGTCAAATGACCAAATATCATCAATTTTTGCAATGAAGCTGTAGCTTTTATATTTTGGTTGAATTGTCAAATCAAGCTGGCTGATTGACAAAGACTGCATCGAATCGAGTATAGGTAAGTTGGGAATCAGGTGTTGCAGCAGTTTAGCAACTTTAATTGACTGACCCCAAACTAGCCATGCTCTAATTTTTGTTAATGGTAAATCTGCTTGAATCTGTAATTCTTTACTACCAATTTCTAAGACACCACAGATTGAACCTGAGATCTGCCGTTTTTTTTGTGTAGGCGAAAAAAGAAACCATTGTGATACAATATTTTTAATTATGAAAATATTAGGGATAATTATCCAAGAATTAGTTGTCTGAAATTCAAAGTTAATATATTGTATTTCTTTATTTTGTAATGAAATACAAATTTCGACATTAGTAATTTTAATTACATCAATTTCGATTAAATCTAGTGGTATATAATCTTGTATACTGCCACCAATTAATTGGGCAATATCATCTAAACCTGGAATATTAGCCTCTTCAAAATAGGTAGAAAATTCAAGATTACTTTCCGAATTTAAGGGGATCGCAGCAGTTATATTAGCAATAATATTGCCAATTTTTATAGTGCCACTAATTGATGCTAAAAAAGCTAAATTTAATTGAGTTATTGTGCCATTATTTTCAACATCATCAATAAATGCAACACTTGCAAACTCAATTGAGATGTCTTGCAGTATAAGATTCCCAAATGAAGCTTGTACTGGAGTGAAAGCAGTAAAGTCAAAAATTGGCAAACGTTTATTAGAATTATTTGGATCGATAACAAAACCAATTGAACCTTCAAGCTTTATCTCGTTGCTAATGTTTAATAAGTTGTTTAGTGGCTGAAATATTCCATCTAGTGTTGTATACGCAATAAAGTTTAACCCTTCTTCAATCTCTAGATTTAAATCTGAATTTTTATAGTCAGCAGATGATAAAATAAACAGTGCATTACTAAAACTAATACTATTAAATAATGAAAAATTATCGTTTTTAACGATATCAGAAAAACTAATTTCAGGAGTCCAGCCCAAGGGTAAAGAAATTATCATTATCAAAGCAGGTTTATCTGCCGATATAGTAAAAAATCCCCTAGTTTCTACATTAGTTAAACCAAGCAAAGATGTCCAACCACTTATATAAAGTAATTGCTCATCCTCTGATAATGACGGTACTGTAGCATCATTTAGAACAATCTGGTTAGAAACAAGAATTACTTCAAAGAGCTTCGTTATTGAAGCAACATTAATGGCTTGAGAATCTAGGACTAGTTTTCCATCTATAATTTGGAGTTTTTTTTGAATATCTTTAAGGCTCATTTTTCTACACTCATAGTTATTATTAATAATAATATCTTTATGGAAGTTTTAGTTTTGCAATTATAGGTAAGTGATCGCTAATACGTAATGCCTCCTTAATGTTAGTTGCTCCACCATAGAACTCAGCAACAAAGTCAAACACTTCTCCTTCTTCTAAATCATTAGAAAAATTTCTTGTAAAAATATTGTCATAAGCATTTTTCATGTATGAATTTGGGTCGCTTTGATTTGGTTTTCCGATACTTGTCATCTTGTTGATACGTGCTTTTAATCCACGACCGCTTATAGTATCTATCAATGGTCTATATTTAGAGGATTCTTTTTGAAAATCTAAATTGAAATCACCTGCAATAACAAGTGGGAAACCCGGATTTCTCACAGTCACAGCATCATAGACAACCTTTAAACGACTAATATACTCAATTGAATTAGCCCGATCTGTCATATTATTGCCATAAACAGAATGGATCATGACTAACGAAAAAAGATCCTTTCCACTTAAATCTATAAATTGAGCAAAACCTGGACAGCGTTGAGCGAAGGGAAGATCAGCATTACTATCAAAAGGCTTATTAACAATCTCAATCCTTCTCTCTTCTCCCAAATTTTTAATATTTAATTTATTTGAATCCCAAAGAATGCCATATAATTCAAACATTGAATTTCTATGTTTTATTTCAATAATTTTGCCTGTTGGATCAATAATAGCAATGATATCTGAGCAGTTAACAGGACTTTGTGCAGATTGCCAATATCTATTTTTATTTTTTAACTTAGCCCAAAAATTTAAATCTATTTGATATTGATAAAGCGACCAATTATCAACAAAAATAGAAGCCTTAATAACTCTACTGTTTCCATTTGGTTCTACTGTTCCCGAGTCTATAAGCTCGTTCTTTCCAACGCTTAATTCCACTAATACAACTACATCCGGATCGTTCTCGTCAATAATGTTAACTACTGTGTCTCTAAAATTTGTCTTGTAATCCTCATACAGCTTTTGACTATTACTTTCTAATTTACGTCTTTTTCTTACATGTTTTGTTGGGTCTGAGGGTGTTTGTTCTAACTCTTTTGGTGTGATAGTTTTATATTCATAAACATTCTGGATATTCCAGAACATAATTTTTATTTCAGTTGCCATTTTTTGACCCTTGTTGCAATTAAATTAAACAATTTATCACAAAAAAATAATATGTATAGTTGAAATCATATCTTGATTATGAATTTAATAATTATTTCACATAAGCCGCATACCATCCCACCGAATTATTCTCCACCATCTCTTCCGGATCGCCAAAAATAATCATCTCAGTCTGAGCATTCGGCGGAATAGATAACAACAAAAACTTGATCAAAATGTTTTTTAACTTCAACAAATAACTCACCCTGCCATCTTTCCGCCCCACTACAAACTCAATACTCTTAAACACAATCTTGATTACCCCCTGAATAGAAATCTCCCGCTTCCCTCCCGTCGATCCGGGCAACCGCAACCCCACAAACACCCCACTACCCTTCCCATTCGCCTCAGTCCCCTTTTCCCCACTCGGACTCCACGCCGCCACCAGACTTGCCACTAACCCCGCCTTTCCTGCCAACGCCCCCAAACTGCCTAACTCCAGGTCAAACGTCAACCCATACCAGGTTTTACCAAGTTGCCCCGTCAACGGCGATTTCACTGGCATATAGCCATAGTCCTCCGTCTTGCGTTCTCCTGCTGCATACAACAACCCCGTCAACTTCAGCGGAAACTTGGCATAGAGACTGTCTCGCCGCACCTGGCTCTGGCGCGTATCAAATGCCAAATGACCTGGGTCAAAAACAAACTGACGCTTCTGCGGGTCTGCTTTGGGAAAAGTCATCGTCACTACCAGATTCGAGAACGAAAGAAACTTGTCATTTGCTTGCGTTCCTGCCTCTACCGTCTCTGTTGCCTCCCCAAAGGAAAAAATGTCAAAGGCTGCCAGTTCCTTAAAATTCAACCGTCCCCAAAACGTAAACCTGCCTGTAATATCGGTTGAGGCTGCCGTCACCGGATCGGTAGTAAATTGCGCCTTGATAATTTCTACCTCATGCAAAACCGTACTATCTGGCAGAGCAAAATGGTTCTCCCCACTAAAACTCAAGGCATAAGTCGGCTTGCCATCATGATTTTCCGCCGTTCCCTGAAGAATGATGATATTGCGTCCCGTCAGGGAATTTCGCAATTCTGTGCGTTCATCAAACAACCGATCCAGCGTTACAGTCACCTGATTTGAGAACGCCTTGACTAACGAATTCTGGAACAATACCTGCCAACTCGACACTTGAAAGTTGTAACCTGACTCAGTGGGTAAGGGGATATTCTCATCTTGATAATCAATCAAGCCAAACAGCGACGACTGCCCCGCCTGTAACCCCTGACTGGTGGCGGCGATGGGGGTGGTTTCAATCCCCATATAGCGGGCGTAAAATCGGCTTGCATTCATCCCCGCCGTCAATGCTTCCAACTCCGCCGGGGGTGACACCGCTACATTCACCGCCAAAATCCCAGACCAGCTTGCAGTCTGCGCGATTCGAGCCAGTGCCTCATAATTATCTCGCTCTTGTTGTGGCGTATCCGCACCATTTACAGAAGCGATCGCCTCCTGGAACAATTTCACCAACTGACGACGAGTTGCTTCGCGATCGCGGGTAAACACCTCTGCCTGAGACCATACCTGCGGGTTATCCAATAACCCCAGCAACGGCGCATCGAAAAACTTTAAAATCAGCACCGTATCATCTCGCCAATGGTCTGGATTCAGATCAAACCGCCAGCCTTGCATCGTTAACTGATGCTCTGTAAGATATTCTTTTAAACTTTCACGGCGCGAAATTACCAAGAATAATTGATTCGACTGCAACGCCACTCGCAACGGTGATTCTCGCCCAATGTGATGAAACTGTATTGAGTTGCCACTGCTATCAGTTGCCAGTAACAGTGACTCAATTGTATTCCAGTCCTGGGAAAAGGTAGCTAACAGTCCTTGCGGGGTTGTTACCCTGGGCAAAGTTGCTGCCCTCAAAGTGGGAACAGCATCTGTATAAACTGCATTGCTGCTAATTATTGTTTGCCGCTTCGGGTTGAGCAATGCTACCTCTAACTGTTGCAGGTCGATCAGCACCTCTGGTTGCACCCCGGCATAAGGAAACAAGGGAAACACAGCCAACTTACCATCGTCGCCATGAGACAACACTGTCCCTGGAACTTCCATAAATGCTAATAGCGGGCTATCATCTCCAGTCTCCCCAGCATTTAACTCAGCCAAGGATGGGTTTTCCGCTTTGGCGATCGGCAACTCTACGGAAGGAACTACCTCATCTTCGCCATACAGCACTGCCAGATCTGGCTGAGCATAGTAGGTGGAACTACAGTATGTGGAGTTAGCATTGCGCTGCCGCACATACGCCCAGGAAGTTGTGGCAAAATTGCTCAAAGTTACAGGCTCAATCTGTGAATTGCTAGCCTTACTTACCCGAAATACCTGCTGGAACCACTTCACCCACTCATCCAAAGTATTCAGGCTGCTTAATTCAAGTTTTTGGTTTTCATTCAGTTTGTAATTAGCGGGAAAATAAGTTTGCAACATTTGATCTAGAATCATCGCTTGAGTTGCGTCATCGATTCCTAAGTCAACATCCAAACTTGCCTCTCCTCGTAGCTGTTCCCTGGGTACAGAAGTCCGCTGACTCACTAGATCCAGGAAAACCTGAGTCATGGGTGCGATCGCCAAAAATCCTTGCACAAAAGCGGGTTGTCCTGGTTGGAAATCCAGCACATTAGCTCGATCAGCCTCCAGCTTAAAGTATTCCACTCCAGAAAAACCGCACAGGAGATTTTTGATGGGGTTATCTGGCTTGCCATCATAGGCAGGAACTGTCATCTCAAACTGTCCCGCAGGCACTAAATACAAAGGAGGTTCCTGTTGCTTTCCACTAGATAAAGGTATCTCTGCAAACACCAGCCTGCTTTGCTGGTTGCTAGGTGTTAGATGCACCGTATATCCCAAATTAGTGCGGTAGCAGGATGGTAGTGCCGCACTGCTATTACCTGCATCAGGCTTGATAAATCTTAAGGCAGTGCGATTCGGTTGCAATGGATTTAAGGGATCGAAGGTAACAAAAAACTTTAACTCCTCTGGGTAATTACTTAACGCTTCAGCATCTTCCGCTAAAAAAGGATACCGATAGGAGAGAACAGCAAAATCACTACCATTGATCTGAGTTGAGTCTGGACAAAAAAGCCGCAGCCCAATATCTAGGTGTTCTAACTCAATATATCCCTGAGAATTGAGGGGGACAGAATCGCCCGGATCGGATGGTGGTGCAGTGCCATTAGCCGCAGGCTTTTGTAGGATTAACTCAAACTGCACGCATCCCGCCTCTGTTCCTTCTAATGGAAGTACAAGCGGACTTTTCACCCCCCGTAATTGATGTTCCCCAAACCCGGTATCAAAATGAAAACAGGAGTCCTTGGCAGATGCGATCGCAAATCCCGTCTCTGTTAGTTCAATGCAGCTACCATCCGGTATAAATAGAGCATAGTTACGCAGGTCAAAGAAGGTTGAGCGACAAATAAATACTGTGGAATTATGAGCATTTTCTTGCTGCTGAGGAGCCTGAACTGCCAACCTAATTATCTGCCAATCTGGTAGAGCTGCAGTAGGATTTTTTACCCACAGGAAGCGGACATCCTGATAAGCCGGATCGTTCAAAAGCTGTCGTACCGATAGCTCAATTTCAGCTTGTCGTTGCCGCAAAGTTTCCTGAGAAAGCGAGAGAAACAAATACACCCCTTTCATCCAGGTGGCTGCTAAATTTAGCGGGGATTGCTGCTCTGCTGTAACCATTGGGCGATCGGCTAAAAACGCAATGCAGTAGTTCTGGATATTTAGATTGTCCATCTGGTAAAACAAGCTATCAGGGCTGAGTTGGCTGAAGGATGGCATTATCAAGGCAAACCTCCTCAAAAGTAAAAGCGATCGCCCTTCACAACAGGCAAGTCAAACAGATCCATGCCGTTGGCAAAGGTTTGATCGGATTCAAGATTAATAAACCGATAGGAAGGCGTATTATTCACCCCTTCATGAACCAAGCGACGAGGTCGCAATCGCCCCTGAAATGCTTGTAAATCTTGCCCTCGCAAACTGGCAGAGGGAATTCCGGCATAGCGCTCAATGAGCTGACGCAAGGTTGTACCAAGTGAAACCATCACAGGCTGTTCCTGAACAAACACTGTAATTTCAGGAATCACAACTACCCGTCCCCGGAAAAAGAAGCTAACCCGACTATTGGAATTGGTGACACTACCATTAGTTTGGTACTCTTGAGTTGCGGCTGCCATCTCCGCTAATTGAGTAGCACCTGCGATCGTAATTGCCCGTTCAGGTGCGATCGACCCCTGAACACCCGAAAATTCACTGGGATAAAACAAGCGGTAATAGGGCTGACGAAATCCAGGTTTCAACAAATCCAGAATGCCACCTGCCCCCGTTCTGGAGACATCCGTCGAAATGTGAGACAATACCCTGGAAACAAAGGGATCGAAGCCTAATAAGTAAAGTGGAGCGCCTGCATTCGTTAAATGGAGATAGCTTGTAACTTGGTAGTACGATGTACCACTACCGACAAACCCATTTGTCGTAGTCCGATCGGTGGCAGGAACATCCTGATAATTTTGGTAATCGACCCGCAGCCGCATTCCTTCCTGCAAGTCTAGGTAGCCTTCAGCAGGATTGAAATTATAGTAGTAATACAAAACGCGATCGAGCGGCATAGGCAACCGTTCCGCAATACGTTTTTGAATCACTCTGGCAGCACCAGGCAGCAACAATTTAGCCTGCTCAGTAGTGGCTAATTGCTCCAAAAACTGCATATAGCCAGTTTCAATCTCTCCAGGCGACTTGCCCACTAAGTTAATCCGCAACTGACAAGACGTTGCAGTTTCTTGAATCAATTGAAAGATGCCAGTTTGATTGGCAACTTGCTGGGAGTCCACATTAAAGACTCCTGGTAAAATTGTTTCAATTGCAGTATCAGGTAGATGGTTGCGATCGCCATAACAAATTAGCGGTCTTGCCGTTGTCTCAGCGCTAGCTGTAAAGAAATAATCCGCACGATGCTTGAATCGGCTGGCAAAAACCTCATTGGCATTTGCTTTAAGTTCGCGCAAAACAGGTTCCAAAATTGCATTGCGGGTGACAGGTGGCGCAAACAAGCTAATTTCAGGGACACTTAAGCCTTCGTGTACGGTTAGGGTCTCATCCTGCCAGGGGAAAGTACCTTGAACACGAGCCAAGAAACCTGCTGCGCTCAATTCAACGTCCAGCACCGTATGCATAACTTGCCAGCAGTCGGGTTCCTGACAGACCTGCACCCGATCGGCTAGCTTAACCTGCGTCTGCGGCTCATAAAGAGGGCCTAGGGACAGGCTAAAGGGCATCTCGAACGAGACTTTTCCTTGCCAAATTACCTGACCCTGGCGATCAATCGCACTCAAACAAATTGATTCACCCAGCCAGTTTCCAGCTAATGTTAGCGCACCTGTTTCCAATGCCAGTTGAGGTTCCAACAGCGAAAAATCAGCAAAAGTCACCTGCACCGGACTCTGGATATGCATTCGACCATTGGCATCAATCTCTATCTGGGCATCCTCACTGACTTGCAGCGCAGACCAACCGGGCAAGAGTGTTAGTTTCCCAGCCATGAAAAAGCGATCGCCCTGCATCTGGTAATTACCCAAAAAAATCGGGATTGTTCCTAGTGTTAAAGTGCTTTGTCCTGTCAACTTGCGTTGTTCACAATCAGCGTGTTTAGCCTCTATTTGCGCGATCGCTGTTAATTTAATCAAACCTGCAAGGGTCTTTGGGGTGACAGAGGCAAGCTGAAGATAACCATCTAGTTCTAAATTCCAGAGCCTATCCTCCGGTTGTGGAATTGCTTTTAAATGAATACGGGAAACAGCTAATCTCCCCTGTTGCTCTGGAGAAGATATGGGAGAAGATAAATCTGCCCGCTCTAACATCAAGACACTTGTTGCGCCTTCAGGAATAAATTGAGCCGTTAGAGGTAACGATTCACCAAAAAGACGGATACTGGCATTCCCTTGCACCTGCCAGTTCGTTTCCCCACACGTAAAGCGCAAGTCTATGCGATCAAAAGCTAATTGCTCAACAATGGATAACGTAGACTCTGACTCAATTCCTAACCACAGTTTTCCTGCATCAATAAAAAGTCTTGCTGGCAGAGGTTCCTTTAGTGGTGGTGGGAAAGCTGTTAATTTTGCACGAGCATTTGATCGAATATTCCACACTGTTACATCAGCCTGACAACTATACAGATCGAGTTGAGATACAGACAAGCTTCCCAATCCCTTCAATGTTAGTGCTCTTTCTGCGGTAGCTCTCTTCAAAGCCACAATAGGCTGGTTGGGACGTGGGGGTAAAGTTACTTCAAATTCTAATGAGTTATCCCATAACGTAGCCGCAATTTTACCCGTTTGCTGCTCCAATGTATCCGTTTTTTTCATCCAAGCAATATCAACTCGATCAAACCGGAAATTGGGAGTAACGGTTAAAGCGGATGAATTGGCTTTAATCAGACTTTGATTAGAGAACAGCTGAATTTCAACTGGAATTTCATCCAGTGGTTTTGGAACATCGGCAATTTTCAGGTTCCCACGGATTATTCCAGGCAAATAGCTATAGCGATGGAAGTTTTGATTTACTTCTTCTGCTGACAAAGCTCGATTATAAATTGCAACAAGATGATATTCTCCTAGCCAAGGACGATCTTTTGTAAGTTCATTTGCTAGAGCAAACTCCAAGCCATTATCCCAATTACAAAAGTTACCTAAGATATCCTGAGATGCAACTTCATTACTGTTGACATAGCATACCGTCTTGCCATTTTGACTTCTACTATAGACAAGGTGTAACAGTTCAGATTTCACTAATCCGTCTGGTGTTTCTAAGGATTTCATACCATCATCACCAGACTGAGTCGTCCGTAAACGAAAAATGTATTTATCTGAATCTTGAGACAGAGTAAAGTTGCGTTGTCCATTATTAGACGACAGACTAATAATGCGCGAGCGATTGCATTGGTTAGCATTACTTGGTTTAACCCAAGCTTCTAAAGTAATTTCTCCGCTAGCTTTACAAGCTTCAATCAGGTTATTAGCTGCTGTCTTTGAATGGATCAAAGTCGGTTTCAGAATTCTCAGTCCTCCTCCCTCAATCCATTGAACAGCTTCATTTTCTTCAATTTTGAGGTTGAAAGGCTCTCCTACTCCTGATACATCATGGATAAGACTTCCATTTTTTTCATTAAAGGTGTAAAGAGTCTGCAATCCATTAGAAGAAGCATATAATGTACCTACTTCTAATGTTGTCACATCTAGCCTGCCGAGTTGGGCAATTTCTATAGTAAGAGGTGATAATTCTGGTCTGTACCTAAAGCTAAGCCTTGACTGCTCATTAAGTTCAGCATTCAATAAGCCTTCAGACTCAAATAAAACAAAGTTTACTTTGCCTTCAACAGTAAGTTTTTTGTCGCCTCGATGTTCAGTAAACTGCAAATCGAGATTCTTGAAGAACAGGTTCAAGTAGCGCAAAAAAGGGTTTTCAGAAACTGTGCGTAACGTGAAATCATTCGAGCCATAACGTAGCATTACTTTAAAGGGCTTATCGGGTAATGTACCCAACACTCCTAAGAATAGGCTTCCTTCACCCTTAACATTACAAGCACGTCCACTCATGATTGGATCGAGCAAATCAAATAATGTTATCCCTGTTTTGCTGGGAATAGGGTTGAAAAACCAGATACCATCAGCCCGAATCTCATATCTCAAATTTAGTCTATCTATGACTTCATGAATTGCTGACTCAAGATTTACAGTCAGCACTATTTCACCATAACTAATAATCGTTGACACATTTGGCATTATAAATTTTTCCAAAAATGAAATGATAATAGGGAGATGAAATAAACAAAACGGAAGATGTTGGAACGGATTCGTAAAAAAGCTTATTGCTGATTTTTTTATAAAAAGGGGATTCAGGTATCAGCAGTCCTGAATCTCAAACTTATACAAAAATTATTATTCCTACTCAAAGAGGATTTGATTGTTGAAGTCTCTCAAAGCCTGCTATATTTGCTAACCGGATGCTTGTGAATTATTCGGCTTTATTGCAGCGTTTAGGGGTAATTAAAGTTACATCATCTTGAGCCATTTGCAGCTGAAGTTGCCAGTCTTCTGCACAGCGTTCATATTGTGCTATTCCCGGATTTCTCACGGGTGAGAAAAAAATACTTGGGTTAGTCAGATTTAGGATAACTTAATTGATACATTATCAAACTCCCCACAGATTATGAGTAGTTCAAAGTAAAAACCGAGTACACAAAAGATGGATAGGATACATTAAATTTGAAAAATACGGAGGAAATAAGAAATTAGTAATAAAAATTGATATGCCAGTTTGTTGGACTAGATTAAGTAAAATAACCCAATTAATAGTTATTTAAAATTAGAATTAGCTATTACTGATGAATTCAATTATGTCATTAGTAATTGGCTTGGCAGTCGGGATAAACACTCATAAATTGTTGCAAAAATGTCCTGATAAGGACAAGCACTACTAATTGCAATTAAAATTCTTCGTCTGCTAATAGTCATAACGGCTCCTAGCTTTAATAATTTTGTGCGTATAGTTCCAATCGTTGCATTTTTAAATTCCGTATTGACTAAACATTTCTCTCGCATGGTGTTCATTAAAATGTAAGCAATAGCTGCAAGCCATAAACGTAATTGATTTCCTTCAAATGTATGGGTACTTGTTCTATCACTTTTTAAATCTAATTTTTGTTCTTTTAGACAATTTTCTAAGTTGCCTCTCGGACAATATTTATGAGTATAAAGCTGTCCTGGAGGAATTTTATGAACAGGGAGCGAAGTTACTACAAAGCGAGTATCGACTTCTTCACAGCTATAATTAACCTTGGCGACAACACGACGGCTACGGCTCCAACTGTCTAACGTTTGATAATCAAGTGAACAATACCAAACTGAATTATCAACACACATTGCAGCATCTTTTTTTAAATCCGGTGTTCCAGGAAATAAGCTTTCAAAAAACTCAACTACGGGTTCAATTTTTCTTGAGTATTCTTGGGATGCACGATACTTGATTGACTGAGATAGTTGAATTAGACGATTATTTTCAGGCAGCCCAAACACATAATCAATTCCAGTTTCGGATTCACACCATGCCATAATATCTTCTCTGGAATAAGCGCTATCTCCGCGAATAGTAATTTTCACATTTTCCCATCGCGAACGTATTATTTTTATGACTCGTTGTAATTCTTCTAACCCCCATGCTGCTGGGTCTAAATTGGATGCACGAAGTTTTGCCGCAAGTAAGTGTTTACCACAGAAAATATAAAGTGGGGCATAACAATATCCCTTATAGTAAGGGTTGAAAAATGTTTCTTCCTGATTACCATGTATTAAATTATCCGTAACATCTAAATCTACAATTATCTGCCGTGGTGGCTTTTTAAAAGATTCAAAAAATAGCTCAACTAACAACGTTTCTATCGCTTCGGAATCATATTCAATACGGTGATACCGACTATTTTCTCTTGAAGGTACATCTTCTGGGCAATGTTCGAGACGATTTAAGGTACTTTTCCCTGCTAAAGTCATTAATTCTTGTTCTGAGTTAATTACTTTTCCAACTGCGAGCGCAAATATTGGGTCATGACGAAGGGTTTCATGGTCATTTATATCTTCATAGCCCATGATTAAGCCATATATTCTTTGTGCAACTAAACTATGAACTGGATATAAAATTTTATTTGGGTCTCGGTAGTCTTTGAAACATGCTGCGAATCGTGATGTTATTTCTCTTTTTTTGTCTAATTCCGCAATTAATATTAATCCTGCATCCGATGTTACAGGCTCACCCTTGAAATTAACTATAACTGAGGATGACTGTACCTGTCCGAAAATGAACTGCTCCGGGATACAATGATTTTTATTTGGGGTCATACTTTAAACTGCTGAGATTCTTTTGCAATATACATTTTGGCAGTTTTTGACCCCTCTTTTCTAAAGTCTTGTGAGAAATCCAGGTATTGTGGCAGCCAAAGAAGAAGCTTAATTAAGTGTACTGGCAGTTCCACTTAATGCTGCACCTGACATCTGAACAAACGCACCGAAATTCATTCCTCCATTAGCAAGTCTATAGATATTAGGAGCTAAATAAGCAGTACCAGCTAGGGTATTAAATACGGTTGCAGCAGTCTCTAATATAATAGCTGTTACTGCTAGTGCAAGACTCGATACTTCAGAAGCATTCAATCTGCCACTAATGAGGTTTTGATAATGACTAACGCGATGCTCGGCAGCTTTAAGGCTTTTCGGGAGAGATTCTAAATTTGCTTGTGCTTCATTAATTTGCTTTTCTTTAGTTGTTTGAATGAGTATCGATATATTTCATTACGAGCGCTTTTTGATATGCTCCAATTCTTAACTGTGCGAGCGCAAGAGGATCGAAAGGATCGTTATTGTAAGCGGCGATCACTTGGGAATTAGTTAAAATATCCTGGAGTTTCGCAAAGGTATTGCCTATGGTTTACCCATGAATGTGTAATTGGGGAAGCAAAAAGAGCAAATCTTCCCAGCATTATTAAGAATTATATGACTCCTGTATTTTTTAAAAGATTATTAATACCACAAACTACAGCATCTATCTGTGCATTATTCTCTAAAACTTACAGATGATGCAGATTTCTTCTAGAGTTACCCTTTTCAAGTAGAAATACTGATGTATTTCATTTCTTACTCTCGTATTTGCTTGATAAATAAGTCAAGCAGATTTTACAAGTCGTTATAAATAACTATGTTCATCAATATAGTTATATAAGCAATTAAACTAAAAAGTTTATTATATAAGGCTTACAGCTATTTCTCTTTATTAAGTAAGATTACAGACTGACGAGTATAAGTACCAATTGTTACTAACTGGAGTTTAGACTAAATGGGAGAGATGAAAGAGAAAAAGGGGATGTCTGATTGAAGACAGTCCCCCTTTCGGCAGAAGCTAAGAGAGAATCACCTACTCTTATCTGCCAATATGAAACGTGCCAGACTCGAAGAATTTCGTCAAGCAGCCTATACGCATCTAGGCAAAGCACATGATGCAACATTTGAACTAACAGATGCGATACTGTTGACCCGTAATGTCTACAGTCTGGCAGATTTATCTTTATCGCCAGTGTTTAGACGCAAATGGCCGAGTATCTATGAAGCGATACAAGATACCAAACCAGACCGCGAGAAATTAATGGAGTTATATATCAAGCAAATACCAACAGAAAAACGCATATTGTTGGCAGGAGATCATACAGCTTGGTCACGCCCAGATGCGGTGACACTCAAAGAACGGACAATAGAACACAGTAGCACAGAGATCGCGGGAAATAAACCGATTACGATTGGGCAGGGATATAGTACTATAGCTTGGATACCAGAGGATTCAGGAAGTTGGGCACTACCGCTGAGGCATGAACGGATTACCAGTTGGGACAATCCGATTGAGAAAGCAGTTGAACAACTCAAAAAGGTATGTGAATCAATGTCTGTTCGACCAATTTCGCTTTGGGACAGTGAATATGGTTGTGCGCCTTTTGTGTTAAAGACAGCTAGTATAAAAGCCGATATCTTAGTTAGACTACGTTCAAATCTGTGTCTATGGGGCGCACCACCTGCTTACTCTGGCAAGGGTCGTCCTCGCAAGCATGGTGCTCAATTTAAACTCAATGAACCCTCAACCTGGGGCGAAGTGGCATCTGTGCTGGAAGTAAATGACCCAAAATTGGGACGAGTTAAAGTCAGTCTGTGGGAAGATTTGCATTTTCGCAAAGCTGCTACACGCCCCATGACGCTACTGAGGGTGGAACGTCTTGATCTTGATGGCAATTTGAGAGTATTAAGACCCTTGTGGTTAGCTTGGGTTGGGGAACAAATGCCACCATTGGATGAAGTTTGGCGATTGTACTTGCGCCGATTCACGATTGACCATTGGTATCGCTTTCTCAAGCAACGCTTACATTGGACAGTACCAAAATTCAGTACTCCAGAACAATGTGAACATTGGAGTGACTTAATGCCGTTAATGACCTGGGAGTTATGGTTAGCTCGTGATATAGTTGCTGATAATCCTCTTCCCTGGCAAAAGTCAATGGATAAATTGACCCCAGGACGAGTTGCTCAAGCTATGGGTGGAGTTTTCGCTGCGATTGGTACTCCTACCTCTCCACCCAAACCTCGTGGAAAGTCCCTTGGGTGGACACCAGGTAAAGCCCGTAACCGGAAAATACGATATCCAATTGTTAAAAAGACTGCTTCTAAACCACGGAAAGAGGAACAAAAATCTGCTTAATCTCAAATATCTTCATTCTTGAAGGTTGTGTTTTATGAACTCAGCACTGCTGGGTCATTTGTTGCTGCCTAGTCTAAACTCAAGTTACTAAACGCAATCACGCTTTGCTGAAATCTATATGGGGTAGTAGTTTTACTTTTTCGATTTCAGCGTGAATCAGTGACATGGAAAAAGTATTTGCCAAAAAACCAGGATTTTTGTCAAATAAGGAAAACCAAGTTTTTAATTTTGGATAAAGTCGAGCTTAGGCAATCGTAATCATGCTATTTTAGTTTATGTCTAAATAGTTATATGTTTACATAATTTAGCAACCTCTAGCATAGGAAAGTATGATTTTTGCGTTATTTACTTAACAAAGTGTTGCATAAGTTTATACATCTAATAATTCTTAGGTAAAAAAACTAGAGATAATACAATTGAAAATTGTGTAATTTGTTTTGAAAAAAATAGTACTGTCTTTGCATACAGGTAGCCAAAACTTGGTAAACGCAGAGATATTAAGGGAGGTACTCAAACCAACTTGTTACCTGCAAATTCTCCAAGTCTTAATCCATATTTTTGCAAATCTCAATGGATGAATATTAGCTTGCAAAATAGTTCACTAAAAATAAGCTGGCAATAAACTGGTATATGGTCTTAATCAAGCCTGTCACGGTGAGTATAAAAGATTCACCTGCAAGTTTACATGCTTAATCATAACTGAATTTCAGAGGAGAAGGGAAATGACTATAAATCATATTAGTGTCTTATTTCTCAACTATTCTTATACTAGCAATTCATTTAGCCAAGAGCGGGAAAAAGTTTTACATTTTATTGAATCTCGCTCTAATTTAACATTACAAAAATCTGAGTCTCTGGAAGATACCCAATCAAAATTAGCAGCAATAGATATTTTGATTATGTGGGTAGGTGTTAAGGAATCTAGAGATTGGGAAAAACTAGATAGTTTCATGAAAGAACAAAATATATCTTACGTAGGATTTATTGTTATTTTTGCTTTTGATGGTCACGAATTAATGGCTAATATGCGAGAAGCTTTATTACAAAAAAAACGTGCTTTTGTCTGCCCGATTAATCTGTTTGCCCTAGAAGCATCTATTAAAGAATTAGCAGAGGAGATGAATTATAAGAAATCATTGGAAGATTTTAAAAGCAATCTGCTTAAAACTGATAGTCTAGATTCCATTATTGATAAAGCACTTCATCAATTACAACATCATCCTTTGGTTGGATATGAAAGAGCAACTATATCTTTAGTTGATAAAAATACAGGATCTTCTAAAAGATATTTATTAAAATTTGACTCCGTTGACCCGCCAAATAATCAGCCAAAGCGGAGACTACTGAAAGACATCCAAGAAGACAAACTCATGATGAGAGTTGATAAAGAGACAATATTTATTATCCAAAATCTAGAGGATTTACGACAAAATCCAGCAAAGGGACAATCATTAGCTGATTTGGGTTGGGATGACCAAGAAGCAACAACAAAAGATATCAAATCTTGGCTAGGCTTAGCCGCAAAACATCAAAATCAGACCGTAGCTATTATTACTCTCGATCATACAAGAGAAAATAAATATAAACCAAATAACCATAGGCTTGTAGATTTCTTAAAAGATTTTGGAGAAATTTTCGCCAATATTATTATAGACTTCTTCTCTAAAAGAAATAAGAGAGTAATCACAAGTATTATGAATGAGATGGGGAATGATTTAGTTAGTCAAGACTTGATCAAAAAAATACTTGTAAAATTAAGAGATGAACTGAAATGTGACAATTGTAATTACTTTTTTGTTTCATCTGATACTGATAACGCTAAAAAAGAAATATTCCTCGAAGAATTAACTTCAGCTAAGAAAGATTTAAAAACCGAAATACAAAAAACTAGACACCCATTTAAAAAAGGTGTAGGAATTGTAGGTACTGTATTACAAACTGGGGAGAGTAGAATTGTTCCTCATGCAATTGAAGATGCGAATTTTATTCCATCTTTCAAACATACAGGTGATAATCTTTCATTATTAGCAGTACCTGTAATACCAGTATCTGATAATAACTCAGAGGAGCCTAAGCGCATTATTGGTGTTTTCTCCTGTTATAAAGAAGAAAAGACAGATTATTTTAATGTTTACGATCGAGATTTAGTTGAATATATTGCACTTAGTGCCGCTACTGTAATTGAACGCACAATGACTTTAGAATCCTTGAAAGATATTAGTTCAAAAATGGCTGAACTTGTACTCGATCCAGACAAGACACAACTTCTCAAGCAAATTTGTCAGCATGCATTGAAAATGACAAGTGCAGGATCGGCAAGCATTCATCTTATCCAGCATTTAGAAAAAGAAGAATATGGGATAATCTCGTTGTGGAAAGTTTATCTTTTAAAGCAGCTTGTCAAATTAGGGTTGTACAGCTTAAGCTCCCAAGAATATAGATCTATAAAATCACCATACTATACTTATCCTAATGGGTCTGAAGCACCTCCTCGCCTAAATGGGAAAGGTACTACTGATTCTGTTATCGAAAATATGACTACTGTCGAATTTTCTAAAAAGTTGGGTAATTTTGACCGGATTGACAGAAAACTTAGAGATAATGGCGTTAAAAGCAAGATTGTAGTTCCTCTGATAATTACTAAAGATAATCAGCAATCTCTGATTGGAGCTTTGTATTTGAATAAATATTCAGAAGAGCCATTTTCTAAAGTTGAAAAGTTTGCACTGGAGTTGTTTGCTAAACAAGCAGCTAGTATTATTAACGACCAAAATACTCTATCGGAAAATCAATTTAGAGCGGATGCTCATCAAAAATTTACTAGTGCTATTGCAGAAATAGCAGATAAAGATGATATTGGCTTATTATTGCGAGATGTGGCTAGATATTCTTGCGAACTATCAAGAGCAAGTTTCAGTTTTGTCGATATATATAATGATGAAGATAAGCCTGAGGTAACAGCTGCGTGGCCTGAGTATATCTTGACAGACTTAAAGAATAAGTCTTGTGAAAATTACAAGATAGGAATTATAGGACTTGCTGCTAGAAATCAAACAGCAATACTTATTAATGATATTAATGAGGAAAAAAAGAAAAACAGTGAATATTGGCAACACTACATTGAATACGATCAAGAAACACTTTCCGAATTAGTTGTCCCCATTATAGACCAAAAAAATAATAAAGTAATTGGGGTAATTAATCTTGAGCATAGTAAATCTTATGCCTTCACCAAACTACATCAAGAAGTTATTGAGCATTTTGCAGCACAGGTTGCCATTGCATATCAAAAGAAAAGCTTGATTGATTTTATTAAAGGTAATAATGGGATGTTGACTAGTCTGCATCAATCTTTGCCCAATGTTATCTCAGAATCTCCTCAAAATATGTTGTATAAAGCAGTTGCAGCAACTCGAGAATCATTAGGAGTCGCAGAAGTTATTGTGATTCCATTTCAAGATAAAAACAGTATGATTTTTAACAATCACCCCATTATTTTAAAGGAAGAAATTGTTCCTCGCCAAGCTGCTCATCTGATACAAGTTTTAGAAAATACTTCTAAGAAAGTTTATTTTAATCGCAAAGATTATAAATTAATAAATTTTGTTTTTGGTAGTTTAAATATATCTTGTGGATTATGCCTGCCTTTTTCTGCTGGGTTAAAAAAGATTGGAGTTATGTGGATACTGTTCTCGAGAAAAATAGATGAAAAACAATTAGAAAATAATAAAGATGTATATCAAGCTTATGCAAATCAGATTGCATTAGCCTACGAAAATGCCAAAAAAATTGAAGAATTAGAAAATAAAGAGACTAAAGACTTATCTAGAGAACTTACAACTTATTCTAATGATGTACGTAAAGAGGCAAAAACTTGGTTTTTTCTTTCGTTATTTTCTACAATTCCGGGATTTATTTTGATTTGCTATGGTGTTTTTTTGTTACATACAGGTATTCATAATTTATTATTAACAAATGAAGTTAATAAAAATAATTTACATAAAGAAGTAACACTTGAATCAAAAAAAAATCAAAATGAACCAAAAAAACCAGAGCCTCAAAATTTTATTGTTGGCGCTCTTGCTTCTGGATCGGGTGTTATCTTAGAAGCGGTTACTGTACTATTTTTTAATCGTGTAAATGAAGCTAACAAACGATTAGATAGATATCATGAGGAGCGTGTTAACATTGGTAAACTAAGCATTTTACTGGCGGCTACCGAACAAACTGCTCCAGAAGTTAGACCTGAAGAAAAACAAAGTATTATTCATCTGACTGCTAACAATTGGTTTAAATCAACTAATGAAGTCAAGAATACAGATAAAGAAGTCAAGAATGCAGATAAAAATGGTGAAGTTAAAACTATGGATGGGTAGCGCAAGTTAAGTTAGCGATTACAAAATGTCAATACTTCATAATGATTTTGTAGCTTGAGATTGCTAACAATAGGCTCATCGCCTGGAGAATGTGTAAGTGGCTGTAATCGTCACTGCTCAAGCAGGTAACGGTATTAACTTCCAAACTTCCGAATTACCATACCTGGTCGTAAAAGTGCGAGCGCCCCCGTAGCTGCGACCGGGCAAAAGTGTTGCGCGACATTACCTACGAAAAATCCTTGCTGTGAGCAGATCATCGATTTCATAGAGTCAGTGTTTCTTAGTTTTTTCTTTCTCCAAAACTTGGTGAAGAAAAGAGCAGTGTAGCTCTTGGTGCGAACCAAGAGCTACCCCACTTGGTTACAAATCAAAATCAAGAGTAAAAGTTTCGCCATCTGAAGTTTCTTGAATTTCTTGTGTAGATGGCGTTGGAGTAGACTGTTCTTCTAAGTTTTGCTTTGTAGCATTAGGAGTAACAACAGGTGTATATGTGACTGTTGGATATATCGGGAATGCACCTTTTTTAAACGCAAAATAGCAATCAATGATAAAGTAAAGCGTCTCTAAGTAACTTTTATCTAATTGTTGTGATTCTGCAAATATGCGTTCACGGTAGCTGTCTTTAATACGAATTTTTTCTGGGGTTGAGTCTTGTTTGTCTGCCATTGTTATCTTCGACAAAGTATGCTTAGGTATTCTTTTTGACAATTGCTTTAGCCATCTCTAGGAGTCCAAAGGCATTAGCTTCTACGGGATTATCCAGAATTCTGAACCCATTCTTCTCTAATAACTTTTTAAATCCAGGTAACAGACAACCCCCACCAATCGCCCAAATTTCGTCTCCAGCGTGTTTGGCATCAAGTGTGAGATTCACAACTTTCTTCAAGTATTTTTCGTACCAGTCCTTTAAACAAGCACTGTAGACATCTTTGATATCAATATCACGGCTATACCTGGTATGTCCCATTTCTAGACAAAATCGAATTTTTGATGGGTCACCGATTTTACCGCCATTAAGATGTTTCATCTTTTGGGAGATATCCTCTATGAGGACTTCTACACCTGTGGGATAAGGAGTGTGAACTTCACGCTTACCTTGGCTGTAACGAGAATACAGAGTGGTACCATTGCCAAAGTCCAAAACGGTTAATTTTGGGGGAAGTTGTTGCCCAAACAATGCACCCATTCCCTCGGGGACGACTTTGAGCACTTCTATCTTGACCTCTGAAACTTTGCCAGCAAGTATTGGTTGGTATTCACCGTTGAGTACTTGTTTTAATTCAGATGCTAAACCAACATCATGTAGGCTGACGACTAACTTTAAATGCCAAGCTTTACGGTGTGGCAGATGTGCCAAGGCACCCAATAATGTAATCAGTGCATTATTGACTTTATTTTCATTGCTGTCGGTATTGCGTTCAAAATGATAACCTGTGCGAAAAGCAGATTCGCCGACGGTGTAGGCAGTACCATTGAAAACTACTCTTCCAGGAACATCTTCCATATCGACAGAAGAAATATAACTGGGAACGCGAACAACATCAAAACCATCGACTAAAAGTTTGATGCTACCGTAACCGTTATCAAAGCCGGAGGGAAAAATTTTTTGTAAGGTGTGAATGTTGGTCATGGGGGTCAAGTGGGGTATAAAGTTTTAATGAGCAAAAAATACCCTAAGCATCACCTATATATACCCTATATAGGGGTTAAATTGAGCATAAAAATTCTCAAGTATTTATGGGGTATATATAGCACCTACTTATACCCCAGAAAATTTTTGTAGACTGCTAATGATGTCAAATTTTATATGCTGCTTTCACAAAAGCAGTAGAACTCATCCAACTAACTGTTTGATTGAGCAAGCAACGCATAAATATCTCATTGAGAGAATGTATTTCAAGAGATGTCAGATTCTGAGCTAGTCGCTCACCATAACTGGGTCGATTTGCATTAGCTCTAAACAAGCGCTCAATAAAGCCTGAGGTAATGTGTATTGGTGTTGTGTTCTGCTCAACTGATACTTCGACTGCTAACCCCGCATCTTCAAAAGCTTGCTGCAAATCAAAAGCATCCCAGTTCAACATCGGGTCTGATTGATTCGAGTAAATAGCCTCTTCAGCCGTAACTAAACGCTGATACAATTTTTTATCCAACTTTTCTGGCTCAATTAAGCGATAAAGCCTTTGTGTGTGGCGTGGGATTGATTCCGCCAGCAGTATTTTTCCTGACGAAGGCAGTAATTTAGCTAGAATTTGGGACGCGCTCGCTTTATCTGGTTGGGCAAACAATACATTGCGACCAATAATGTAGTCAAATATTACTCCTGGCGTTTGTGAAGCTAGCACAGCAGGTAGTTCATTGATTTGAGCATTTAATATCACTGGACGCATCAGTTCTGGAAGTGCTGCTGCTTGTTCAATGAGAGCAAGAGCATCATTTTGACTATTAACACAAGCATAAACTCCACCTTCCCCGACACGGCGGATTGCTTCCCAGGTGAGTAAACCACTACCTGCATTTAAATCCAAAACCAAATGATGACGTTGTAATTGGGCTAAGGTGAAAATGCGATCGCGTATTACTGCTAATTGCGTACCTACTTGCGAAAGAGTACGTTGTAGCCATAATTCACTAGTTCGGTCGATACTGCCATAAGTGAGAATTTCTAGAGAAGCAACACCCATTCCTTCTACTAAAGCAGCTAATTGAGCTTCACGGTGACTGGCAACCTGAGCATTAATTTTTTCCTCAAATCCCTGCATTGATGGTTGATAAAATACTTGTCCTTGCAAGCTAGCAGGCAAGTATTGCTGCGCCACCCAATGGTCTCGGTAAGCGTGAGGGTAAAGATAGCCTGCTCCATGCCCAAATCCTTTTTTATCTCGATTAGCATCTTTGAGATGATTGGGGATATCTGCTGACCTTTCGCTCTCAACAGCTGCCAAAGCATCGAAAAAGCCCATAATGCTGTTGGACTTGGGTGCAGTTGCCAAATAAAGTGTTGCTTGCGCTAGGTGATATCGTCCTTCAGGCATACCGACGCGATCAAATGCTTCAGCGCAAGCATTGACTACAACAACAGCATTGGGTTCAGCTAGTCCCACATCCTCACTAGCAAGAATCAACATTCTGCGGAAGATAAAGCGTGGGTCTTCACCTGCATACACCATTTTCGCTAGCCAGTATAGTGCTGCGTCAGGATCTGAACCGCGTAAGCTTTTGATAAAGGCGCTAATGGTATCAAAATGAGCATCACCTTCTTTATCGTATAAAACCGCTCGCTGCTGAATTGATTCTTCGGCGACTGCCAGGGTGATATGAATAACATCCTTAGAATTAGCTGATGTCGTCTCTACGGCTAATTCCAAAGCATTCAATAGTGAACGAGCGTCACCATTGGCAACATTAACTAAGTGAGCTAACGCATCATCATCAATCTGCACTTTCAGCTTGCCATAACCACGTTGAGAATCAGAAAGTGTTTGCTCAACAATCCGGTACAAGTCTTCATCCTGTAATGGTTTAAGCTGAAAAATCCGCGAACGACTGACTAGCGCTTTATTCACTTCAAAATAGGGATTTTCTGTGGTTGCGCCAATTAAAATGACTGTGCCATTTTCTACCCACGGCAGCAGTGCATCTTGTTGAGACTTATTGAACCGATGGACTTCATCCACAAACAGGATAGTCCTGCGGTTGTGGAATTTGCGTTGCTCTTGTGCGGTTTCAATGGCGGCGCGAATTTCTTTAACTCCAGAGAGTACGGCATTAATCGCAATGAAATGAGCGCGAGTTGTATTAGCTATCACACGCGCCAAAGTTGTTTTACCAGTGCCTGGTGGCCCATAGAAAATTAGTGAGGATAGTTGGTCTAGACTTATGGCACGTCTTAGCAGCCTTCCAGTGCCGAGGATATGGTCTTGACCAACAAATTCATCAAGAGTTTGAGGACGCATTCGGGCTGCGAGTGGAGCTTCCACTGCTGTGACTTGGGCTAGATGCTGATCGAATAAGTCCATAAATTAACAAATTTTGTAGAACCAAATTTAGAAAATCTGAGTCATCAAAAAAGCCCGGTTTGTGCAAGATTATAAAAAATCTTTGCAACTAGACCGCGCTTTTTGACAATATCAACTGTAAATTGAGTTACTCTAGCTCAACACCTGTAAGGATTACTCTTTCTTTGTTTATTGTGTTCTAAGCTTGTATTCACTATATCCAAAATTATTCTTGACAAAGCTTAATCAAATCTGAGATAACATTATCTCAAAAATAATTAAACCTGAGATAACGTTATCTCAGTATTTCAAGTATGAACTATACTTAATCGATAAAAACCGTCATGTCAGCAAATTTAATTCTGTCAATTGAAACTAATGCTGGAGGGGTAGCTAAAAGTACTGTTTCCTACAATCTGGCTTACGAGTTAGGTGTCCGTGGCTACTCAGTTGCTTTACTAGACATAGATCCTAATGAATCACTGACATTATTTTGTGGGTTAGGCTCAGTTGAAGCACCTGGTACAATGGCGGATGTTTACGATGCAAATTTTAATGGGCATTGGCCCTTAGTTTCGGCTTGGCAAAATAAGATTGATAAAATTCAAGTTTGCAAAGGAGGGAGAAAACTGCATGAGACCATTCAAATGGTCTCAAAAGACTTAAGAGGAGCTTATCTTTTAGCAGATAGACTGAGCGACTATCCGTTGTCCCATGATTTTGTAATTATCGACTGCCCTGCTACTCTAGAACCTTTACCACTAACGGCACTAGCCGCTTCCAGTCACGTATTAATTCCTATTCAGCCAGAGTATAAAGCTTCTCAGAGTGCTGCTGCAATGATTGAATGGTATTATTACAACTGCAAAAGATTAAGATTAAAGCCCGCCCCGAAAATTCTAGGTATTGTTCCTACTCGTTGGCGGAGTGATTGGGTAGCACATAGGAGTATTGTAGAAGAATTACCCATAGTCTGTAAGAATTTGGGCATTCAGTATTTTAATCCAATTCGAGAATCAGCAGATATTCTTAATGCTTCAGGAAGAGGTTTACCTCTAGGAATTTATAGACCAGGTAGAGAAGCCAGAGCAGATTTTCTTCCAATTGTTGAAATATTAATTCAAGAGCTAAGAATAATAAGAGGTCAATAATGTCAACGTCTCAAAAACCAAGTGTACTTGGAATGTTTGCTGGTGCCGCTGATTCACAACAAAGATTTGAGCTTGAAGAACAAATAGAAGAATTACAGGCAGAAATCACGAACTTAAAAAAAGAACAAGCAGATAGAAATCTTGCTGAAGAAGAACGTAATTATCTTAATCAAACAATTGAAGATTTAAGAGAATGTTTGAAAACTAATGGCATATTTAAAATTCATTACAGCCAAGTTAAACCCAACCCGAAACAGGCAAGACAGACATTTACAGCGGATAGCATTCGCAGTATGGCTGTTTCAATTAAAGAAGAAGGTCAACAAGAGCCTATTATATTGTTGCCAGGAAATCTCCTATTTGATGGAGAACGGCGATGGAGATCAGTTTCAGAGTATTTGCAACCTGAAATTGATATGTTGGATGCAGTTATGCTTCCTAAAGAACTTTCAGAAGCCAAACTACATGCACAAACTTTATTAACTAGTCTTCACAGAGAAGGTTTAAACGAATTAGACTTAGCTGAAGGCTTAGTTCAACAAGCTATGTTAGCCTTTGATATTGAACAAGAAGAAGTTATTAAAGCAGTCAGACGAGTCATTGTCAGACTAAATACTAAAAAACTTTTACCTCAATTAACTGAACTTGTTAGTGCTACTAGGGAAGAGCAAATAAAAAGCATTAATGATTTTGGATTGGATGAAATAGAGTCCAATATTTTCATGTTATTACTACGTTTTCAGCAAAATCCAGCATCTATAGATGCTAATGTATTTCCTTGTTTGCGTCTTCCTCAAGATTTAAAGAATGCGATTCGACAGTCAGGGCTTGGTGCTAATCATGCTCGTTGCCTACAAAGACTTAATATTAAAAATCTAGGAATTGAAGAGACTAAGGCTAAAAAGATTAGACAAAATCTAACATCACAAGTTTTGTACCAAAAACTAACTGTAGCTCAAACCCGTGCTTTAGTGAGCGAAACTATCGCTAAACACTCTCCTGAAAAACAAGGTAAGCCAAACTTACAAGTTAATTCACTCATACAAAATATATCTAAAACTGACATCAAGAATATTGAGAAAGAGCAACTAACTGATTTATTAAAAGCTTTGGAAGCTAAAGCGAAAGAAATTAAAAATAGGCTAAGTGATCCGAAAAATTCATTCTAATAAAAAACTTGTATCAATTGAACATTCTCGCCATCGTAGTATTTTTAATTTTTTAATCAACTTGATGGCTGGTTCGACTGCTTACACCTATTTGCCTCAAAAACCTTCTCTGGACATTTACCCCAAAGACTTGCCTGCTCTACGTCCTACTATTTTTGAGTTCCGTCGAACTCACGTTAATTTACTTTAGGTGTCAATCACAAAAATTATCAATACGTAAATCTCGCCAGATGTCAGAAACCTGCCAACCAGTGTTACCTACAGACTGGAGAACTGGAGCGTCTTGCACCGGAGCGTAGACGTGAAGATATTCTCTTGATTGGCTTTCTACCTCCAAATCTGGCTGTTGGTCAATGATAGGTTCATCAGCAGGGACTGTCTCTTCGAGAGCAACTTCCTCAAGTGCTGGCTGTGAAGCAACAGACTTTTTGAGAATCAATAGTTCCGGTTTTTTGATAGGTTTCATGTTTATCTTGGTGTCAAAAGCTTGATAACAGAAAAACAGATGTAGCTAAAAGTTGTGCGCCTCATCTATGGTGAGTGATTGAACAGCCCTTCACAAGTAGTGAAAACAAGCCAATCTGTTCGGTCTGTTGAAGGGAGCAATTGATACCAATTCAAAATTAAAAATTCAAAATTAGAATCCAGAGTAGAAGGGGTAGCACTAGATGAAGCTTATCAAAACAGAATACATTCGTCAGGAGCCAGAATGAGCGCATGAGTTTTGTGCGACTGGTGAATGAATAAACAGCGTTTTTGCACCCCCATCAAATTGAAAATTTGGTGGTCTTCTCCCTTATAGAGACGCACTCGCGTTCAATTAGTCGGGGATTCAGACCCGCGACTGATTGATTCTGACGGATGTATTCTTCTTCAATTAGATGTAACTGAGAATAAGCAAAATACATCACCTACGCTTCTACGATTGCTATATATAGCAAAGCGGGTTTTGCCAAAATGTATATAATACTGTTTTTTTGAAAATGATCAATTTTATAGGTATCTTTCTGTGCGTGAGCGCAGAATTTTTAGGTCTAGTGCAATTAGCTTCAGCCATAGAAGACACAGCATTTCATTCTTTTATATTTCAAGATTTGGCTCTCTTTTATGTCCAAACTTGGCAACTTGGCGACAATTACACCTCTGATTTACGATAACATCAACTTACTCGCATTGAACAGCTTCGATTCTGTCGCAATCCTCAAGCTTACTTGACAACTCTTGAGAAGCTACTTGTCTAGCAAACTTTGCTCTTCTAGTTTTTTTAAGTCGTTCTACTCATCATCATATCTGCTAACTTATCGATAATTAAGCTTAAATATATTTAATTTTAATTAAAATTTAAAAAACAATAAATATTTTTATCAAAAAATATTTATTGCAATTGCTTAAAAATCTTTGAAAGCCTAAGATTTTCTTAAGAAAAATACGGTAAATAAACTTAGAGCTTTTCTCAGATCAAAAAGTATAAAAATGCTTGTTTTAGAGAAAACATAAATAGTGAAAAAAGTTTAATTTGATATTCAATGATGACCCTTTAATTAGTTAAGGTAATACAAAGATGATGATTGTAAATTCGACAGAATATCAAGTGGATTTTTTCCGGATTCAGCATAATCTAAACTCGGACAAAATATCATTAATTCATCAGTTATTTGAAGAGCAAGCATTACGTTCACCTAATACCATAGCAATAGAATTTGAAGGACAGTGTCTTTCTTATCAAGAGCTAAATCAGCGTGCTAACCAACTTGCTCATCATTTGCAAGTATTAGGAGTACAAGCTGATGTTTTGGTTGGTTTGTGTCTAGAACGTTCTTTAGAACTTATTATTGCTGCACTAGCTATCTTAAAAGCAGGTGGTGCTTATCTTCCGCTTGACCCCAATTATCCAGCAGAGCGTCTAAATTTCATGCTGGAAAATGCCCAAGTTTCTATATTATTAACTCAAAACCATCTAAGCAAAGGTTTGTTATTACAAACTACACATTGCATTTGCTTGGATAATGAAAAAGAAGCTATTGCCCAACATAAAACAACTAATCCCCAAAGCAAAGCCACCCTAGATAACTTAGCCTACGTCATCTACACCTCTGGTTCCACAGGTAAACCTAAAGGTGTAGCAATGCCGCACCGTCCACTTGTCAACTTGATTGCTTGGCAGTGGCAAAATTCAACAGTCAGTTCTGCTAAAACACTTCAATATACTCCGATTAGTTTCGATGTATCCTTCCAAGAAATCTTTGCTACCCTTACCACAGGCGGCACATTGGTTCTAATTTCCGAACAAATGCGTCGTGATCCTAAAAGCCTACTACAATTCCTCAATAAAGCCCAGATTGAAAGGCTGTTTCTACCGTTTGTGGCACTGCAACAGTTAGCAGAAATAGCACAGCTAGAAAGCATTATTCCTACTAATTTATGTGAAGTGATTACGGCTGGGGAACAATTACGTATCACAACAGCGATCGCACATTTGTTTAGTCAGTTGCCTAACTGTACTTTGCACAACCACTACGGCCCATCTGAAACTCATGTGGTGACAGCCTTTACCTTGACAGGTTCATCACAAGAATGGCCCGCATTGCCACCCATCGGACAACCAATTACTAACACCCAAATTTATCTGTTGGATTCACAGTTACAGCCTGTGCCTGTTGGGATTGCTGGAGAGTTGTATGTTGGAGGTATTAGTCTAGCAAGAGGATATATCAACTGCCCTGACTTAACAGCAGAAAGATTTATTATCAGTCCTTTTGACAAGTGCGATCGCTTGTATAAAACAGGTGATTTAGCCAGGTATCTTGCTGATGGCAATATCGAGTATTTAGGACGCATAGATCAGCAAGTCAAGATTCGCGGCTACCGGATTGAGCCAGGAGAAATTGAAACTGTATTTGAGCAGCATTCTCAAGTACGGCAGGCAGTAGTAGTTCCTCGAAATGACATACCTGGAACACAGAGTTTAGTTGCATATATAGTTGCAGATGCGCCTGCTACTTCGGTGAGTGAACTGCGGCAATTTTTGCGATCGCAACTACCAGAGTATATGGTGCCGAGTGTGATCGTGTTACTAGACAAACTGCCATTAACTCCTAGTGGTAAAGTAGACCGTCAAGTTCTGCCAGTGCCAAGCTATGGAAATAACCAGGAGAATTTTGTTGAGCCGCAAACTCCTACAGAGATAGCGTTAGCAAATATTTGGAGTGAAATTCTTGGCTTAACGCAAGTAGGAATTTATGACAATTTTTTGGATTTAGGCGGACATTCACTGCTAGCTACACAAGTAATTTCCCGTATCCGCAATGCTTTGCAAATTGAGTTACCTTTACATTCTCTATTTGAATCAGCCACAATAGCTGAACTTGCAAAGCTGATAGAAACAGATAGGCAACAAATACAAACTATAACGCTTCCCCCAATCCAACCAGTAAAACGCGACGCTAATTTACCCTTAGCATCCGTACAGGAACCATTGTGGTTTTTGGATCAGTTAGTACCAAACAATCCCTTCTATAATGTACCAGAAGCCTTTCACCTCAAAGGTTTGGTAAATGTTGGAGCTTTAGAACAAAGTTTCCAAGAAATAATCAACCGTCATGAAATCTTACATACTACCTTTAAAGCTGTGGATGGGCAACCTATACAGGTAATCCATGCATCTCCAAAATTTAAACTACCTGTCATAGATTCACCTACAGATCAAAGCCAAATCTGGGAATTAATTATCCAAGAGGCTAGACGTTGTTTTGATTTATCTAAGGATCTGATGCTGCGTGCAGCACTCTTTAAATTGAGTGAAACCGAGCATTTTCTTTTGATCAACTTGCATCATATTGTCTGTGATGGTTGGTCAATGAAAATATTGTTGCAAGAATTAGCGATTCTCTATACTGCCTTCGCATCAGAACAGACTTCTCCCCTGTTAGATTTAACGATTCAGTATGCTGATTTTGCGGTCTGGCAACGACAGTGGTTGCAAGGTGATATCCGAGAACGTCAGCTTGCCTATTGGCAAAAGCAGTTAAACAGTCTACCACCTATACTGCCATTACCAACAGACTTCCCTCGACCGTCAGTGTCAACCTATCGAGGGGCGCGGCATTTCCTGAATTTATCTGCATCTTTAAGCACAGAACTGAAGGAATTGAGCCGTCAAGAAGGAGTTACCTTCTTTATGACACTACTGGCCGCCTTCCAAACACTACTATTTCATTACACTGGACAAGAAGATATTGCTATTGGCTCGCTCGTTGGTAATCGCCCTCACCCTGAATTAGAAAAGATGTTGGGGTTCTTTGCTAACACTATCGTACTCCGAACAGACTTGTCAGGTTTACCTAGTTTTCGGCAGTTGTTACAGCGAGTCCGAGAGATGACTTTAGGAGCTTATGCTCATCAGGACTTACCATTTGAAGAACTGGTGCAGGCATTACAACCCGATCGCGAACTCAATCAAAATCCACTTGTGCAAGTTGTATTTAATTTGCAAAATACACCAACATCTACTTGGCAAGTGCCGGGTTTGTTGTTAACTCACCTGCCCC
Organism: Nostoc carneum NIES-2107; assembly: GCA_002368155.1. Classification (GTDB taxonomy): domain Bacteria; phylum Cyanobacteriota; class Cyanobacteriia; order Cyanobacteriales; family Nostocaceae; genus Aulosira; species Aulosira carnea. The sequence continues at coordinate 126,134 of AP018183.1, forward strand.
TTGATAATAAAACTGTCAAATTTGATTTGTTTTTGGAATTGACTGAAACGCCCACTGGTATATTAGGTTACTTCGAGTATAGTACCGACTTGTTTGCAGCAACGACGATCGCTCGTATGGCTGCACATTTCCAAAAACTACTGGAGGACATCGTTGCTAATCCCGATGAACAGGTTGATAGATACTGTTTGCTCACCATAGCCGAGAAACAACAACTGCATACATGGAATCAGACTCAAAGCGATTTTCCTCAAGAATGTATTCACCAATTGTTTGAAGCGCAAGTAGCAAGAACACCGAACGCGATCGCCATTGAATTTGCCGGACAGCACTTAACTTACCGAGAATTAAATCAGCAAGCAAATCAAGTAGCAAATTATTTGCAAACCCTTGGTGTAAAACCAGATGTTCTTGTCGGTATTTGCATTGAGCGATCACTCCAGATGGCGATCACTCTTTTAGGAATTCTCAAAGCGGGTGGAGCTTATGTGCCATTAGACCCAGCTTATCCCCAAGAACGTTTAGCATTTATGCTCAACAACTCCCAAGCTTCAGTACTATTGGCACAGCAGAATCTAATTGAAAAACTACCAAGGCATGACACACTGGTAGTTGACATAAACTCTCAATGGGAAGCAATTGCCCAAAATCCGACAACCAATCCCCAAAGCGAAGTTACACCCGACAACTTAGCCTACGTCATTTACACCTCTGGTTCTACTGGTAAACCCAAGGGTGTAGCAATGCCACACCGTCCCCTTGTCAACTTAATTACTTGGCAATGGCAAAATTCCACAGTTGGTTTTAATGCTAAAACACTTCAATATACTCCGATTAGTTTTGATGTCTCCTTCCAAGAAATCTTTGCTACCTTGACTACAGGTGGCACACTCGTTCTAATTTCCGAACAAACTCGGCGTGACCCCACAAGTCTGTTGCGATTTCTCAACCAAGCAAGGATTGAGAGGCTATTTCTACCGTTTGTGGCACTACAACAGTTAGCACAAACAGTACAAATGCAAAGCATCATACCTAGTAGTTTGCGTGAGGTAATTACTGCTGGCGAACAATTACGCATTACCACAGCAATTGCACATTTGTTTAATCACTTACCTAACTGTAGTTTGCATAACTACTACGGCCCATCTGAAACTCATGTGGTGACAGCCCTTTCCTTGACTGGTTCGCCGCCAGATTGGCCAGCATTGCCACCGATTGGACGACCAATTACTAACACACAAATATATCTACTAGATTCACACCTACAACCTGTGCCTGTTGGGGTTGCTGGTGAGTTATATGTTGGTGGTGTTAGTTTGGCAAGAGAATATTTTAACTCTCCTGAATTGACAGCACAGAGATTTATTGTCAGTCCTTTTGATGGGAGCGATCGCTTGTATAAGACAGGTGATTTAGCCAGATATCTTGCAGATGGCAATATTGAGTATTTGGGACGCATAGATCAACAAGTCAAGATTCGCGGCTATCGTATTGAGCTAGGAGACATAGAAGCCGCACTTAGTCAATATCCTGCCGTTAAGGAAACAGTTGTTATAGACCGTGAGGATCGGCCTGGTGAAAAGTGCTTAGTTGCCTATCTTTGTCTGAAGCCACAAGAGTCTGAAGATACTTCTTCAGCTTCATCGCACATTGAACTACAACAGTATTCTCTCCCTGAAATAACCACTCAAAACAAACTTGGCGATCATCCTGTTCAAGACGAACAGACAGTTAACCTTTCCAATCTGATACCCCAACTTCGTGCTTTTCTCAAACAGAAACTACCTGAGTACATGATTCCTACTGGTTTTGTCGTGATGGAAGCTTTACCAATTACGCCTAGCGGCAAGGTCAATCGCCGGTCGTTACCTGCGCCAAACCGACTTAGACCCGAACTACAAGAAACTTTTGTTGCACCTCGTAACGATGTTGAACAGCAATTAGCTGTAGTCGCAACTCAAATTTTGGGACTCGAAAAAGTTGGAATTTATGACAACTTCTTTGAATTGGGAGGGCACTCTTTATTATTAGCTCGGATGCTTTTCATGATCCAAAAGACATTCCAGATAAAGTTATCCCTGCAAAATATCTTCATAGCTCCTAGTATTGCAGAATTAGCTGAAATCATTGCAACAATCAAAGCCGGAGATGATGCAGCATCAATTATTTATCCTATCCTCGATTTAGAAGCTGAAGCTATTTTAGATCCAACAATTAATTCTCAAACTGCATCGCTTGATTTAGCTTTTGAGCCAACCAACGTTTTATTAACTGGTGCAACAGGCTTTTTAGGAGCTTTCTTGCTTCACGAATTACTTGAGCAAACCCAGACTCAGGTTTATTGCTTGGTGAGGGCTAGTGATGTTGAAGAAGGTAACGAACGCATCAAGAACATCCTGAAATCTTACAAGCTTTGGCAGCAAAATAGAAGCTCCAGAATTATTCCCGTAATTGGCGATATCTCGCTACCACTGCTGGGGTTGTCGTCTGAACAGTTTCAAACTTTGGCACAGACTATCGATATTATCTACCACAACGGTGCATTAGTTAACTTTGTGTATCCATACTCTGCGCTCAAAGCCGCGAACGTTTTAGGTACACAAGAAATTCTCAGATTGGCAAGCCAAACAAAGATTAAACCCGTTCATTTTGTCTCTACTGTTGGCGTTTTTTCACCAATTGCCTATCCTGAAACCCAAGTTATTTTAGAACAGCCAGCCGATCGCCCACATAGTCTCTACGGTTATACCCAAAGCAAATGGGTGGCAGAAAAATTAGTTACACTTGCTCATGAGCGAGGAATTCCCACAGCTATCTATCGTCCCAGTTGGATAGAAGGACACAGCCAAACAGGAATTTGTAACCGTTCTGACTTTTTACGCAGTCTGATTAAAGGCTGTATTCAACTGGGGTTCGCACCTGATTGGAATATGCCAATAGATATTGTTCCCGTTGATTATATTAGCCAAGCGCTCATCCAGTTATCAAAACCAAAATCACTGAATCAGAGAATATTTCACATCTCTAATCCTCAATCTATCTCATGGCATCAGCTTGTGAACTGGATGCAGAATTTTGGCTATTCAATTGAACAAATTTCTTTTCAAGATTGGCTCTCTAAAGTCGATTTTTTTCTCCCGAATATGCCAGAGAATGCTTTATTTCCCTTCTTATCTTTCTTATTTGAAAAGCTGTCGGAGCAGCAACAGTCAATTCCCGAAATTTATTTTCAACCAAAATCTCTACAATTTGATAGCTCCAATACATTTACTGAGTTAGCAGGTAGTAATATTACTTGTCCACCTGTGAACGATAAACTGCTGAATACTTACTTTTCATACTTTATTCACTCTGGTTTTTTGAAGCCTCCTCTCCAATAGTGTCGATTAACAGATTATATGTCGGCTTAACAGATTGATGTAATCGAAAGAGAAAACCTTACATCTTATAGCCTTTCCTAAGCTACTGAGGTACACCCAAATCTTGTGGGACAAGGTTATCAGCTTTGAAAATGTACTTCACCAGATTGGGAAATGCTATATCCCTCTTCTGTCACTTTCCGGGTATTCTAAATAAAAGGATGAACAGAAAAAACCCTGAAAGGTAAGTAGGGCAATGGATGTAGAATTACAAATCCTCAAACATTTACGTCGAGATGCTCACCCAACAGTTACGCTCATAGATGAATATTGTGCAGAGTATAAAGACGTATTTAAAGAAGTCAGGAATTATGAGTGCTTCAAATATTTACACATGGGGATAACATCAACTATAAAACGAAAATCGTTACCAGAGATAGCAAAGGTAGTGAGCATAAATTCGGCCCAATCATTACACCATTTCTTAGCCAATTCAAATTGGTCAGTCAAGAAATTAAAAGAACGAAGATTAAATAAGTTAAAGAAACAATTAGATGGTCGGGCAATTACATTAGTAATAGATGAAACAGGAGATAGGAAAAAAGGTAAAAAGACTGATTATGTAGCTAGACAATATTTAGGAAGCGTGGGTAAAGTAGATAATGGAATAGTTTCAGTCAATGCTTATGGAGTTTATGCTAATATAACTTTTCCATTAATCGTCAAAATATTTAAACCAAAAGGAACATTAAAAGAGTCAGATAAATATAAAACTAAAATAGAGTTAGCATCAGAGATAATTACAGAATTAATGGAGGCAGGGTTCAATATTGAATTAGTACTAGCTGATAGTTTGTATGGTGAAAGTAGTGAATTTATTAGAAAAGTAGCTGAATATAAATTAGGTTATGTAGTATCAATTAGAAGTAATCATGGAGTCTGGTTGCCAGCAGGACAAAGCGTTAGGGCAAATAAGTGGTGTAAATTTGAGAGAACATTTAGTAATCAAAAATCAGAAACAAGATATATTAGGGAAATAATTTATGGGAAAAAAAGAGCCATAACTTACTGGGAAATAACTACTGACCCAGAAACCATGCCCGAAAATTCTACCTCCTTTGTGATGACGAATCTGCAAGGTAATCTCAAGAAAATCTTAGGTGACTTATATGGATTAAGAACCTGGGTTGAATATGGGTTTCGACAGTGTAAACAGGAACTAGGTTGGACAGATTACCGTTTTACTAATTTCCAACATATTGAGAGGTGGTGGGAGATTATTTTTTGTGTTTACACATTGATTAGTTTAAATTCTCCAGTCTTCTTAAGCTTAAATCAATCTCGTAAACTTGAGACTGAGGTACAAGAAAATAGTGAGGTGGATTTTTCCAAGCATCCGCAATGGAACCATGAATCTGGATGGAAGAATACTTTAAATAATCTGCGTCTCATTATCCAACCACTTTTATTATTTTGGTTAATTTATCCCTGGTTAAGTATTTTCCCTAATTCACATTTGTTACTGGGATTCAATCATTTAATTGCTGCAATGAATCAATTTAAACCCTGTTATGCTTCTGGATGATTTAGCTTCTTTACTAATTGGTTATTCCGGAAAGTGACAGAAGAGGGATATCCCTCTTCTGTCACTTTCCGAGTATTCTGAATAAAAGGATGAAAAGAAAAAACTCTGGAAGGTAAGCAGGGCAATGGATGTAGAATTACAAATCCTGAAACATTTGGCAAGAGATCCTCATCCAACAGTTGGCATCATAGATGAATATTGTGCAGAGTATAAAGACTTATTTAAAGAAGTAAGAAATTATGAGTGCTTCAAATATTTACACTTGGGAATCATCTCAACGATAAAAAGGAAGTCATTACCAGAGATAGCGAAGGTAGTGAGTATAAAGTCGCCACAATCATTACACCATTTCTTATCAAATTCAGATTGGTCAGTAGATAAATTCAAGCAAAGAAGATTAAATAAATTGAAAAAACAATTAGATGGTCGGGCAATTACATTAGTAATAGATGAAACAGGAGATAGAAAAAAAGGTAAAAAGACAGATTATGTAGCTAGACAATATTTAGGCAGCGTAGGAAAAGTAGATAATGGGATAGTTTCAGTCAACGCCTATGGAGTTTACGATAACATAACTTTTCCATTAATCTTCAGGGTATTTAAACCAAAAGGAACATTAAAGGAGTCAGATAAATATAAAACTAAAATAGAGTTAGCATCAGAGATAATCACAGAATTAATGGAATCAGGGTTCAATATTGAATTAGTACTGGCTGATAGTTTGTATGGTGAAAGTAGTCAATTTATTAGAAAAATAGGTGAATATAAATTAGGTTATGTAGTGTCCATTAGAAGTAATCATGGAGTCTGGTTACCAGCAGGGCAAAGCGTTAGGGCAAATAAGTGGTGTAAATTCGAGAGAACATTTAGTAATCAAAAATCAGAGACAAGATATATTAGGGAAATAATTTATGGTAAAAAAAGAGCCGTAACTTACTGGGAAATAACTACTGAACCAGAAACTATGCCAGAAAATTCTACTTCCTTTGTGATGACGAATCTGCAAGGTAATCTCAAGAAAATCTTAGGTGACTTATATGGATTAAGAACCTGGGTTGAATATGGATTTCGACAATGTAAACAGGAACTAGGCTGGACAGATTACCGTTTCACTAATTACCAACATATTGAAAGATGGTGGGAGATTATTTTTAGTGTTTATACGATGATTAGTTTAAATTCTCCAGTTTTCTTAAGCTTAAATCAATCTTGTCAACTTCCGCCTGAGGTACAAGAAAATAGTGATGTAGATTTTTCTAATCATCCACAATGGAACCACGAATCTGGATGGAAGAATACTTTAAATAATCTGCGTCTCATTATCCAACCACTTTTACTATTTTGGTTAATTTATCCCTGGTTAAGTATTTTCCCGAATTCACATTTGTTACTGGGATTCAATCATTTAATTGCGGCAATGAATCAATTTAAACCCTGTTATGCTTCTGGATGATTTAGCTTTTTTACTATTTGCTTACTCCGGAGAGTGACAGAAGAGGGATATTGTTTTCAATTAATATTAGATGTTAGATGCGAGTTGCGCGCCAGCGGATAATTGTTCCCTAAAGGTGATAATAATTGGTACGCCGCGCAGGTCTACGTCCAGACACATTGATTATTTTTGAGTTGTAATTTCCTCAGCTAATTATGAGCAGTAGCTCTCAGACACCTCTAATAGCTGTGCTTGCCAAGTAGTTCCAAACTGATTGAAAACTTCTAAAAACTTAGCATGGCTAACTCCAGAGCCAATGAACGTCCATTTATAAGACTGTTCTTGAATGGCTATAATTTCTTGCTGCTCAGCTGTGGTGAAGGTGCGACTTGTAGCTATGGCAAGACTTTCTAAATCCAGTTTCACTTGCATCATTAAACCACCGTTGAGGAACTCGATTAATTTGAAGAAATCATCTAGCCCAGCTGTTATTTCGTAAGGTTCCAACTCTTTTACCAATTGCTCCAGCATTAAGGTGTCCAGAGTGGTGTGCTGGGCTTCTTCTAGCCAGTGATTCCGTAGCAGGCTGCAAAACTGTGGGTCTAAACTTTCGCTCTTGTTATCACGGATACTAGCAAGGTAGTGATATTGGGTCATCCACTCAATGTAGAGAATAATCAACAATACACCCAAAGGACGATGACCAAGCACAGCATTAGCAATATCCCGTATTGGGCCGATACATCCACAGTGGCTATCAAAACCGATTTCAAACTCTTCAGCAAAGCGGCGGAACAAGCGAATATGCTTACTTTCTTCTTCGGCAAAGTGAAGCAGGGCTTGTGTGGCAACAATATTTTCTAGTCCTGTCGTCTTCACATGATTAATCACACAGGGAACGATGAACTCTTCTACCAGACCAAATATGTGCAAATAACTATGGCCACGAATTTGGTTGAGAATTAGTTTTTCTGCTTTATTCAAGCAGGAAATTTGATTTACTTGCGCCAAAGCTTCTGGTAAAAATCGCTTAGTGAAATCGAGGCGTTTGTCGCCACCGATAATGTCTTCAATCTTCCAGTTAACCTTGGTTGCACGGAGAAGGGATTGTTCGTAAGCTTGATTGGTAATGGGTACAGTGGTAGTCATGGTTACTTTTATGTAAATGCTTTGTGGATAGATAGTGTGGCGATTGAGCAATGGGTAGGATACCAGAAGATGGTTGCACGACCCATTGCTAAAAATAATTGACAATCAAGAAAATTTAGATATATTCAGTACTTTGCTATCTAAATAAAGCTCTGCCTAAGCTTCTATTTGCAACTCAGGTTTGACAGGGACAGGATTCGCCAAATTCCAGATATTGGGAGATGCAGAAAGAGCTGATTCATATATTTGCTGAAATTGTTCGCGAGTTGCGTTCCCCTTGACTGTCAATGTCCACCGGAGATCCTGATAACCTGGAGAAACGCTGGCATCAAGTTGAAAGAAGCCACGTAAATTCAATTTACCTATGCTAGTAATTTCTACCTTTTCTAGTACAATCCCTTGCATAGAACAGAGCGAAACAAAGGTCGCCACTATGCAAGCATTTAAAGCAGATAGCAGTACTTCCTGGGGATTAGGGCCCAAATTCGTCCCTCCCAACTCTTCAGGTTCATCGATTGTCAATGTGAAGTCACGCTCGTAGGATTGTCCTGCCCACTCTAGGGACTTTACACGAGACACGGATTGAGATCCATTAATCCAGGAAGTCGTTGCTTGAAACGCCATTTGTGCCTGATTTATATCTTGTGAAACTGCATTTACTAACTCTTGCAGTTCGCTAGGAGCAACACCGTTAATGGTTTGGATTTGTTGTGTGGTCATGATCAGACTCCTTAATTTCATTACCTTTAATGTTTCAGCAGCAAAGAATGAATAAAGCAGATGTTCCTTTGCTGTTCTGTAACCAGGTTATTCAATCTACCGTCCTGAAATCGTCCGCAAATCATCTGAGCATCGTTCGGTAGGTTCACAGCGTTCCTGTCAAGCTTGATTAAAGTTCAAAAGTCGCAAGTCGCATGTGTACCCACGACTAAAGTCGTGGGATTGAGATAGGGACACTGTGTTTCTCGTGCTGCGCGAGAAACACATCTTTTTCTTAAGGGGCGCTGTTACCCACAACTAAAGTTAATTCTTCGCGACTTGCGACTTGTCGGTAAAGCTTCCTACAGCTGTACGTTCGCTTATTTTTGAAGTGTGAGAGGAATTAACGCCTTACTGTTAAAGGAAACAATACGATTTTGGATCTCCTAAAACCATCACCGTGTAATACTTGGGAAAAGGAGAACGAGCTTTACCATGTATTACATGGTAAAAGAAATTGCGACTTTGCGTGTATTACAGGGATGAAAGAAATATATTGAGAGACTGTTACCGGAAGTTAAGCTCTTCAGTGTAATACATGGAAGAGTAGCAATATTCAAAGTTCAATTTACGGTGTCTTACACGGAAATTGCTAATATTGAAATGGGACTTCAATTGTGTGTATCCTCCTTCAGGAGTGGTACAGGTAATTGAGTAAGATGAATTATGTCGAGCGCACCACTGAATCTATCTGATAAAGGGATTCAGGCATTTTCATTAAAGAAAGAATTTGTTTTTGAAGCGCGTTAATTGGTGTGATGAAGATGGTAGAATCAGGTAAAAAATAAAGAGTTAAATTACAAAAAGCCTTGAGCATTTGTTCAGCAGATGGGCGAGCAGTTTTTCGCTTTGGATTACCGTCATAAAGACCTGCCAAAGATTGTTGGGTTTGCTCAAGAGCCAGCCGTACTACAAACTCCATTAGAGTAAATACACGCAAAGCTATGTTCAACAGGAACATTAAGCCAGTGATTCGGTCAGTATTTTGAAAGTAAATGGGTAGGGCTGGCAAAGAACCCCTTTTAAAACGGTGAAAACCTCGCTCTAAAAGCCATTCATCCCGATAATACATCACAGCAAGTGGTAAACTCATCTGGCTACTATCGGCATTAGTAACATACAATCGCCACCCTGCCAAAGTTTCTGCCTCCTGAATTGCAGTATCTATCTTCTGGATATGAAGTTGAAGACAAATATCTGTCAATTCCTCTGTGGTCGAGTTTTTTGATGGTCGTCCCCGTCCGAGATGACGAGTTTTTTTAGTGATCTGTTCTGTAATCATGGTTGAGAAAAAATTTTTGACACGATAGCGCTGGAGAATGTTTTCTACTTTATGGGTGAGTAGCTCCCGATCTGAGCCTGGCTTGTTAGCTAAACTTTGGAGAGCGGTTTCAGCAGTCAAGATGCGTTGCTGTTGTCCACGTATCATTGATGCGGCAAGGCTTTGGGAGTAAACTACTAAGTAGCGTTCTAGCCAACGCACCCATTTGTTGGTTTGTTTGTTGAACCAAAACTTACCTAACTCCACTTCAAAACCTTTTCCCACCGCAGGTTCTTCTTCATCTTGTCGTGGTAAACGAATGGGCACAATTTCCGCTGGTGGGTTGAGAACCCATTGCTGAAGATATTGAGGGTGTTGCCCACTCATGGCTACAGGAACGCAGTAAATACCCCTAGAAGCGGCGATTTGAGCGCGAGTTGCAATCGACCCAGCTTTACAATCAGCGATGAAGACAAACTTTTTATGTCCAATCACTTGTGCTATTTTTTGCCAAGTGGGGAAATATAATGGGTCGTCAGCTCCATTACCTTCAAGGGTTGTGCTGACTAATGGCATTCCCATTGGGTCAAGGGTTGCCAATAATTGACGGTATTGCAACAAATCTGGGCGTTTGTCCTTGGAATAGCCATAACGTAATATATTTTCTTCTGGAGAATCTCCCTGTTGATGATTCACGCTAAAACTAGTCGTATCGGTTCGTGCCACTTGTGTGGGCAATTCGTAGGCGCGAATCAGATTTTGTCCTAACTTGACCTCTATTTCCTGCGTTGCTTGTGTTTGCTTACCTAACTCTTCGACTACCCTTGCCAATCTGTCATCACTGGTATCTTTTTCTCCTATCGACCACCCTGTACTTAACTCTAAAATCCTTCGATGTGCCTTTACCCATGATTCCACTGCACACAACCGATGGTCTGATTGAGTAATTATGTATGTCAGTAACAATACACTCAATTGACCATAACTCATGCCTTTGTGGTTTCCGTGTGGTTTTTTGAGTTTTTGGTCAATACATTTAGCTATCCCCATCTGAACAAGCCATTCCACGATGACGGGAATATCGTCAATCCGCTCAGAACTTATGTCCACTGTTTTCCCCGCTTACTGATACAAAACAGCGAATTCCTACTGTTGTGTATACTCGCTATTTAGTACCACAATAAAATGATTGAGGGCTTTGAGTGCTGCTTTGTAGCCCGGTGATTGCTTACCTAACTTCAACTCCAATATTACTTGGTTACGTAAACTTTCGAGTGTTGCCACCTTTAGAGGCATGGTCGCAACTTCAACAACACTAGTTTTGGCTTTATGTGCCAACTTTTTTTCCCGTGTAATACTTGGATGAGCATTCCTTCTAATCACCTGTTCAACGTAATCAGCTCTAGTCATACCCAAGCATTCGGCAGCGATCCCCAAAGCCTTCCAGGTTTCATCCGTTAATCTTAAAGAGCGCACTTGACGATAATCATCGTCTTTGAGGGCGAACTTCCCTTGAATATCCCGCTTTAACATTCGCCTCATCCGTGTATTACATCGTAAGTTTAACCCCAAATTAGTGAAGTTTAAAGTGTAATATTCAGTATTACAGATGAGATGTTAATGAGCCATAGCTTCCATGTAATACATGGAAAGGGCTTTTTTCCTTTTTCCATGTATTACACGGTGATGCTTTTAGGATATCCAAAATCGTATTGTTTCCTTTAACAGTAAGGCATTAATTCCTCTCACCCTTTAAAAATGAGCGAACGTACAGTACAGGTGGGCTTTTGGTGAAGCAATGCTTCACAAGGAAGTTGCGAAGTCGATCACAACTTTCTCCCCCAGGTACCCCGGCTACCCTAGTACTCTGCCAAGACAACTTTGCGTTGTGGTCAGCAGAGGAGCGGAGGGGCAGAGGGGCAGAGGGGAAAGATTTACTACAAGTTTCTCCTCCGCTCCCTTGCTCCCCTGCTCCCCTGCCCACCACCACATAGCAATTTTGGGTTGGTGCACTACTAGCCCCCCAGCTATTAGCAGCAGTAGAGGAGTGGCGATCGCACTGCCAAATTAAGAAGCGATCGCTGCGCCAAAGCCTGCGGCTAACTCAGGTGTATCGGTATGAGGGTAGATTAAGGTTGCTGTCCAAACTTGTTCAACAGGCTGACCAATTTGACGGTAGAGCGATCGCACATCTTCAGCATTAGCAGCAGCAAACACATTAATCAAGCGTGTTCCATCACAGGATGCAGCACAAACTGTACGTTCGCTTATTTTTGAAGTGTGAGAGGAATTAACGCCTTACTGTTAAAGGAAACAATACGATTTTGGATCTCCTAAAACCATCACCGTGTAATACTTGGGAAAAGGAGAACGAGCTTTACCATGTATTACATGGTAAAAGAAATTGCGACTTTGCGTGTATTACAGGGATGAAAGAAATATATTGAGAGACTGTTACCGGAAGTTAAGCTCTTCAGTGTAATACATGGAAGAGTAGCAATATTCAAAGTTCAATTTACGGTGTCTTACACGGAAATTGCTAATATTGAAATGGGACTTCAATTGTGTGTATCCTCCTTCAGGAGTGGTACAGGTAATTGAGTAAGATGAATTATGTCGAGCGCACCACTGAATCTATCTGATAAAGGGATTCAGGCATTTTCATTAAAGAAAGAATTTGTTTTTGAAGCGCGTTAATTGGTGTGATGAAGATGGTAGAATCAGGTAAAAAATAAAGAGTTAAATTACAAAAAGCCTTGAGCATTTGTTCAGCAGATGGGCGAGCAGTTTTTCGCTTTGGATTACCGTCATAAAGACCTGCCAAAGATTGTTGGGTTTGCTCAAGAGCCAGCCGTACTACAAACTCCATTAGAGTAAATACACGCAAAGCTATGTTCAACAGGAACATTAAGCCAGTGATTCGGTCAGTATTTTGAAAGTAAATGGGTAGGGCTGGCAAAGAACCCCTTTTAAAACGGTGAAAACCTCGCTCTAAAAGCCATTCATCCCGATAATACATCACAGCAAGTGGTAAACTCATCTGGCTACTATCGGCATTAGTAACATACAATCGCCACCCTGCCAAAGTTTCTGCCTCCTGAATTGCAGTATCTATCTTCTGGATATGAAGTTGAAGACAAATATCTGTCAATTCCTCTGTGGTCGAGTTTTTTGATGGTCGTCCCCGTCCGAGATGACGAGTTTTTTTAGTGATCTGTTCTGTAATCATGGTTGAGAAAAAATTTTTGACACGATAGCGCTGGAGAATGTTTTCTACTTTATGGGTGAGTAGCTCCCGATCTGAGCCTGGCTTGTTAGCTAAACTTTGGAGAGCGGTTTCAGCAGTCAAGATGCGTTGCTGTTGTCCACGTATCATTGATGCGGCAAGGCTTTGGGAGTAAACTACTAAGTAGCGTTCTAGCCAACGCACCCATTTGTTGGTTTGTTTGTTGAACCAAAACTTACCTAACTCCACTTCAAAACCTTTTCCCACCGCAGGTTCTTCTTCATCTTGTCGTGGTAAACGAATGGGCACAATTTCCGCTGGTGGGTTGAGAACCCATTGCTGAAGATATTGAGGGTGTTGCCCACTCATGGCTACAGGAACGCAGTAAATACCCCTAGAAGCGGCGATTTGAGCGCGAGTTGCAATCGACCCAGCTTTACAATCAGCGATGAAGACAAACTTTTTATGTCCAATCACTTGTGCTATTTTTTGCCAAGTGGGGAAATATAATGGGTCGTCAGCTCCATTACCTTCAAGGGTTGTGCTGACTAATGGCATTCCCATTGGGTCAAGGGTTGCCAATAATTGACGGTATTGCAACAAATCTGGGCGTTTGTCCTTGGAATAGCCATAACGTAATATATTTTCTTCTGGAGAATCTCCCTGTTGATGATTCACGCTAAAACTAGTCGTATCGGTTCGTGCCACTTGTGTGGGCAATTCGTAGGCGCGAATCAGATTTTGTCCTAACTTGACCTCTATTTCCTGCGTTGCTTGTGTTTGCTTACCTAACTCTTCGACTACCCTTGCCAATCTGTCATCACTGGTATCTTTTTCTCCTATCGACCACCCTGTACTTAACTCTAAAATCCTTCGATGTGCCTTTACCCATGATTCCACTGCACACAACCGATGGTCTGATTGAGTAATTATGTATGTCAGTAACAATACACTCAATTGACCATAACTCATGCCTTTGTGGTTTCCGTGTGGTTTTTTGAGTTTTTGGTCAATACATTTAGCTATCCCCATCTGAACAAGCCATTCCACGATGACGGGAATATCGTCAATCCGCTCAGAACTTATGTCCACTGTTTTCCCCGCTTACTGATACAAAACAGCGAATTCCTACTGTTGTGTATACTCGCTATTTAGTACCACAATAAAATGATTGAGGGCTTTGAGTGCTGCTTTGTAGCCCGGTGATTGCTTACCTAACTTCAACTCCAATATTACTTGGTTACGTAAACTTTCGAGTGTTGCCACCTTTAGAGGCATGGTCGCAACTTCAACAACACTAGTTTTGGCTTTATGTGCCAACTTTTTTTCCCGTGTAATACTTGGATGAGCATTCCTTCTAATCACCTGTTCAACGTAATCAGCTCTAGTCATACCCAAGCATTCGGCAGCGATCCCCAAAGCCTTCCAGGTTTCATCCGTTAATCTTAAAGAGCGCACTTGACGATAATCATCGTCTTTGAGGGCGAACTTCCCTTGAATATCCCGCTTTAACATTCGCCTCATCCGTGTATTACATCGTAAGTTTAACCCCAAATTAGTGAAGTTTAAAGTGTAATATTCAGTATTACAGATGAGATGTTAATGAGCCATAGCTTCCATGTAATACATGGAAAGGGCTTTTTTCCTTTTTCCATGTATTACACGGTGATGCTTTTAGGATATCCAAAATCGTATTGTTTCCTTTAACAGTAAGGCATTAATTCCTCTCACCCTTTAAAAATGAGCGAACGTACAGCACAAAAAATCTGTTGAATGTTTAATTCCTGAAAATAGCCCTCTGCTTGATGCTTGCTTTCCTGATCAATTGCTTTTGTGATTGGTGGTTCGTAATTGACCTCTGCAATGACTAGAGAACAGCCCTGAGGCAAGTTGATCGGCTCTCGATCCAACCACAGATGTGCCTGCCATACCCGTTGAAACTGCACTCCCGCTTCACGGTAGGCTTCCCGTATGGCATCTGTATAAGGAACTTGATGCAAACAAATGGAGCGATCACCCTGTGCTGATACCAGAGAATACTGCCATTGAATATTCCGTGCTTTGATACACCCAGCAAAGCTTTGCACAATCTCCATCCAATGCTCATAGGTCATGGGTACAGAGACTGGTGGCGAAAATAACATTTGTGTAATTGCAAATCTCATGCAGTTTTCCCCCTCGATTGCGGGTGAATTGATTCGTGCAGATATGCCTCTAAAGCAGCAATGGACTGTTGCGCCTGGGCACTTAAGGTAGAATCCTTGAGCCGAGTTTTCATCTCAGCAAAATGCTGCTGGGCACAATTGAAATTGCCGCGTTGATGATTAGCTTGGATAACTACAGCCCAAGCTAGGGCGATTTCGCTGCAATTATTAACCAGCTGTGCCGCTTCCAGAGCTTTCTCGGCTCGGGCGATCGCTTGTGTCAAATCCCCTTGTGCTAAATCCCACCGGGCGGCGATGGTTTGGACGTAAGCCAGCATCCGAGGGGAATCGATGCGTTGCAGCACTTGGCAGGATTGCTCGAGAATTTCTGTGGCATTCTGCTTGTGAAGTAAATACTGAGTCAGAGCATTTAGGGCGGCGGCATGGGGAGCCTCACTACCTTCACCCATTTGTGCAGCTACATGAATCAGCTCGTTGCCGTCATTCAATGCGGCGGCTGGGTTGCCAGTTTCCAATTCCAACATGACTAAATTGGTGAGGCAGGTACATTCGCGCCAATGGTCACAAGCCACCTGTGCCATTTGCCAGCCCTGACGCAGCAGCGATTGTGCTTGTTCGCTGTCTCCTTGGAAGCGACGCACACAACCAAGTCCAAAGGGAATATCGATAGCAGAAGTACCCAAGCGATCGCTAATGGATTGGGCTTCTAACAACAGTGCTTCGGCGCGGGTCATTTCTCGCCCAATTTCTGCCAAACAAGCCCCAGTATGAGCCAGCATATACATGGTGGTGGCAGGACTAGCGCTGCGTCCTTGCTCTGCAGCCCGCAGGGAATACTGCTGTACTTCACTTAGGTTCCCGTGGTCATAATTGAGGACAATCAACGCTTCCAGCCCAGTTGCTTCATCTTCTTTAAGTTTCAAGGTTGCGGCCTCCTGAATTAGAGATTGCAACTCTTGTTTGAGCGCAGCCGCTTGCTGCTTAGGTACTCCTGCTTTCACGCTGGTTTTCAGCAAGTTCAGGTGGAGGTGAATGCGTTCGGTTGTGCTTAAATACTGGCAATGACGAATGCCTCGCTGGGTAAGTTCAGCTGCTTCACCATAGGCAAAAACCCGTAAACAACGCTCTGCTGCCTGCAAACAGGCGGTTGCAGCCAGGGCATGATCGCTACCCAGATCGGCATGGCGAGCAACATCATTAATGAGTGGGGAAGTCGGAGTGGCGATCGCATTTAAAGTCTGGGCAATGTGGGTATGAATCAATCTGCGTCGGGGTTCGGAAAACTGCTCGTAAGCTACTTGCCTGACAATATCATGGGCAAAGTTGTAGCACATTTCGCCAGCGATCGCGTTACCAGGACGAATGATGCCATGCTGTTCTAAGCGATCAATGGCGCTAAGTAATCTTGGTAGGGAGAAATCTGCCACCTTTGCCAGGGTTGTAGGATTGAAGCTATGTCCTAACGCCGCCATCCAAGGCATTAATTCTTGCGTTGTTTCATCTAATTGTCGCAATCGCCCTTGAATTAACATTTCTAAGGTGTCGGCTGCTGTACGCTCCGATTGAGCGTGAGCACGGACAATTTCTAAGGTAAACAGGGGATTGCCACCACTACTGGTAAAAATGCGATCGTCATCAGCAATATATCCAACTGCTTGAGCCAATGCTAAAGTTTGCAGACTATCCAGAGGTGTTAGTTCCACCTTGCGAATGCGATGTTCCCGGTGCAGGGTTTGAATAAACTTATCAGCTGGTGGATTGGCTGCGATTTCTCGTTTGCGGGCAGCACAGGCAAACCAAATTCCTTTCTGCTGATTGAGCAGGCGCACAGCGTAGTGCAAAAAGGCGATGGAGGTTTCGTCTAACCATTGGATATCATCCAGCACTACCAGCACAGGGGCAGTTGTGGCTAATTGGCTAATGAACTGGACTGCTAAATCAAATACTCGCCCGCGGTTTAAGGTGGCTACTGATTCTACATTCAGCACCAGAGATCTCAATTCATCCAGAAATTTCGTTGCGCCGATGGCTTGAAACATATCTACCCAAACACCATAGGGACGCAACATTTCTGCCTCATATCCCCGCCCCCAAAGCACATAGCTGCCACTAGCTTGGACAGTTTTTGCCAATTCCTCCAACAGTCGGGTTTTGCCAATGCCAGGTTCACCTAAGATCCACAACAGATCCGATTGCTCCTGCTGTTGGCATTGCGATCGCCATTCCTCAATAGCAGCCCATTCTGTCTCTCGCCCAATCAAGGGAAGCTCTGCTGTCACAGTCAGAGTAAGTGAAGAAATGGGAATTAGCTGGGAAAAGTCTGGTGTTTGGGTACTTACTGTACAGGCGGATGGTGACGATGGAGCATCCTCCAGGAGCAGCAATTCTTCATAAAGCTTGTAGGTTGTGGGACTGGGATTAACCCCCAACTCAGCTTGCAGTGTGGTCATGCAATGGTGATAGACTCGCAGGGCACTGGCGCGATCGCCCTGCCCCGCATGGAGCCGCATCAGGTGACAATAAGCGGGTTCATAGAGTGGATCAATGCGCTGCAACTGTTGGGCATAAAAGATTGCCGAACGCTGGTCTTTTTGATTGGTTAGTAGGGTAACTAGCTTATCCAAAGCAGCGATCGTCTGTTGCCGCAGTTTCTCGCGATAGGGAACAATCCAGTCGTCGTAACAACTGGGCAGCAAGTCTCCCCGGTAGAGCTTTGCTGCCTGTTCTAGAGATGAGATTGTAGATTGGGCGTTAGTCGAAGACCGCTCCGCAAGGAGCATCGCACTTTCAAATTCGGCTACATCAGTGCGGCAATTCTCATCGCATAGCCATTGGATTGTTTTCGTTTCAATATGTAACCAGCGATCAACAGCAGGAATCACTTGCTTTAATTCATGCAACCGTCGCCGTAAATTGGCTTTGGCATCGGTATCGGTCGCCTCCGGCCAAAGATGCACAGCAACCTGCTGCCTCTGTTGTGGGATGTCCCGATGCAGCACCATAAATGCTAACAGAGCCTGTAATCGTTCCGAATTGATGCCCTGAATGGGTAATCCATCGGCAGCTAAGGAAAATTCCTCAAATAGCTGAATGTAGAAGCTTTTAGACACAGGTGTTAACAGGATAAGGCGATCGCAGACCATTGATAAAATGGTACTGCCTAAAATAGGCAAATGTTCTTTCCACTAGCCAACATTTGCTCTAGCCTTTAATGAATAAAAATAAACTCAGCTGGAAACTCACCAGGAGCGACTCATCTGCAGGCATTTATGAGCAATATCTGCTACTCCCTTGGTAAGGGATTGTACCAGCGATCGCTGGGCAAGAGTAGTTTATCTGATTCAGGTGGGCCCCATGTATTTGGCTCATATTCGTAAACGGGTGTGACGTTGTCGAGAATTGACTGGACAATCCGCCATTCCTCTTCCACCGTATCTTCGCGCACAAACAAGGTGGGATCGCCCCGCAAGTTAAAGCGAGCAAACAGCGCTACACTTAACACGCTCACTGACACAGATTTGTTGCTCCTCGCGATCGCTCACTGCCACCAAACCTGAAACCAATAAACAAGTTATCATTTTTGCATGGACAAGCACGATCTCTATTCTCATGATCGTGTTGGGCATCACTGCTCCCAGCGCAGCCCACTGCAGGCATTGCACTTCCTTTAAACTATGAAAGAGAAAAACACTTATCTGTACGTTCGCTTATTTTTGAAGTGTGAGAGGAATTAACGCCTTACTGTTAAAGGAAACAATACGATTTTGGATCTCCTAAAACCATCACCGTGTAATACTTGGGAAAAGGAGAACGAGCTTTACCATGTATTACATGGTAAAAGAAATTGCGACTTTGCGTGTATTACAGGGATGAAAGAAATATATTGAGAGACTGTTACCGGAAGTTAAGCTCTTCAGTGTAATACATGGAAGAGTAGCAATATTCAAAGTTCAATTTACGGTGTCTTACACGGAAATTGCTAATATTGAAATGGGACTTCAATTGTGTGTATCCTCCTTCAGGAGTGGTACAGGTAATTGAGTAAGATGAATTATGTCGAGCGCACCACTGAATCTATCTGATAAAGGGATTCAGGCATTTTCATTAAAGAAAGAATTTGTTTTTGAAGCGCGTTAATTGGTGTGATGAAGATGGTAGAATCAGGTAAAAAATAAAGAGTTAAATTACAAAAAGCCTTGAGCATTTGTTCAGCAGATGGGCGAGCAGTTTTTCGCTTTGGATTACCGTCATAAAGACCTGCCAAAGATTGTTGGGTTTGCTCAAGAGCCAGCCGTACTACAAACTCCATTAGAGTAAATACACGCAAAGCTATGTTCAACAGGAACATTAAGCCAGTGATTCGGTCAGTATTTTGAAAGTAAATGGGTAGGGCTGGCAAAGAACCCCTTTTAAAACGGTGAAAACCTCGCTCTAAAAGCCATTCATCCCGATAATACATCACAGCAAGTGGTAAACTCATCTGGCTACTATCGGCATTAGTAACATACAATCGCCACCCTGCCAAAGTTTCTGCCTCCTGAATTGCAGTATCTATCTTCTGGATATGAAGTTGAAGACAAATATCTGTCAATTCCTCTGTGGTCGAGTTTTTTGATGGTCGTCCCCGTCCGAGATGACGAGTTTTTTTAGTGATCTGTTCTGTAATCATGGTTGAGAAAAAATTTTTGACACGATAGCGCTGGAGAATGTTTTCTACTTTATGGGTGAGTAGCTCCCGATCTGAGCCTGGCTTGTTAGCTAAACTTTGGAGAGCGGTTTCAGCAGTCAAGATGCGTTGCTGTTGTCCACGTATCATTGATGCGGCAAGGCTTTGGGAGTAAACTACTAAGTAGCGTTCTAGCCAACGCACCCATTTGTTGGTTTGTTTGTTGAACCAAAACTTACCTAACTCCACTTCAAAACCTTTTCCCACCGCAGGTTCTTCTTCATCTTGTCGTGGTAAACGAATGGGCACAATTTCCGCTGGTGGGTTGAGAACCCATTGCTGAAGATATTGAGGGTGTTGCCCACTCATGGCTACAGGAACGCAGTAAATACCCCTAGAAGCGGCGATTTGAGCGCGAGTTGCAATCGACCCAGCTTTACAATCAGCGATGAAGACAAACTTTTTATGTCCAATCACTTGTGCTATTTTTTGCCAAGTGGGGAAATATAATGGGTCGTCAGCTCCATTACCTTCAAGGGTTGTGCTGACTAATGGCATTCCCATTGGGTCAAGGGTTGCCAATAATTGACGGTATTGCAACAAATCTGGGCGTTTGTCCTTGGAATAGCCATAACGTAATATATTTTCTTCTGGAGAATCTCCCTGTTGATGATTCACGCTAAAACTAGTCGTATCGGTTCGTGCCACTTGTGTGGGCAATTCGTAGGCGCGAATCAGATTTTGTCCTAACTTGACCTCTATTTCCTGCGTTGCTTGTGTTTGCTTACCTAACTCTTCGACTACCCTTGCCAATCTGTCATCACTGGTATCTTTTTCTCCTATCGACCACCCTGTACTTAACTCTAAAATCCTTCGATGTGCCTTTACCCATGATTCCACTGCACACAACCGATGGTCTGATTGAGTAATTATGTATGTCAGTAACAATACACTCAATTGACCATAACTCATGCCTTTGTGGTTTCCGTGTGGTTTTTTGAGTTTTTGGTCAATACATTTAGCTATCCCCATCTGAACAAGCCATTCCACGATGACGGGAATATCGTCAATCCGCTCAGAACTTATGTCCACTGTTTTCCCCGCTTACTGATACAAAACAGCGAATTCCTACTGTTGTGTATACTCGCTATTTAGTACCACAATAAAATGATTGAGGGCTTTGAGTGCTGCTTTGTAGCCCGGTGATTGCTTACCTAACTTCAACTCCAATATTACTTGGTTACGTAAACTTTCGAGTGTTGCCACCTTTAGAGGCATGGTCGCAACTTCAACAACACTAGTTTTGGCTTTATGTGCCAACTTTTTTTCCCGTGTAATACTTGGATGAGCATTCCTTCTAATCACCTGTTCAACGTAATCAGCTCTAGTCATACCCAAGCATTCGGCAGCGATCCCCAAAGCCTTCCAGGTTTCATCCGTTAATCTTAAAGAGCGCACTTGACGATAATCATCGTCTTTGAGGGCGAACTTCCCTTGAATATCCCGCTTTAACATTCGCCTCATCCGTGTATTACATCGTAAGTTTAACCCCAAATTAGTGAAGTTTAAAGTGTAATATTCAGTATTACAGATGAGATGTTAATGAGCCATAGCTTCCATGTAATACATGGAAAGGGCTTTTTTCCTTTTTCCATGTATTACACGGTGATGCTTTTAGGATATCCAAAATCGTATTGTTTCCTTTAACAGTAAGGCATTAATTCCTCTCACCCTTTAAAAATGAGCGAACGTACAGTACAGGTGGGCTTTTGGTGAAGCAATGCTTCACAAGGAAGTTGCGAAGTCGATCACAACTTTCTCCCCCAGGTACCCCGGCTACCCTAGTACTCTGCCAAGACAACTTTGCGTTGTGGTCAGCAGAGGAGCGGAGGGGCAGAGGGGCAGAGGGGAAAGATTTACTACAAGTTTCTCCTCCGCTCCCTTGCTCCCCTGCTCCCCTGCCCACCACCACATAGCAATTTTGGGTTGGTGCACTACTAGCCCCCCAGCTATTAGCAGCAGTAGAGGAGTGGCGATCGCACTGCCAAATTAAGAAGCGATCGCTGCGCCAAAGCCTGCGGCTAACTCAGGTGTATCGGTATGAGGGTAGATTAAGGTTGCTGTCCAAACTTGTTCAACAGGCTGACCAATTTGACGGTAGAGCGATCGCACATCTTCAGCATTAGCAGCAGCAAACACATTAATCAAGCGTGTTCCATCACAGGATGCAGCACAAACTGTACGTTCGCTTATTTTTGAAGTGTGAGAGGAATTAACGCCTTACTGTTAAAGGAAACAATACGATTTTGGATCTCCTAAAACCATCACCGTGTAATACTTGGGAAAAGGAGAACGAGCTTTACCATGTATTACATGGTAAAAGAAATTGCGACTTTGCGTGTATTACAGGGATGAAAGAAATATATTGAGAGACTGTTACCGGAAGTTAAGCTCTTCAGTGTAATACATGGAAGAGTAGCAATATTCAAAGTTCAATTTACGGTGTCTTACACGGAAATTGCTAATATTGAAATGGGACTTCAATTGTGTGTATCCTCCTTCAGGAGTGGTACAGGTAATTGAGTAAGATGAATTATGTCGAGCGCACCACTGAATCTATCTGATAAAGGGATTCAGGCATTTTCATTAAAGAAAGAATTTGTTTTTGAAGCGCGTTAATTGGTGTGATGAAGATGGTAGAATCAGGTAAAAAATAAAGAGTTAAATTACAAAAAGCCTTGAGCATTTGTTCAGCAGATGGGCGAGCAGTTTTTCGCTTTGGATTACCGTCATAAAGACCTGCCAAAGATTGTTGGGTTTGCTCAAGAGCCAGCCGTACTACAAACTCCATTAGAGTAAATACACGCAAAGCTATGTTCAACAGGAACATTAAGCCAGTGATTCGGTCAGTATTTTGAAAGTAAATGGGTAGGGCTGGCAAAGAACCCCTTTTAAAACGGTGAAAACCTCGCTCTAAAAGCCATTCATCCCGATAATACATCACAGCAAGTGGTAAACTCATCTGGCTACTATCGGCATTAGTAACATACAATCGCCACCCTGCCAAAGTTTCTGCCTCCTGAATTGCAGTATCTATCTTCTGGATATGAAGTTGAAGACAAATATCTGTCAATTCCTCTGTGGTCGAGTTTTTTGATGGTCGTCCCCGTCCGAGATGACGAGTTTTTTTAGTGATCTGTTCTGTAATCATGGTTGAGAAAAAATTTTTGACACGATAGCGCTGGAGAATGTTTTCTACTTTATGGGTGAGTAGCTCCCGATCTGAGCCTGGCTTGTTAGCTAAACTTTGGAGAGCGGTTTCAGCAGTCAAGATGCGTTGCTGTTGTCCACGTATCATTGATGCGGCAAGGCTTTGGGAGTAAACTACTAAGTAGCGTTCTAGCCAACGCACCCATTTGTTGGTTTGTTTGTTGAACCAAAACTTACCTAACTCCACTTCAAAACCTTTTCCCACCGCAGGTTCTTCTTCATCTTGTCGTGGTAAACGAATGGGCACAATTTCCGCTGGTGGGTTGAGAACCCATTGCTGAAGATATTGAGGGTGTTGCCCACTCATGGCTACAGGAACGCAGTAAATACCCCTAGAAGCGGCGATTTGAGCGCGAGTTGCAATCGACCCAGCTTTACAATCAGCGATGAAGACAAACTTTTTATGTCCAATCACTTGTGCTATTTTTTGCCAAGTGGGGAAATATAATGGGTCGTCAGCTCCATTACCTTCAAGGGTTGTGCTGACTAATGGCATTCCCATTGGGTCAAGGGTTGCCAATAATTGACGGTATTGCAACAAATCTGGGCGTTTGTCCTTGGAATAGCCATAACGTAATATATTTTCTTCTGGAGAATCTCCCTGTTGATGATTCACGCTAAAACTAGTCGTATCGGTTCGTGCCACTTGTGTGGGCAATTCGTAGGCGCGAATCAGATTTTGTCCTAACTTGACCTCTATTTCCTGCGTTGCTTGTGTTTGCTTACCTAACTCTTCGACTACCCTTGCCAATCTGTCATCACTGGTATCTTTTTCTCCTATCGACCACCCTGTACTTAACTCTAAAATCCTTCGATGTGCCTTTACCCATGATTCCACTGCACACAACCGATGGTCTGATTGAGTAATTATGTATGTCAGTAACAATACACTCAATTGACCATAACTCATGCCTTTGTGGTTTCCGTGTGGTTTTTTGAGTTTTTGGTCAATACATTTAGCTATCCCCATCTGAACAAGCCATTCCACGATGACGGGAATATCGTCAATCCGCTCAGAACTTATGTCCACTGTTTTCCCCGCTTACTGATACAAAACAGCGAATTCCTACTGTTGTGTATACTCGCTATTTAGTACCACAATAAAATGATTGAGGGCTTTGAGTGCTGCTTTGTAGCCCGGTGATTGCTTACCTAACTTCAACTCCAATATTACTTGGTTACGTAAACTTTCGAGTGTTGCCACCTTTAGAGGCATGGTCGCAACTTCAACAACACTAGTTTTGGCTTTATGTGCCAACTTTTTTTCCCGTGTAATACTTGGATGAGCATTCCTTCTAATCACCTGTTCAACGTAATCAGCTCTAGTCATACCCAAGCATTCGGCAGCGATCCCCAAAGCCTTCCAGGTTTCATCCGTTAATCTTAAAGAGCGCACTTGACGATAATCATCGTCTTTGAGGGCGAACTTCCCTTGAATATCCCGCTTTAACATTCGCCTCATCCGTGTATTACATCGTAAGTTTAACCCCAAATTAGTGAAGTTTAAAGTGTAATATTCAGTATTACAGATGAGATGTTAATGAGCCATAGCTTCCATGTAATACATGGAAAGGGCTTTTTTCCTTTTTCCATGTATTACACGGTGATGCTTTTAGGATATCCAAAATCGTATTGTTTCCTTTAACAGTAAGGCATTAATTCCTCTCACCCTTTAAAAATGAGCGAACGTACAGTGGATCTCCAACTATCAAATAAGGTTGCACTGGTGAGCGGTTCAAGTGCCGGAATTGGACTGGCAATAGCTACTACACTTGCTCAAGAAGGAGCGACGGTCATTGTCAATGGCAGAACGCAAGAGCGAGTAAACCAAGCCCTTGATCAGATTCGGCGCATTGTGCCAAATGCTAAACTTCAAGGAATTGCTGCCGATCTGGGAACCCAAGCAGGAGCACAATTGTTGTTTCAACAGGTGCCATTAGTCAACATTTTGGTGAACAACTTGGGAATTTATGGCTCCAAAGCATTTGAAGATATCTCCGATGAAGAGTGGATGAACATTCTGGAAGTGAATGTGATGAGTGGTGTTCGGCTCTCACGTCATTACTTACCGCTGATGCTGAAGCAAGATTGGGGACGCATTATTTTCATCTCTAGTGAGTCTGCCTTGAATATTCCCGCCGAGATGATTCACTATGGGGTGAGCAAGACTGCACAGGTGGCGTTGGCTCGTGGTTTAGCTGAAACAACCGCAGGCAGTAATGTCACAGTCAATTCAGTATTGCCTGGGCCAACCCGTTCCGAAGGAGTGGAAATTTTTATCCAGGGACTTGCCAAAGATCAAAGTATTTCACCCGAACAAGTTGAGAAAGAGTTTTTTAGTAAAACTCGCCCATCTTCACTAATTCAGCGATTTGCTTCAACGTCTGAAGTTGCTGTATTGGTGGCGTTTGTTGCTAGTCCCTTAGCCTCTGCGATTAATGGTGCGGCTGTGCGAGTCGAGGGCGGATTGGTGCGATCAATTATTTAACACAACGAACGTGAAAATCCGGTTAGTACCATAGCATTGAACTTCTGCAAACAAGGTATGCAAAACACAAAGCGTTTGAGAAGCAAAATTTTGGTTGAAGAATACATCCGTCAGAATCAATAAGTCGGGGATTCAGACCAGCGACTTATTGAACGCGAGTGCGTCTCCCCTTGGGAGAAGACCACCAAATCTACGATTTGGTGGGGGTGCAAAAACGCCGGTTATTCATCCGTCACTCGCACAGAATACAAGCAAGAGAATTCTGGCTCCTGACTCCTGAATTCTGTTTGATAATCTGAATAAATCACTCTGACAACTCAAGATTCTTCAAATAGGCGATCGCCCCGATGTAATCGTTCTGCAATTTGATAAGTTTGACCTTGAGAACGCATAGTGGGCGAATGAGCTGCTAAATACCGAGATGCAGCAACTAATATATGAATCCCTGCCGGAGTTTTACCTAGGAGTGAGTACTGGCGAAAAGCAGCCTCTATTTCTTGAATAACATGAAAATCACGATTTTCACGCAACATCATTTTACCCAGCATAGCCATCAGTTTTTCTGGCGAACCACCGCTATATAAATAATTAGCTACTAATTGCCCTGTTTGGTTTACTTGTTGCTGACGGTCTAATAAATCTGGTAGCTGTTGGAGTAATTTTTCAGGATTTTCTGTGGTGTCTTTTGGTTCTGGTAGCCGTGCTGGTGGTACATTCAAAAAGCGATTTAAATACACACTCATCGCCGCATCAAAAACTCCTTTGAGGAGTTCAATTGTTGGTACTCTTCGCAATGCTTGATTTACAGCATTAGCAAAGGTAAATGGATGATGGGCAGAATTCCAATCGCCAAAATCATTATTGGTGTGGAAACGAGCTACTCGTAATGCTGCTGCATAAGTAACAATGCTAGCTAATTGTTCTGCTTTACAACCTGCTTGCAGTGCATCTAATAGCGAATCAGCAATCGCTTGTGGGTCTTCACCCAATAAAATTGGTAATAATTCCTCTTGCTTTGACCAAGTTCCTTGGCGAGATTTACCTATACTTAATGCTGTAGGTAATCGCTCACTAGCCGATTCCAAGATGGCGACTAAATCTACAGGGTAGCGCCAGGAATTAGATTCTTCCATTCTATCGGCATTAGCTAAACCCGGGACTAAGCTAGGCAAAATAGACTCAGCAGCTTGCCAACCCACCGCATCAAGTGCCTCTAACGCTTTGTTGATAAAATCAAGGGTATGCCCAACGTCAAGATAACGATGATCGCAAGCCGCACAGAACAGCATATCTGCTATTTGTTGTGAATTTCCTCCAAAAGCGATCGCAGATACTAAACATCTCTGCGCTGCTTCAGTATCTCGTACCTGAATAAATTGGCGGAACCAGCTTTTGAGAGTTGCAATATCAACTGTCGAGTTAGGTAAAGGATGGACAACAAACTCTGGTGGCGAACCTGCGCTATCATTCGCTACTGCTGACAATCCATGAAACAAAGCCCGGGGTTTATCTTCTGCATCTAGATAAGGTAGGAGATTCATCATACAAGTGTGAATAGTTAACCCTGTACTCCAACCTGCTTTGTTATAGCGAGTGCCAAATTCTAACCCCATGAGAAATGGTTCGGCCGGATTAACTCCCATATCTAAAAGTGCGATCGCACTTTTAGCAATCACTAAAGAAATGTTTTGCTCTAAACCATCTTGTAAACGTTGGCGGTGGTGGGTATGAAGGTTACCTGGTGGCGCTAAATTTACCCATACTTCACCATCACGGATTTCTACAGGGAAACAAGGAACATCATCTGCCCAAGAGTCAAAAGTGCCACCACTAGCGAGGTCAAAACGGGCATAATGCCAAGGACAGGTAACAATACCATCCTTGCAGGTGCTGCCTTTGAGAGGAAAGCCCATGTGGGGACAACGGTTGTCAATTGCATAAACTTGATCGTTGGCGTAAAACAAAGCAAGAGTCTGCTTTTGTTTGTGTACTAGTAAACTGCCTGCTGCTTGAACATCTTTAAGTTGAGCAACAAGGATATAATCATCTGTTTTGGTTGCACCTTCAAATATTTGAGTCATTGAATTGCACACTATTCCCGGATTTCTCACGGGTGAGAAAAAAATACTTGGGTTAGTCAGATTTAGGATAACTTAATTGATACATTATCAAACTCCCCACAGATTATGAGTAGTTCAAAGTAAAAACCGAGTACACAAAAGATGGATAGGATACATTAAATTTGAAAAATACGGAGGAAATAAGAAATTAGTAATAAAAATTGATATGCCAGTTTGTTGGACTAGATTAAGTAAAATAACCCAATTAATAGTTATTTAAAATTAGAATTAGCTATTACTGATGAATTCAATTATGTCATTAGTAATTGGCTTGGCAGTCGGGATAAACACTCATAAATTGTTGCAAAAATGTCCTGATAAGGACAAGCACTACTAATTGCAATTAAAATTCTTCGTCTGCTAATAGTCATAACGGCTCCTAGCTTTAATAATTTTGTGCGTATAGTTCCAATCGTTGCATTTTTAAATTCCGTATTGACTAAACATTTCTCTCGCATGGTGTTCATTAAAATGTAAGCAATAGCTGCAAGCCATAAACGTAATTGATTTCCTTCAAATGTATGGGTACTTGTTCTATCACTTTTTAAATCTAATTTTTGTTCTTTTAGACAATTTTCTAAGTTGCCTCTCGGACAATATTTATGAGTATAAAGCTGTCCTGGAGGAATTTTATGAACAGGGAGCGAAGTTACTACAAAGCGAGTATCGACTTCTTCACAGCTATAATTAACCTTGGCGACAACACGACGGCTACGGCTCCAACTGTCTAACGTTTGATAATCAAGTGAACAATACCAAACTGAATTATCAACACACATTGCAGCATCTTTTTTTAAATCCGGTGTTCCAGGAAATAAGCTTTCAAAAAACTCAACTACGGGTTCAATTTTTCTTGAGTATTCTTGGGATGCACGATACTTGATTGACTGAGATAGTTGAATTAGACGATTATTTTCAGGCAGCCCAAACACATAATCAATTCCAGTTTCGGATTCACACCATGCCATAATATCTTCTCTGGAATAAGCGCTATCTCCGCGAATAGTAATTTTCACATTTTCCCATCGCGAACGTATTATTTTTATGACTCGTTGTAATTCTTCTAACCCCCATGCTGCTGGGTCTAAATTGGATGCACGAAGTTTTGCCGCAAGTAAGTGTTTACCACAGAAAATATAAAGTGGGGCATAACAATATCCCTTATAGTAAGGGTTGAAAAATGTTTCTTCCTGATTACCATGTATTAAATTATCCGTAACATCTAAATCTACAATTATCTGCCGTGGTGGCTTTTTAAAAGATTCAAAAAATAGCTCAACTAACAACGTTTCTATCGCTTCGGAATCATATTCAATACGGTGATACCGACTATTTTCTCTTGAAGGTACATCTTCTGGGCAATGTTCGAGACGATTTAAGGTACTTTTCCCTGCTAAAGTCATTAATTCTTGTTCTGAGTTAATTACTTTTCCAACTGCGAGCGCAAATATTGGGTCATGACGAAGGGTTTCATGGTCATTTATATCTTCATAGCCCATGATTAAGCCATATATTCTTTGTGCAACTAAACTATGAACTGGATATAAAATTTTATTTGGGTCTCGGTAGTCTTTGAAACATGCTGCGAATCGTGATGTTATTTCTCTTTTTTTGTCTAATTCCGCAATTAATATTAATCCTGCATCCGATGTTACAGGCTCACCCTTGAAATTAACTATAACTGAGGATGACTGTACCTGTCCGAAAATGAACTGCTCCGGGATACAATGATTTTTATTTGGGGTCATACTTTAAACTGCTGAGATTCTTTTGCAATATACATTTTGGCAGTTTTTGACCCCTCTTTTCTAAAGTCTTGTGAGAAATCCAGGTATTGACATCCATACTTCCACTGTGTCGAAGTTTTTCTCCTTTGAGCGTTTGTGCAATTATAATTTTTGTTAACTATCGCAATAGTACTTGACGCTTCCTTCTCACAGGAATTAAAAGATAAGGCAAAAGTACTGAAGAGTAAGTTAGCTTTTAAGCGCCAAAGAACTTCTAACCAATAGATGAAGGGAACGAATCAGCCGAAAGTTGTTCCCAAAAAACTTGACCCAATAGAAACCAGTCCAGCAGCAATGATAGAAAAGCCTAAACTAAAACCTAAAAGTTAGGCTCATTTAGCAACGCATCTCAACAGATTAGCAGTTTTTCAAAGTTTGGGTGAGATGCGTCGATGAGTGCAATCCGTTAGAACACACAATTATGCTTGCTTAATAGAAAAGCGTGAATAATTATTAAGTATACATTCTTCGTAATTATTAACCCTCTAAATGAGGGATAATATGCCTTAGCCTTGAGACACAAGTTCTACCATTGGTGCATATTTATCACAGGAAGACTCATTAATGGCTAAAAATTTTTTTTGGAGTCGTCGGGCAATTTTGAAAGGTATGGGTATTGCCAGCATTGGTACTTTAGCTGCTTTCCCTACACTCAGTATGGCTAAAGAAAGCTACGCAAGTATACCTTCAAGAGGGCGAACTAAGCAAAAAGGAGCGGTAGGCTCATGGTCATTTATTATAAGTTTTGCCAATGGTTCACAAGATAAGTCACTGGGGGCTTTCACGTCTGATGGTATTAGCATCATTACAAATGAGCGTACTAAATCCACAGGATTTGGAGTTTGGGAAAGTACTGGTTTTAATACATTTACCTATAAATTCCGCGAACCAATATATGAGCAAAACGGTAATTTAGCCGGGGAAGTTTATGTGGTTCAAGACGCAATTTTGAATGAAATAATTGATGAATTTAATAGCACAGGAAAAGGAACTGTATATGATTTAAAGGGCAAGATCATTGCTGTTGAAAATACTACAGCCCAAGCAACCCGTATTAAAAACGAAAATTTCTAACTACTTCCAATTCCTTATATATGAGTTGGAAACTTAGTTAATAGCTGTAGATGTTTAATTATAAAAAAGCCACTTCCGTTGATTAAACAGTCCATCAATAAATATAATTCATTTCTACATGAAGAGGTTTATCTAGGGCTTGCTGAAAAAGTCATTCCAAGGCAAGAGAAAAATTGATTGGGTGCGGCTCTTTTAGAAAGATGGAGAGGAAGTCAAACAATTAATGCTGTTGATAGTGGAGTAGTAGAACAACGAGCTTGAGTGACACCTTTGAGTAAAGGAATGCCACATTGATATAGCGTCGAATAATGACGTTGAAGTTCTTGCTGTTGATGAAAGCACCAATAGTCATTCCAATCACCACTAACATGGAGAGAACGAAGACGTAAAATAGCCTCAGCACCTTCAAGACCCCATCGAGCGCCAGTAATGTCCATTCGGTCTTTAATCAAGTAACGACAAGCGCCCTCAATCACGCCAGTAGCAATAGGAAAACCCGCAGCTAAATAATCATCGTACTGAAGATAAGCACGATAATTGAGCAGATAATTAGCGCATTTATCAACACTCAAACGTTGTTCGTCTTTTAGTTGATGCAAGGTAGCACTACGGCGGATGCCAGCAGCAACCAAACTCGATTTACCTTGAAGGATATGCAGTAAACGTTCGCTTACCCAATCTTCAGCTTGTTTAGTGCTAGGAGAATGGAAGACAAATGCTGCTTTCCACAGATACTCAATCACATGGATAATATCGAGAACAATAGTTAGCTTGATGTTGTGTTTTCGAGCTAATTGTTTGAGAAGACGTAATTGTGTCTTATTCCCATCAACTAATGCTACCCAATTTTTTTGTTGGTTTGGGTCACGATGCAGTGCCTCATCAAATGCTTCGGCAATGACTGTTTGGGGTTCTTTAACTAAACTAGCCCAAACACGCTTTCCTTCAGGTCGAGGACGCTTAGGGTTGTCAGATTCTTTTGAGTTAAGGATTTGTTGGGGTGTACGAATAAACGGTTTGATAGTATAGACAGCAGCTACCGTTGCCATCCGCTTTGAATTACGCTTTTCTCCCTTTGTCAGTCGTTTTTCTAACTTTTTTTGACTAGAAATAGCTCGTTTTTGGGTGTTTGGGCGTAAATCTTCTCTCCGCATCACCACACCCTTTCCATCAGCACTGATGACTATGATTTCTCCTGTCTGTTCCGATTGCTTTGATTGCGCTTGTTGATATTCATAGAACTGGTCAAAGTCACTTGCACTTTTGAGCGCTAATTCTTCAACTTGACGCTTGGGGACTTGTGCTGCCGTTGTTTTCTTGATGATTTCGACTGTAGAGTTAAATCCGTTTAAGGCAACAACTGAAGCCACTCGCTGCCTGATTCCGTGTGAGTATTGTTCTACTGGTAGGTTTAATTCTGCATCCAATGGATTGAGGCTAGTGATCTTTCTGCCACCGTAGCCTATTCGTCTGACTGTGACTGTGCCAAATATTGTTGTTAGTTTTCTTGCTTGTTTACGCTTATGGGTTCTTTTGGCTCCGTCGCTACCAGAACAATCACCTTCTATTTCGTCGTCACTACGCCTGTCTAAATACCCTTGTATTAGCCTTCTTAATAGTTCGTTTCCGTTCACAAACAGCTTGTTCTCTAATTCTCCATGTTCCAGACCACAAACACTGTCTGAACTTAACCATTCCACCATTTCTTCAAACAGTTGACGTGCTTGTGTGAAAAATACGCCTTCATTTGAGGTAGATGCTTGCATATCCTTGAGTCTATCCCCTGAATTTTGTAATTTTTGGAGCTTGTTTAAGAACTGGTAATTTGTTCAATACCTTTGTTTGACAAGCATCTCCTAAATTACCCTTATTCAGGATACCGTATTCTCAAAAGAGCCGCACCCAAATTGATTCAGTAGTCAGGGAAGAGCAAAGATAAGTTTTTGTTGTCTGCAATCAAACGGAACATCACTTTTGCTAATAAAAGAAGTGAAAAAAGATGTAATGTTGAAAAATTGGCATAAAAATTCCCAAAAAAGCCGTGAAAGAAGGGTGAAAGATTCATGACTAAAAAAGTAATAGCAATAGCAGTGACAGAGGTATGAGGAAGTTTAGCCATGACTCTACCCAAGTTAAATCTTCGTTTACCTTGTCCGAATTTACCCTCAATAGAGTTACGAATTAGCTCATCTTCTCGTGCTTGTTTCTTTTTTTCAGGACTGACATTTTTAGGTGGTCTCCCTAAAGGTGGCCCACTAATTCTAATTCCTCTTTCTTGACACCAAGAGCGGTTGTCTCTAGTGCGATAAATTTTATCAACATGAACTGATTCTGGATAATACCTGGTGTAGTTTTTGTAGGCTTCTACTTGTGATTTTAAGTCGCCTGATTCGTTAAAATTATCCCAACTAATATGGTCTAAAAATACATAGCCATCATAGCAACTAGCTGAAAGCTTTGCCCCAAACTCTACTTTTTTTTCCAGCTTTACCACGGACTATCGGACGAATGTGTGGTTGATTTAAATTGACAATACGGTCTTCTATACTAATTTTTTTATTTTCATATAACCAAAGTTGTTGACGATAAATTTCTGCTACTACCAGTAACTTCTTATATTGCCTATTACTCAGGTTGAAGAGTGACGCACCTAACTCCATTAGCTGCTGAATGTGAGCTAAATTTCTTTTGATATATTGCAGTTGCCGTTTAATGGCTTTCCTTCTTTCTTTAATGGTCGGTTTTCTTTTTTTGGCTACCAATAAGTAATTTTTTCTAGCTATATTTCTATAGGTTCTCGGTTTTTTGATACTCTTTAACAAGAGGGAGTTATATAAAATATCTATAATTGTTTCTGTATGCTTTCTGGCTTGATTTAATAATCCTAAGTCTGTGGGATAACTGATATCCGCTGGCGCACAACTCGCATCTAATATTAATTTTCCCCGATTGGTCGGCTCATTTTTTAAATCCTCGGTTTCTGACTTTTTTGATTTTACTTCTACCTCCTCTTTACTTTCTAACACTTGCTTGACTATTTCTCGATTCAGTTTGTTAACTAATTTTATATCTATTCTTTCTCTAAAGTGAACTAACATTGACGCATCAAATGGGGCATTATTGCTATAGCAAGACATTCCTATAAAGTATTGCAGATAGGGATTCTCCCTAATTTGCTCTACTGTCTCTCTATCACTTATGCCTAGTTTTTCTTTAATTATTAAAGCACCATTAGCCATCCTAAATGTTTTGGCTGGCGCGCCCATTTCTGCTGAAAATATTGCTGCGTACTCTGCTTCAAATTCTGACCAAGGTATCATCTTTGCCATGATTACCCAACGGTTATCTGAGGCTAGTTTTCCCCCAAAGGGTAGTTCAAAGTCTTCTGCTGCTGTTTCTTGCTTTTGCGCTTTTCGATACATATCAACGCAACTTGCTACAAGGGTTTTTACTTACTTTATCCTTTTTCCTTGCACTTTATTCTCTTTTATCCCCCCAAATCTCTTGATTTATCTAGGTTTTTTGTTTATTCTGCAAGCCCTATCTAATTCTTCAGATTAGTCAATCTAATTAAAATTTGTGATGATTTAGAAACTGCAAAATATGTTGAAATGTTATTTCTGGTTGTTCAATCTGAGGTGCATGACCGCAATTTTTCAGCTTGATTAGCTCAGAGTTGGGAATATCTTGCTGAAATTTTCCTGCATCTTCAGATGGGAGCATATTGTCAGCTTCTCCCCATAAAATCAGTGTTGGTTTGTCAACTTGGGCAATTTTATTCGCTAAGTTGCTATAACCACCAGTTTTGACATAAGAACTCATGGCATCATGCCAAAGGGGCATTTCTTGATGTAGCATCGCACACTGAATAGCTAAAAGTATTTCTGGAGCTAAATTAGCTATAATACTGCCTATATTTAATGCCAAAATATGTCGTTGACGTAGGTATTCAACAGCAAAAAAATCAAAAGGAGGAAACAAGTATTTGCTAAAAGTGGGAGCACCAGTATAATCCAAGCTATTAATCAATACTAACGATTTCACGACTTCAGGATAAGTGAGCGTAAAGTCAATTGCAGTTGCACCACCCATTGATGCACCTACTAGTACGATAGGCTGATTAATTAAAGTTGCCCAAAATTCGTAAAGGTGAATTTTAATGTTATTTGGACTGTATTTAATTTGTTTTTGCCTTTGTGTAAAACCAAAACCTAACAAATCTACTGCCCATGTTTCATTTTGAGTCGCAAGTAATGGCAACAAGAAACGGAACTCTAGGATGGAACTGTCGAAGCCATGCAACAACAGAATCGGTGTTCCTCCCAATCCTTGGTGAATGTAGGTTGTTAAGATTGGCTGTTGACTGAGGGAAGTTACAAGGGCAATTCTTTCAATACTATTGATGAAGGCGATCGCTTTTGGATCTGTTATAGGCATGATCTAATAATCAATTACTTTGAACTTTAATGACTAAGAAGCGTTTGCTAGTGCTAATTTTTGCACTGTTGCTGATTGCCCTTTCTTGGTGGAGTGTGGTATCGGCACGGGCTGGTTTAGTAGTGCGTCAACTGCAGCGAGAAGGAGTACCACTATTGTACGTAGCGCCAGAGAATGCATTAAAAGTACCTGGTGTTCTGGTAGCACATGGCTATGCAGGTTCTAAGCAGTTGATGCTTGGCTATGCATACGTCTTGGCTCATGCAGGTTACGCGGTAATGCTGTGGGATTTTGATGGGCATGGATCTAATGCCTTGCCTTTGCAGACAAATTCGCTGCAAAAAAATCTGGATATTGCCTATGCAGCACTGGTGGCACAACCGGAGGTGGATGCATTGCGTTTAGCGACTTTAGGTCACTCAATGGGTAGTGGTGCAGTGATGGCTGCGGCTATTGGCAATGTCAATCGCTATGCTGCGACTGTGGCAGTTTCACCTACAGGCGCTTCATTTACAACCAATGTACCTCAAAACCTTTTATTACAAGTAGGGAGTTGGGAAAATAGATTTGTTGCGAATGCAGAGCGTTTACTGCGGGCTGGTGGTGGCGAAAACCACCAATTTGCTCAGGGTCAAGCCAGAAAACTCGTGATTATCCCCAATGCCGAACATATTACAATTTTGTTTCGCCATGATAGTCATCAGGCTGCTAGAGATTGGCTCAATCGCACCTTTAGGATCAACAGCCAGAGTAACTATGTTGATTACCGTATGCTATGGTATTTTTTGCACTTGCTGGCATGGTTAACTTTGCTTGCAGCGGTTTCCCCCGTTTTAGCGACTTCTTCTATTACTAACAAAGCAGGACAGTTAAAAAGCTGGATGGGTTTATTAATAGCACCTTTGGTAGCCACTGGCACACTGATGTTAATTAACCATCTAGGGGATATTGATGACTTGGGTGGAGTATTAGTCGGTGGAGCAGTTAGTATTTGGTTTGGGGTAGCAGGTATAAGTTGGCTGATTGCTATGGCAAAGCTACAACTGCCATCACGCAGAGATTTGGTCATTGGCATCACCTTGTTTATCATCTTGTGGATTGGTTTTGGGGCAATGGCGCAGGTAGTATGGTTACAGTGGTTGTTGATTGGGTCGCGATTGCGGATTTTCCCTATCCTGGCAGTTGCTTGTTTTCCTTGGTTTTTAGCTGCTGGAGTAGCACAGCAAAATCTTAATTGGGGAGAGCGAGTTTTATGGTGGCTAGGGCAAAGCACAGTTTTAATTGGTGGTTTTATTCTAGTTCTTTATTTTCTGCCGCAACTAAGTTTTATTTACCTTTTGCTGCCATTATTTCCTATATTTATGGCGATTTTTTCATTCTGCTCTGCATTGCTAAATAATCCTTGGAGCTATGCCCTTGGGAGTTCTTTATTTTTTGGTTGGGTATTAGCATCTGCCTTTCCATTATCGAAAATTTAGCCTGCTTGCTGTCTAACGGCGAGTATGTGAATGTAGAATCCCCGCGATCGCGCAGTATCTGAATCATACAATCCATGAGGAGAAGGCATCTCTACCCTCAAGGCAAAGATAGCAGAACTATTTCCAGATTTTTCTGTAGTTTAACCAATCTAAACAAGCTTTTTCTAATTGGCTGAGGCACTTAAATGGTTTTCAGAATGTACTTTGAATGCGGTGTTGTTGTTTTGAATTATGAGGCGAAACATAAACAGCCTTCACATTGCTTGCCCAATTGAAACTGTTGTAAACCCTTAGCCGGACTGAATGTTAGGTTGAACTTCGCGCAACCGACGTTCCAGAAAACGACGCTCACTGTCATTTGTCACTAATTCTAGCGCTCGTGTATAGCTCCTCTTCGCTTCCTCTAATGCTCCAACACGCCGGAATAAATCTGCACGGGTGGCATGAAACAGATGATAGCTGTCCAGTTCTAGAGCAAGGCTATCAATAAGTGCAAATGCGGCTTGAGGACTGTCTGCCATTGCGATCGCCACTGCTCGGTTCAAGGTCACAATGGGTGAGGGCTGCAAGCCCTCCAACACCTCATAGAGCCGCACGATCTGCGCCCAGTCTGTTTCTTCGGCGCGGGTTGCCTGACAATGGAGGGCTGCGATCGCCGCTTGCAGGGCATACACTCCGGTTCCAAAAAGCAATGCTTCCTCTACCAGAGGTAACGCCTCAGCAATCTGTAGATGGTTCCAACGACTGCGATCCTGATCTTTTAGCAAAATCAAATCGCCTGCCTGATCTAGACGCGCATTGCGCCGCGAATCGTGCAATAACATCAGCGCCACCAATCCTGTGACTTCAGATGGTGGTTGGGGTGCCAGCAATTGCCGCACCAGTTGCCCCAAGCGAATCGCTTTGATGCAGAGGTCAGCCCGCACGATCGCATCTCCTTTGGTTGCGGCATAGCCTTCGTTGAAGATGAGATAGATGACTTTCAGGACTGCCTCTATCCGGGGAGCGAGATCAGTCGTCTCAGGTACTTTGTAAGGAATGCCTGCGTCTCGAATTTTGCGTTTAGCACGAACTAACCTCTGTGCCATTGTAGCAGTCGGTATCAGAAAGGCGCGGGCAATTTCGTCGGTTTCCAGTCCACCCAACATTCGCAGGGTCAACGCTACTTGAGTTTCCGTTGCCAGTGCCGGGTGACAGCAGGTAAAAATTAATCGCAGGCGATCATCTGCAATTTCATCACTGTCATAGGTTGGTTCTTCAGTGGATGGAATTAAACCAGATGCCGCATACCACTCCAGTTTTTCGGTCAGTTTCGTGCGTCGTCGGAGGTGATCGATCGCCTTGTACCGGGCAGTTCGGATAATCCAGGCACGGGGACGATCGGGAATACCGTCGCTTGACCACTGATTCACTGCCGCTGTAAATGCTGCCTGTGCAGCTTCTTCAGCTACATCAAAATCTCCGACCAGCCGAATCAGAATAGCGACAATGCGCCCCCATTCAGTTCGATAGAGAGCAGCAATTGCTTGAGCCACATCTGTTTTTGGGATTGAAGCCATACCTTTTACAAAAAGACATAAAGAATTTTGGGCAAGGTGTCGATTTGAGCAATTGCCGTTCGACTGACTGATAAAGAGATATACAGTTCAATTGTACTAGACAAAATTTTTGCACTCAGGTGTCGATTTGGGCAATTCCTGTTCGACTTAATCACAAAGGAGCCAACCGAATGAAATATTTGCTGCTGATTTATATGGACGAAAACGCCATGAGCGACACCGAGCGGGAGCATTGCTATGAGGAATCAGCCCAACTCGCCCAGGACTTGCATACTCAAGGACAATTTCTGGCGACGGCTCCACTCCATCCTGTTGCAACCGCAACCAGTGTCCAAGTCCGTGATGGCAAATCACTCGTGACCGATGGGCCATTTGCCGAAACCCGCGAACAATTAGGTGGATTCTTCCTCGTTAATGCTCAGGATTTGGATGAAGCCATTGCGATCGCCACCCGCATCCCAGGTGCAAAAGTCGGCACCGTCGAAATCCGTCCTGTCATAGAAGTTGCAGGACTACCAGCACAGCCCTGACCGTCCTTAACCACTTGAACTCAAGGAGAACCCCCATGCAAAACAATTCCAAAATCACTCCCTGTTTATGGTTTGATGATCAAGCCGAAGCCGCCGCTCAGTTTTATACGTCGATTTTTCGCAATTCCAGAATTGTCCACGTCAGTCGATATGGAGACGCGGGACAGGAAATCAAAGGAAAACCAGCCGGATCTGTCATGACTGTCAGCTTTGAACTTGATGGTCAGCCGTTCACAGCACTCAACGGTGGTCCGACCTTCAAATTTAACGAGGCGATTTCCTTCCAAATCTTTTGCGATACCCAGGCGGACGTGGACAATTACTGGCAAAAATTGTCTGCTGGTGGGGATGAAACTGCACAGCAATGCGGCTGGCTCAAAGACAAATACGGCGTTTCCTGGCAAATTATTCCTCGCATTCTGATTGAGTTACTCAACCACCCCGATGCAGCAACCTCTCAAAAAGTGACCAATACCATGCTGCAAATGAAGAAGATCGAGATTGATGAACTCAAACGTGTCGCTGCTGATTAGCGGTTCCTTCAGAGTTGCGCTTTGTGCTATCAGCATACCCAACCCCTCGCAATCTAACTCAAAACCATTCAACAGGAGATTTCACAATGAAAGTCATGGTCTTTGTCAAAGCAACCCAAGACTCCGAAACTGGGGTCATGCCGAGCGAACAGCTTTTAACTCAAATGGGGCAGTACAACGAAGAATTAGCCAGGGCAGGTATCTTGCTCGCCGCTGAGGGGTTTCATCCTAGCTCAAAAGGGGTGCGAGTTCACTTTTCAGGAACTGATCGCACCGTCACCCAGGGACCTTTCACTCCAGCGCAGGAGCTAGTGGCAGGGTACTGGCTGTGGCAGGTGAACTCAATGTCCGAGGCAGTTGCTTGGGTAAAGCGCTGCCCTAACCCTATGCCAGGAGACTCCGAGATTGAGATTCGTCCCGTATTCGAGGCAGAGGATTTTGGTGAAGTCCTGACACCCGCCTTGAGGGAGCAGTCAGACCGCATTCGCGCTCAACTTGAAACGCAGCAGCAAGAGTAACGTCATCAGCAACCGCGCAAATGATGTTCATGTGCGAACTATCCGCTCATCAAAACGCAGAATCGATTACAAAAGGAGAAATCAATGAAACTCAATTCTTACCTGATGTTCAACGGCAACTGTGAGGCAGCGTTCAAGTTCTATGAACAATGTCTGGGTGGGAAGATAACTATGATGATGACACACAAAGAAGCACCTTCTGCCGAAAATGTCTCACCCCAATGGCAGGACAAAATCATGCACGCTTGCCTTGAACTAGATGATCGCCTCCTGATGGGATCTGACTGCCCACCAGGATACTTTGAAACCCCGCAAGGTTTCTACGTACAAATTAGCGTTCCCCAAATCGCTGAGGCAGAACGGCTTTTTCACGCTCTAGCAGAAAACGGCAAGGTGAAGATGGCGATCGCGCAAACGTTCTGGTCATCGCGCTTTGGCATGTTGACCGATCAGTTTGGGACACCGTGGATGATCAACTGCGAACAAACCATCTGAGCCGAATGGCACGCTTTTCAAGCGTGCCATTCGTCTTTTGTCCTTTGTAAATAGCCACTGACCACTGACCAACAACTAACTACACTAGGAGAAACCATGAGTACTCAAATTTTCGTCAACCTACCCGTCAAAGATCTCCAGCAATCGATCAAGTTTTTCACAAAACTTGGCTTTCAGTTCAACCCCCAATTTACCGATGAAACGGCCACCTGTATGATTGTGTCCGAAAGCATCTTTGTAATGCTTTTGACGCATGAGAAATTCAAGACATTCACGCCGAACCCGATTTGCGATGCCACAAAAAGTACCGAAGTGTTGACATGCTTATCAGTTGAGAGCCGAGAAAAAGTGGATCAGCTGGTTCGTGAAGCCGTTGCTGCTGATGGCACAACCTACAACGAACCTCAAGACCACGGATTTATGTACGCGCATGGATTTCAGGATTTAGATGGTCACATTTGGGAACTGATTTACATGGAACCCGAAGCAACCCATCCAGTTGAGGCCCAAAGGGAAGGAGCAGGAGTATGAACCACAACAGAACAAGCAGTGGAACACAAAGAAAGCGAACTCATCGAAACATGAGCACATCCATTCATACAAGAAGATGAAAGATATTTGCAAATCACTGAGGTTGATTCTTGACATCCTCTCCCGCTAACCTTGCGGTGTAGCGGGAGATTCCCAAACCTCACGATTTAGGTTTCTGTTTCCTTCCCTTGCGGGTTTTTCGCAGTTGCCCTTTAACACTATGGTCATCAGGTCTTACACTCGCTCCACAGACTGTAACGGTGTGTCCCACCGCCAAAATATTCCGGCTGGCGTTGATATCCCTGTCATGGTGCATTCCGCAGTTGGGACAGTCCCACTCCCTGAGATTCAACGGCAATTGATCAACAATATGCCCACAGTTGCCACAGCGTTTAGAACTGGGAAACCATCGGTCAATTTTTACTACTGTTCGACCATACCAAAGAGCTTTGTATTCCAGTTGCCTCACCAACTCCGACCATGCAGCATCACTGATAGCACGGGCGAGTTTGGGATTTTTGACCATATTTTTTACTGCCAAATCCTCAACAACTATCGTTTGGTTTTCACGAATCAGTCGAGTTGTCAGTTTATGCAGATGGTCAATTCTTGCATCGGAAATTTTAGCTTGGATTCGCGCTACCTTGAGTCTTGCTCTATCTCGGTTTCGAGAGGCTTTGTGTTTACGGCTTAAAGATTTTTGCGCTTTCCTCAGTGTTTGATAATGCTTGTCAAACGCTTTGGGATTAGCAATCTTTTCACCTGTACTCAAGGTAACGAGACTGCTAATACCGACATCCAACCCCACAGCACTATCACGCTCGTGCATGGTTTCATCTGTTGGATCGTTGATTCGCAAACTAACAAACCAACGTCCAGAAGGCTCAAGTCTAACGGTGATGGTGCTGGGTTCACACAATGCAGGCAACTGTCTAGACCATTTAATATTCAATGGTTCAGAACACTTAGCCAAGTAGACTTGACCATCCTTCCACCTAAAAGCAGACTTGGTAAACTCTGCACTACCACCGCTACGCTTGTTTTTGAAGTTGGGATATTTTGCCCTGCCAGCGAAGAAGTTAGTAAATGCAGTTTGCAGATGTCTCAAGCCTTGTTGCAGTGGTACGCAGCTAACCTCATTCAAAAACTGGAGGTCATCAAGTTTCTTCCAAGAAGTCAACATAGCAGAAGACTGAACGTAATCAACCTTCTGCTGTTTCTCATACCAAGCTTCAGTTCTCGCTGCCAAAGCTTTGTTAAATACCAACCGCACACAACCAATTGTCCGGCGCAATATTTGTTCTTGCTCGGCAGTTGGATAAAAACGGTAGCGGTAGGCTTTTTCCATACGTCACATTTTATCACAAAATCTGTGAAATACGTAAAACCCGCTATGTACCAAAGTTTATTTATTCACTCGTCGCTCACCCCGTCGCCTGTCGTTGCTATGCAACAACTCGACTTCATTGTGAAGCTTCTCGCTCGTCCCCATTCCTCTCACCGCCAAACTGCGTTGTGGCGGGAGTCTCCTGGGGGTGTTAGATGAAACTCTATGAATTTGCTCCCACACGATCAATTCGGGTTCGCTGGGTTCTCCAGGAACTTGGGGTGGAATTTGAAGCAATCTCCATCAACA
This sequence comes from Nostoc carneum NIES-2107, assembly GCA_002368155.1. Classification (GTDB taxonomy): domain Bacteria; phylum Cyanobacteriota; class Cyanobacteriia; order Cyanobacteriales; family Nostocaceae; genus Aulosira; species Aulosira carnea. Next base: position 168,192 of record AP018183.1, read on the forward strand.
TGCGGGCAGGTGAACACCGTACACCCGATTTTCTCACCATTAATCCCACTGGCAAGCTCCCTGTGCTCATCGATGGCGAACATATCATCACTGAATCCATAGCCATTGCTTTGTACCTCGGTGAGAAGTACCCAGAATCTAACTTAGTACCGACAGACTTGCTTGTGCGAGCACAGCTTTATCGTTGGCTCCTCTTTACTGCCACCGAATTAGAACAGCCGCTATGGCGTATCGCTCACCACAGGTTTATATACCCAGAAGAGTTGAGATTGCCTGCTGAAATACCTCTCGCTCGGCAAGACTTCACCAATATGGCTGTTGTTTTAGAGAACCATCTATTGGATCGGCAGTTTGTAGTGGGTGAACAAGTCACAGTGGCTGATTTTGTGCTTGCTTACACACTGGATTGGGCGAATGAAGTTCAGCTACTCGCCACTTTCCCCACGCTGGTGGACTACATGGAACGAATGTACAAACGACCAAAGGCATCTGGGCGAATCGCAGCTGCACTTGCAAGTCTCAATCAGACCTCACAATGATTCACAAAAGGAGATAACCCAATAAAACCCAACCAAGCTGAACAAACTTCACCCATGCCTGCTCAACTGCCAAAAGAAAGAACATCAGTGGCTCCAGAAACTCGTCGGTGAGTGGACGTATGAAATCGAAGCGATGATGGAACCCGATCAACCTCCCGTAAGCTCAATGTTTTAGGAAAGTGATCGACTCTGGGTTCCTTCACCAGGTGTGATAAATAACACTGAACTGGGAGTACGAACCTTTGCTGTATGCCAGACTCCGCGTGGTACCAAAATGTACTGACCTGGGGTGTTGAGAGATACAATTGCTTCACCTCTATCTTGCTCCAGCACGAAATCAATCTGTCCAGATAAAAGGCAGACAAATTCCTCTCCAGCAGGGTGTCTTTCCCAACTATCCCAGTCTTGCTCGAATGTGTAGTGGGAAATTAACCGTTTTCCCTTAAAGTCTCCAAATTGCTGTTCTAGCTTTTCGTAGAAGCGATCACTGTTAGCGATTGGAATTGCATTGTTAGCATCATCCAGGACAACAAAAGTTGAGTTGATATTTTGGGGAGTGACTTCACTCATGATTCGATGACTCCTGCTGTAAGAATGAATAACGATTAACCTCAAAAACCAACTAACGCCTTTCGTCCGTCTGCTACGAAGTTGGGCTGCTGGCATACCTATACCCAATCTTCAACCGTTAAAGCCCAGCGTTCATGGTCACGCCATTCTCCATTGATTTTGAGGTATCGTCGAGAGAAGCCCTCCTTCGTAAAACCGAGTCGCTCTACTAAATGAATGGATGCCCTGTTTTGGGGCTGAATATTGGCTTCAACTCGATGCAAACCGAGTGTACAAAAAGCGTAATCAATCGCTAAATGCACACCCTCTGACATCAACCCCTGACCTGAAAAATTTACGTCAACGTAATAACCGAGATAAGCATTTTGAAACGCTTGGTAGAAGATTTGACTGAAATTTGCGACTCCAATAATTTCAGCACTATCTGCGTGACAAATTAGTAAGCCTTCAAAGTCCTCATTTTGGCAACGATTGATATAGTTTTTGCACTCCTGCTCGTTGAGTGGAGGAAAAGCCCAGGGGTAATGGAACTCTTTGCTTCGTTGGTGAAGAAATAGCAATGCTTGACAATCTTCTTCGATTGGTTTTCTGATAAAAACACGAAATGGCATAGAGATTCTTAGCTCTGTAGTTGCTATCAAACATTTCAGACTGTGCTCCTTATGTTCTATCGCGGGTTGGGGAAGCGTGAATTGCTTTACGTGCTGAAAGAAACAGGAAAAGAGGAATTCTCATACGCCGCTCATATTCTTTCTGACTTGAGAAATTTTGAGGCTGAGGGCGCGATTCTCGGATATGTTCTAGTTTAAAACCAGTCATCCTGATCAGATCGAAGTACTCCTCTAGCGTGCGGTGATACTTCGTCACCGCATGTCCGAGCCATTGATGCCTTCTTGCGCCGGGTTTGAAGTAATCGTCTACAAGCCATGTGCTGCGATGACCCTCTGCTAAACTCGCAAAGTTGGAGGTAATCACAGGATGTTCTACTGAGAGAATCATGCGACCACCGGGACGCAGGGCTTGATAAGCCTCCTGGAATACAGGTTCAAGATTTTCAACATACTGGAAAGCTAGTCGCGAAGCTACCAGATCCGCCTGTTCGCTCTGTGCCTTCCAGGTTTCTAATCGCTCATGATACACTTTGCCTGATGTATTGGTTAGCGTTGCTAAAGCAAGGTCAATCATGGCGCTAGAGGCTTCAATGCCGATGTAAGAGCGTGCCCCTTGTAAGAGCGCTTCTTTTCCAAACGATGCATCGCCACAGCCGAGATCGATGATGTCAAGCTGGTTGAGGTTACCTGCAAGTTCTAGAAAAATCGGACGTTCCAGTGTGTCATTGGGATTGTCACATTGAGTACGACGGGCAATGTACTTGGCTCGTACATCTGGATTGTCATAAAACTCTTCATGGTTTGACATGATTTTGGGTAGGTAGATTCGCAAGTATCTGGAGAGGTATGATTTCTTCCTTAACGATTTGTTTGTTTGAATAGTCCGGCAGCAAGCAAAACAATACCCGTTAAGAAGAGATAAGCGTTTTGAAGGAGATAGCTGTCAGCCGTCATGCTTCTAAAAGCAATAATCTCTGGGCTATCTCCGATGACTCTACCGCCCTGATTAACCAGTGAGGAGATTAATAAATTGAGACGAAGGTTAACCAGTGACGGCAGAAAAAATAGAACGATGAAGGCGATCGCAATCAAAATTATGCCGATCGTGACTAAATTGGAACTGGAAGAAAAACGTCGCAACATGGCTAAATTGTCGGAAAATGAGAACCTGAGAGAGTAATCCTTGCTTTGTCATCCCGTCGCTTTATCATCTGCTAAGCGATCGCGACTCTGGACTGGTTGCGGTTAGGTTTTCTAGTTCCCAGGCGATCGTTTGCCGCAACGCTTCCTCTTTAGTCATGGCTTCAACATAGCCTAACTCTTCTTGAAAACGAGTTGTGTCAGTTGCCAGATGATACTGCCACTGTAAATTCATCTGCAAATGAGAGGGGAGTTGATCTCTGGGAAGAGTTACTATCTCGCCATGCCAATTCACCAAATTTCCGAGCGCCTGGATTCGCTCCCGTAAAGTTGGAGTGGATGCTTCACCCAGGTTGTAAATGCGTCCAGCGGCACGATCGTCCGTGACAGCGAGTGTGATCGCTGCTGCAATATTCTCTACATAGCCATGAGAGAAGCGCCAATGGGCTTGTTCCTCCTCCAATAGAATCGGTTGCTGGTCAAACATCTGCCGAAGATAGGGTAGAAATCGATGCTGGCGCTCGCCAGGACCATACATAGCTGGCAACCGGAGAATTGTGGCAGGAAGTTCTGGGTGCTCCATTAGCATCTGTTCCACCAGGATCTTGTCATAATCCTGCTTAAACTCAAAGTCTAACGCCTCCAAGTCTCGATAGGGGTATCGCGTTTCCCGCAGTGGTGCATCTTCAGTTAAGGGCACTGGGTCAGGGGGATGGCTTCCCTGACCTTGCAAACCCTCATAGTTACGGTAAACATCTCCACTACTGATAGCAACAAGACGCTGAGTGCAGTTGCTAAACACCTGAACAACATCCTGTGCTTGTGCTTCTGTAAAAGGGATGATGTCGAGAACAACATCGGGAGAAAATTGTTCAAATTGGGCTTTGAAGTTGGGTAGTTGATTGCGTCTGCCATAGAAATGGGTCAGCGAATTTAATTCACTAGTAGTGGTGCTACCTCGGTGAAACAGGGCGACTTGATGCCCTTGCACCATTAATTGGTGAGTGACATGGGAACCAACAAAACCTGTTGCCCCGATCGCAAGAATTTTCATGGCATAGGATGAATCATAGGTAGAAGTTGCTACGCTTTACGCTTTGCCACTTTTGTCAGCCAAGCAGAGAAATTACCACAAGTGTCATCCAATACAGCGATTTTGACCTCTCCCATTGGAGTTGGTTTGGAATGAAAAACCACACCCAATTTCTTCAAGCGTTTATAGCCTCAGAACTTTTTCCTGGTCATCAACAAACACACTGTTGAGTTTGATCTTCACTGCTCCTGCTCCCAAAGTTGAGGATAATCAGCGATCGCTGGTCTGTTATTTGATTAACAGGTGATGGGAGAGAATTAGGCACATCGCGTTAATATAAGTATTCGAGTTCTGAGCTATTAGCATATTTACTACGAAAAGGCTAGAAAATGCTTTTATTGTTTACATAATATAAAAAATTTGCACAAGATTGAGCAAGTCGCTTTTTGCAGGTTCCCCTTTATGCAACCATTTGATTAACTCATCAGGATTTAACCAAAAACTCTCAATAAAATCATTTTCATTGTATTCTGGTTGAGAATCTAATTTGATTTCATAAACTTTCATAAAAGCAGATACTTGATGCTGATGTGGTATGAGATATCCTAGTAAACGAACTTTCAGCATTTTGAGTTCTAAGTTTAATTCTTCTTGAAGTTCGCGTTGCAGAGCATCTTCATAAGTTTCTCCACTCTCAACATGTCCGCCCATGCTGACATCAAGACAACGGGGAAAAATTTGTTTTTGAGCACAACGGCGAGGTATCCAGAGTTGACCTAATGAATTAACAACAAAAGCATTGACAACTCTAAAATTGTATAAACCTTGATTATATATTTCTGAACGTTTCTTTTGTCCAATAACGCGATCTCGTTCGTCTACAATATCAAGTATCTCATCATTTTGCATCAGAGTTTTATCTTAGGCGTTATTTATATATTTTGGTTTTTAAATAAATTCTATATGTCTAGCAAAAGTTCAATTAAACATCTTTTTATTAAGCATCAGCATGGTTCAGTCATGCGTGAAGTAGAAGAACTCAACTTAAAAGTAGGTTATGGTATAGAAGGAGATATTAATGCTAATCCTATCAGCCCTAGGCAAATTTTAGTTGTGAGGTATGAAGATATTAGAGAATTAGCAATTTCCCCAGGAGAATTAAGAGAAAACCTAGTCATAGAGGGGGTTGATTCTGCAACTTTTACTCCTGGTGCTCTGATAAATTTTGAGAGTGGTGCAGCGATTCGTTTAACTTTCCATTGTGAACCTTGTAAGCGCATAGCTCATTTAGTTAATTCTTTAAAAACTATTCAAGCTAAAAGAGGGATTTTAGGTGTAGTTATCAATTCAGGTAGAATTTATGTGGGTAATAATCTTCGGATTCAGGCTCATAAATTTCCGGCATTATCTGAACAACCTTATGAACGCTTTCTAAATTTTATAGTTAAAGTACCATCAGGCAAAGTAGTAACTTACAAACAGATAATTGCAGCAATTGGTGTAGATAACAGTTATGTGCGAGCGCTGCCGATATATCTCAAAAAAACATCTCCTGATGATTATCCAATCCACAGAATATTAAATTCTCAAGGTCAATTAATTAGATATATAAATAATCAAAAATCTAAATTAGAGTCCGAAAATATTGAAATTTTATATAATTCGGGTTTAGACAGCGAACCTCATACCTATTTTGTAGAGGTTGATCAATATCTATATAACAATATAACAATGTGAAAAATATCGGTTTTGATGGTTAACTGTGAACATTGAAAATCATTTAAGCTGAACTTCACTTTCTCTAGTAATGATAGCAGCGGTAATCAAATGCGCTAACCGTAAAACCTCTGCTACTTGGCCACAGTCAGTTAAGCAGTGAAGTACAAGAGCTACTATGGCAAACTTGTGATGGCAGAAAATTAGTCAGCATTGGTATTCAATCCAAACTAATTTTCCATAAACCTTCTAGCGGATTGAACTGTTGCAATTGACTATCGGTGGCGCTAGGCCAATCACTGCCATATATCAAGCCAACACTGAAGAAATTATTCACCCGATACTGCCCAAGTTTTCCAAAGCCTTCGATATTTTTTGCGTCCGCGATTACTTGGCTGTTCAACTGTATATCCATTTGATTGCCATTATCAAAGTAAATCGTGGCTCGTTGTTTGTGAAAGCTGACCTGAACATTATAGATTCCACCAGTCGCATAATAATATGCTCTAGCAGGCAGCTTTTGACCATTAATGGAATACCCTTTGTATTCAACTGCCACAGCAGGTGTGCTGAGTAATAACAAAGCAGATACAACCAACCTGAAGATTTTTATTGGTTTGTTAACAACAATTGTTGATCAAACTATTTTCTAGTCTAAAAGATAAATTTCATTGACGGAGCAATTACAAACTATCAGTACGATAGATGGATTCAATTAATTCCTCAACTTCTTCTTCGTCTAAGCATTGTTTCACTTGGTTATTAAACCACTTTATCTCTTCAGGTTCTGTGTTTTGGAGTTGGTAAACCAGTAGTGTTCCTGCAACACGGGCAAAAGTCAGGGGTGATGGGGAAAGGTGGCTCAGTAGTTCAGATGCATTCTGGTATATTTGCATAACTGATGTTTCGTCCAAAGGAGACCCCAATTGAGCAGAAAGCTGTTTTAAGCTCTCTTGAATAGATAAATAAAAGTCTGGCTCTTGTTCATGTGACATAGGGTTACTTATAAACGCTGATCAATATGATTTTTTCTCAACTCGCAAAAAATTTAGGCACTGCTTTTACATCTACCGTAGCTTTTGAATCTCAGTGTTAGCTGTATTATAGCGATCAAGTTGTTTTTGCTCGAAAGCAAGTTTTGCAGCCTTTTGTAAATCTTCTATTGCCTGTGGCTTATAGCCTAAATTGGCATAAGCACGCCCTCGACTCATGTAGTAACTAGGAAGATAAGTTTTAGGGTCGTAGTCGTCTAAAAGCTCAGGAATACGAGATAATTTAGCTTTTTCAACTGCATCTTCAGTGACTTCAATTGCCTTAGTAAAATCTTGAATTGCACCGGGAATATTGTTGATATGAACGTAAGTTAGTCCTCTAAAGTGATAAGCTTCTTGCTTGTATCTAGAATAGGAATTATCGTCAATAACTTTTGTAAAATCTGCAATCGCTCCTTGAAAGTCTTTGAGTTTGTCTTTTGCAACTCCTCGGAAAATGTAGGGAAGGTCTTTAGTTGGTAAAGGATTTTGACTCAGTAACCAATTAAAATCAGCGATTGCATCTTGCGGTTTTCCTAAGTCAAGGTAGGCTCTACCCCTTTGAAAATAAGCATTTGCCAGATAATTCGGCTCAAGAATAGAACGAACTTGCGGATGGATCTGAATTATCTTCGTAAAATCTGCGATCGCCGCTTGTTTTTGTCCTAAATAATTAAAACGGGTTTCACCACGCTCGGAATAAGCCTCGACAAAGTTGGGATTAACTTGAATTGCTTGATTATAGACTTCTACTGCTTCTTTGGGTTTATTTAACTGGCGGAGAATTTCACCTTGCTTAATGTACGGCTTTTCCAGTTTCGGGTCTTTACTAATGGCTGTTCTATATGCATATAGTGCATCCTGTTTCTTACCTTGTCCAGCCAGAGCCAGTCCTTCATAGTAGTGAAACAACCCTGTCGATTTGGAATTAGGAAGAATTTCTTGCGCTTTGCGAGCATCCTGAAGCGCGCCTTCATAATCTTTATCTCGCCATCGAGCAAAGCTCCTTTGTCCGTAAATAATTGCTAACTGTTGATTTGGAGCCAGAACTCGTTTGCATGTCACCTCAAATTCCCTCGTTCCTTGGCGAGCAATTTTGAAAGTGACGGGTGTATTAGCTTCACCCTGGAGCATTTTCTGTAATTGGATATCTGTTTTATTGACTGTGGGTTGATTGTCTATCGCCAAAATGCGATCGTTTTGCCTGATTCCTGCTTGAGCCGCAGGTAATTTATAAGGAACATCGGTAATAATTGGTAGTTTGGTATTGGGGTCAATACTAAATTGAATACCTACTTGCGGTGTCAGAGGTTTGAGGTAACGTAGCGCTTGCGTATAGTCAGCGATCGCTTTTTTGGTTGAATCTACATCGAAAGATTTACTCTGACTATACCCTCGCCAAAAGTAGGCTTCACCATTTTGGGGTTGAATTCGCAGCAGTTGGTTCAAATCTGCGCTAGCGGCTTGATAGTCTTCTCGGTTAATTTTGGCTCTAGCTTGTTCTAGAAGCACTGAAGCTTGAGCATTTTGCTGATGATTCTGCCAAAATGCAATTCCCAACCCGCTTAGCAGAACAACAGTCACTCCGCCAGCAACCATTAACCAAACTCGCTGAGGTAACTGACGCAAGCGGTGAGTCACATTCACCGACTGTTTAGCAGGCAAAGATGAAGGTTGACGGGTTGCTATTTTCACAGTATCTCGCAAAACTGTCAGTGCGTCTGCCGCAGTTTGATAACGCTGGCGGTAATCTACACGCACCATGCGATCAACAATAGCAGCAAACTCAGAACTCACCTGAGCGCGATCGCGCCACATCATCTCACCAGCACTAAGATTATCGGGATCTTTCAACCTTAAGAGGTCACTTATTCCTAAACCTGTCAGAGCTTGAATCCCCATGATCCCAACAGCGTAAATATCGCTACTATATTGAGGATAACCATTCAATTGTTCCAGTGGCATATACCCTCTAGTGCCAATTACCACTGTTGAAATCACCTGTCCTTGAGAATTGACGGTTTGTGTAGCCAGTTCTTTTACGGCTCCAAAATCAATTAAGTAGAGCTTGTGATCGGACTGGCGACGGATTAAATTAGCAGGCTTAATATCTCGGTGAATCACTCCTTGTCCGTGAACAAAAGTTAAAATCTCCAAGACTGCAATTAAGAGTTGGCGGACTTTTTCTTCAGTCCAAGGATGTCCAACTTGAATTTCCGCTGCCAAAGTAGAACCAGGAATGAATTCTTGAACTAAATAAAACTCTTGTTGTTGTTCAAAATATGCAAATAATCTAGGAATTTGTGCATAGTGACCCAACTTTTCTAATGTTTCTGCTTCTTTAGCAAACAGGTCACGGGCAATTTTTATTGTATTCGGGTCTTGATTTGGGGGACGAAGCTGTTTAACAACACAAATAGGATTACCAGGACGCTTCGTATCTTCTGCTAGATACGTATGTCCAAACCCTCCTGCAGACAGAGAGCTAATAATTTTATAACGCCTGTCTAAAAGTAGACCAATCACAATCTTTGGATTTGATAAATTATCGAAATTACAGACTGTATAATTTCATTTTTTTTCAATAATATTGCTAATATAACGCATCACTCGTGTCATATCATGTAACTAATAAAATATTTCTAAAGTATCAATTTTTAGGAAAATTCTACCTAATTCTTGCTCAACTGTCGTAGAAATGTTTAATTCGCTCCAGTAAATATTTTATCAATATTACCAGCGAGAAATTTTAGGCGATCGCTAATTCAAATTTCTCACCTCAATCAGCAAATTTCAGTATAATCGCTAATTTCTAGCTGAGTATGATAGGAAAATTTTTTTGAGCAAATAGCATAACCTAGCTTAAAAGCATCTAAGAGTTACGTAGCGTTTTTATAAAAAATTTCAAATCCAAATAAAACTAATTCTTTAGATAGAAGCACCTCGAAAATATCAGTTTTAGGTTTAAGGCTAAGTGTCGTAACTACTTTTCGCACAAACAATATTGAAGAGCGCATAAGAGCTTAACTACTAAACTTCTTAATCATAGCTAGGATATTTTTTTGGATTGGTGCAAACAGTACAGTTTGTTTGGGATAACACTCAGGAGATAACAACAATGACAATTAATCATGGGATATTATCGCAACCAGGTGAGGGGGATAGTTATTCAGTAGCAGGTGATATAACCACTATTAAAGCTACGAGTGAACAAACAGATGGTAAGTATGCATTGTTTGAAGTAGTACTTGCACCCCAATTAGGCCCGCCACCGCATATTCATAGTCGAGAAGATGAAGCATTTTACATTCAGGAAGGTTCAGTTGAGTTTTATCTTGATAAACAAACGGTTTTAGCCACTCCCGGAACATTCTTGCATTCTCCTAAAGGTCAACTCCATAGTTTTAAAAATATTGGTTTTACACCTGCAAAAATGTTGATTTGGGCTACTCCAGGTGGAATAGAAAAGTTTTTTGCACAAGTCGGAACTAAAGTAGAGAATTCGTCAGTTCCACCATTACCGATAACTCCAGAAGTGATTGAACGGATATTAGCAACTGCTCCTGAGTATGGAATTAGAATTTTTATTTCTGAACCTGGTATTTCGCAATAAAAACCTAAGCAAGGTTAGATTTTTTATCATAAAGTTATTAGTTTAGTGGAGGCGACACAGACAATTAAGCTAACACTAAGTGACAGTGAAGGTGGCATACCTTGTATACTCCAGCGTCCATTCAGCAATGAACCTACCACCCTTTCAAAGGTAGTTGATACAAATAGCCAACTATAGATTGTAGATATGATCAGAATTCAGGAGCCAGAAGGGTTAAAAAATGAGGATAAATATTTGAGAAGTTAATTTACTAATCTATTAAATTACCTCTAAAATCTGAATTCTGGCTCCTGGGTGCCGAATTATTAATAGAAATGCACTTTTAGAAAGATATTTTATCAACCCCAAGTTAGAAATCTTTTATATTTTACGGTAGAAGATTTTTAAATTTTAATTTAGTAAAGTAATTCATTATCTCACTAAAGTTTTTTGAAAAAACATATCTTTCGATTAGAAAATACTAAAATTTATGCCTTCAGAATCATCATCTAGCGACCTGACACAAACACCTAAAACAATTGATATAGATGGACAGCGCCCAGTTGACCCCAGTAATATTGAAATTAAGGAAACGCTGCATATAGATGGGCAGCGTCCGATTGCCAAGGCTGAAAATTATTCAGAAAAAACAATTGATATAGATGGCCAACGCCCGATTGCTAAGAGTGATTTTCCAGAGCATGAGATGTTAACAGTAGATGGCAAACGTCCAATTGATCCTAATAATTTAGAGATAGAAGAAATTCTCGAGATAGACGGTCAACGTCCGATTGCTAAGAATAATTTTCAAGTTCAAGATACTCTAGAAATAGATGGTAGCCGTCCAATTTCAGAGAACGCTGTTGAAACGCAAATGCCCGCTGGCTATATGGATTAAAATCATCAAATTCAACGATTTTTTCTTAGCAATCGCTACATCATTCAGAATTAATCAGCCAAAACAATTGCTCAAGTTACAACTAACTTAAATCCCTCATAGAGATTGAAACTAACTACTAGCAAGATTGTAAAAGTTGTTTCTGACAGGCTCTTAGAGAAAACTCTTGTATTTTTTAGTGACAAAAACTTGAACGCGCATCGCCAAAGCTTAGGCGGCGATTGTCACCTCGGTAGTGTCTACTCCTTTGGTGCCATCTACTTTGGCGGCTACACCTTCAAGAGCATTTAGGATGTCCTGGCTTGACACAGAACCCTTGAGGACAATAGTGTTACCATCTTGACAGATTTGTAGAGTTTCAATTTCATCGATATGTGGTGCTTGCTCGAAAGCCTCAGCCACACGCTTAGCTAAGCCTAGTTGATCGTATTCACCCTCAAGTCCCATATATTCAGGAGGTGGAGGAGGTTGATGCTCTCCAGCCTTCTCACGTCGAGCTTGATCGTATTCACCAGTCAGCCCAGGACTCATACTCGTCTCCGATTGCCCAGCGTCCCTTGTTTTTAGTAGGCTGCTTGTTTCTTGTTCACAAACTCTTTTTAGCCAACTCATGAGTCTTACCTAGTTACCATAGTTTATATCTTTCTACTCGCTTGGCTGTTGATTTTTTGGTTTCCAAACCGTAAATTCTTACAGAAATAAGGCAATGAATTAAGCTTCATTTGTGATTAGCGAGTATTTCTTTCAAGATAACTATCATTACTGTTGATAACTTCTACTAAAAGAAAGGGTTTTATATTAACCTTTAATTCCCACGGATCTAAAACATATGCAGAACGCGATCAATACAGCAAAAAGCAGTACCAAGGCAATAATAAGCCAAATAGATGGAAATTTTCATACAAATACATCAATTCAAGGTTGTTTGACCATTTTTAATGAGAAAGCATAAATTTGTTAGCGATATTTTTCCCTCAACTTGCTTAAGGTTTCCGCAGCAGTACGGCGAATCATTTCATCCGCATAGTAGCTGTTGGGAATAGTCGTCGCCCTTTCCAAGGCATCTAGAACGGTTGGAGTCGGGTTATTTAATTGATTTAGGGCATCAATGACATTTAACGGGACACAGTATTCGGTACTGCAAATATGAGTTGCGATCGCATTTACCATTTCATCATCCCCAAAGCCCAACGCACCACTCGCCGTTAGTACCTCATTCAGCACCCGAAAATCTAATGGTGCTTCAATATAGCGCAAAAAAGCATTGCGGGTGTCACAGATGCGATGGCGGCAGCCACTCCTGGAAGGAGTATCGCCCCAAGAACTGAGGATTTGAGGACACAAAGAACAAATCGAAGGTTCTGGATCGTGAAAGAGTGTATATCGAACAACTTCTGCGTTCTCATCTGTCCAAGGTTCATTCCACAAATCCGTGAAAAAAACATAGCGATCGCTCGGATCGATGGGTAAAGCGTTTACGTTCATCTACAAGCCAAAAATGCGAAGCAATTTTCTATAATTTAGGATATAAGCTCGATGGAGTTGAGTAGTTTAATTCGCCCTCCTTCCCATCCAGTAATCAGTTGATACTGATTGCCATGTATTTCCATTCGTAAGGTTTCAGGTTGTTCCAGTTGGGCAGTTCTGAAGGTAGCTAAAGCGCGTTCGCGAAGCGACTCCAAAGGAGTATCGCGAAACTCAACATCATCCATGATTCCGACTGGATAAAGCGGATCGAAGACCATCCAGTCCAAACTTAAATCAAATTCCTGAATTGGCATATCCCCTACCATCCAAAGAAATTCAGCCTCATCAACGCATCGTCTCAGATGAGGATAAGTGCCCATTAGTTGGGAATAGACGCTTTCAGGTATTTCGCAATTGAGCAATCCGACAGCATCAAGTTCCTGAAGCAATTTTGTGCGACAGGGTTCTACTAAGTTGGGTTGATATAGGTGCCCTTGATTGGCAAAAAACTGCATGTAATCCGCAGCAATTGTTTCTAATTTTCGGAGAACGCTAGGGACGAACCCAGTTACCTCAGCCCAGCCAAACCGTAAATCCCACTCATCTTCGGAAAAAAGCTGTACACATAAAGGAAAGTTTAACTCCCCCGCTTTAATCTGTTGAGTGACTTGAATGATTTTGTTAATGCTACTTTGCGGGATATAGTGACCGCAACCATCCCAACCTGCAAAGTTTGGACTTACATACCAGAAAGGTTCAGTGGGTGGATATCCTGTTCGTTGCTGATATCGCTCGATTTCTTGCTGGAATTCTGCACCCTCAATCGCTACATCATGCCCCAAAATCGACCGAAGCTGGAAATAAATGACTCCATTACCGAATTCTTGCCCACTGACAAACGCCTGATGTAATTGATTATGGATGCTCTCAACTCGCGTTGAACCTGACTCAAAGACAAAATCCTCACCTGGTTCTGCCAAGGGTAATAAAAATTCGATGATGTTTTGGTAATATCCTTCAGATATAAAGCGCAGCTCATTATCTTTTGCCAAGACGACGAGGGGGTAATCATCAATTAACAATCGCAGATAGATTTTCCAGCCTGGGTATTCCATCAGTTCGCTCTTTCTATCACGAGTTACCGGTGGTTTCTTTGTCGTTTTCTAAAGGGGTAATTGCTTGTTGACCCTGCCACTTTCTCTGCCACATTTTCTCCACTTCTCCTCCTGGGAATCTATCCCTTCCCCGCTCACCATCAAACATGGCTGTTACATCAACGCTCACAAACTCAATTCGCCTTGCTGGCGAGTAATCCCGCAGGTATATTTCGTTACTAATGCGGTAAAGCAAATCATCTAACCAGGCTTCATCTTGAAAGACAGAGCGATTTACCATACCAGAAACGACCCACGCGCGATCGCCAACCTCTCGAAACCAAAGAAATCCCAAGTCCGGAAATGGCGCAAATGCATCGGATACAGATCCCTTTGGCTGAGTGAGGGGATCGGTTAATCGACAGACCCAATCAGAATCTGCACCATAGCAGGCTATTTCAATTTTAGAATTATCATCCAAAAATTCTACCGCAATTTTTCTCATCATCCATTTCACCGTCTCAATTTTAGTAAAAAATAATATTGTTCTAGGCAATATTTGAGATATTCAGCACCGGGCAATGAAGGATCGGTGCTGAGATATTCCAGTTCCTCTAGCAACCCCAGCGCACCCCAATCTACCAAAATATCCCAATTCATCGGCAAACTGTCGCAAGATGCCCTGGTCACTAACTCCAAGTAGGTTGGTGCATATTGATTTTGAGGCGTTGTTTCACGCATAAACGGATTGCGATCGACATTTAGTGGAACTGCTGTCATCAGCTTAATCTGCTTGTTATCCCAATCGGTAATTAGACGGTATTGTTGTCCTTGTAACTCAGCAAGTAATGTCCGAGGCTGGTTTAGTTTTGCGGCCCTGACTATTTCCAGACAGCGATAGCGAATTTCATCATCAATCAACCCAAACAAACTAAACATCATCCAATCCAAGCTCACATCGCTTTCCTGGATTGAAATCTCCGGATTGGTATACCACAAGCATTCAGCAGCATGAACACATTGACTCAGATGAGGATAATTTTGAGAAATTTGTTCAAAAATCAGTTGATCGATCTCACAATTGAGTAAATGAAGGGCATCTAATCCTTTTAACAATTCATCACGCGATCAAATCACCACCATTGGTTGATAGTCTCTTGCTTGATATGTAAAGTAATGAATGTAATCCTTAGCGATATTTTCCAGTTTCTGTAACGCGCATTGCCGATCAATTGTCCAGTCAGGGTATTCTATTTCTTCCATTATTCTGTTACTACTCCCCTATGAACTGGCTCAAATCATACGCCTCATATTTCAAACTTCAATTTAACTACAAGTTCACTTCTAATATTTACGAGAATATATTGAGTTCAATTCAGAATCAACAAAGTCACTATATTTTTTATACTGGATTGCATATTACTTATGGAGTGAACCGTTCACAGGGCTAGCTATGAAAAAACGCTCAGTTTGGCAGTCAGGGATTGCCCGCTACATCATTTGCGTTAGCTTAGGACTGTGGTTAATACGATTATTGCACTTTGTTTGGTTAGATTGGCTGACATGGTTTTTCTTACCATTGCTCTGGATCTCAGGTGCGATGCTCCATAGGAGCCGCTACGCGAACGCAGTATTGATTGGATTAATTTGGGCGATTTACTTTTGGGTGCGTGCCATTCAGAAAGGCTCATTTCTAAATCGACGGTGGCGACGTTCTTTTCCACTTTTACTACAGTTATTAGGATTGGTAATTGGGATTATCGTCCCGTTTGAACAGTTTTGGCTAACGGCGAATTTTTATCAAAATTTGGCAAGTCGGCAACAAGTAATTGCGTTGGTGCAGTCAAATCAAATTGGTGGAGGTATGAACAATATTGCTGCTTTACCGCCAGCTTATCATCACACTTCAATAAGCAAAGAAATTCAAACACAACGGGGACAGAATGGATTATACATTTTGTTCTTTACAGCTAGGGTCTTTGGGGGGGCACAGGGATTTGTGTATAGTGAACAGGCTAAACTTCCTGATCAAAACTTGTTTTTAGGATATCGATTAAGGGTAAAACATGCAATCAATTCCTATTGGTATTATGTCACGATTGGAGATTAAGCTCATACAATTTAAAGGCCAGGGATAGTGGTTGAAGGCTACTGAGGACTGTTAATTATGGAAAATGATGAAATTTAAGATTGCGATATTTGCGAGTGTCATTTTATTTGCAACTCAAATTGGTGTGGAACCGAGCCCAGCTCTCCCTGCGTCAGATGCCAAGCCACAGACTCCTCTACCTGATCCAAGCGTGGTACTAGGATTCGCTGGAGTTTTGCAACCGGACTGTGTTCGACAGGTTGAAGCGGGTGAATATCGCTGTGCAAAGCGTTGGGCAGAAGTAACCCATTTGCTCAAATCATTGGTTTATCAAGATGTTGAGTCCCAACTTATTGCACCCCTGCAACATCAACTGGCGATCGCGGATAAATCCTGGCATCAGTTTCAAACACAACACTGCCAACAGTTAACTCAACGCTTACGCAATACACCAGATTTTCCCATTGCAACACCTGTTTGTTTGGCTCGATTAAATAACGATCGCATTCTAGAATTACAGAGAGGTGGTCAGATTATTACCCTCCAATCTCGCGATCCTCGATTTGAATCCTTACTTGATCGACTCAAATTGAGAAATTCATCGGTGCAACGTCACTGGGAGCAATATCAAACTCAGTATTGCCAGATCGAAAAAGCTCTATTCGTTTTTAACTCCCTGAGATTGGCTCAATGTCATCAGCTTCTCAGAGAGGCTCGACTTCACCAACTAGAAGACCTTTTGGCAGCACCTACTCGTGGCTTGGATCTCTTCAAGGGTTCTGTACGACCTGGAATTCCAGAGCTAAATTGTGTGGATGAGACACAGATCGGATTAAATCGATGCGCGGTCTATTGGTCGAAAACAACTCAGCTTTTGCAATCAAGCATTTATGGCGATTGGGCAAAAAGACTATCGAAGCAGTATCAGCAAACATTTGTGCTCGCACAGAAATACTGGCAAGAGTATCGTGAAGCACATTGTACTGAGTTAGTTGCACCTTTTCAGGAAGGTTCAATTTCACCCATGCTCTATCATCGCTGTTTAGCTCGGCTAAATAACGATCGCATTGCGGATCTAAAGGGAATAGCTGTATACGATCCAGAAGACGAGCCGCAGCAAGCCCCAGTTACATCTGGGCAAGATACGACTCAACTTCTTTGGGAACGTTATCAAACTCAGTATTGCAAGTTTGAGTCACGGTTTTTTGGTAGTCAAACCAGAAGCAAGCAATGCCCAAATCGTTTAAATCTGGGGCGTTTGCGCCATATCAAAGCAATAATGAATACTCGATAAAGAGGAAAATAATAGTAGTTTATTACTTCCTAGAAATTTTTCGATATCAAATAGCGTTGCTCCCTCTTGCAATTCAAGTCAATCTATTAATAAACTTCCTTTTAATTGAGATTGAGGATAATTATTATTTTTTTTCAATCTAATTGCAGTTTCATCAGAATTCCAAATTACTTGGAAATCATCCTCTGTTTTGCATATTCTCTGGGAATTATTGGAAATTGAGCCGATTTCTTTTTCCAATAGCCAATAATGTCTAAAAACAGCATGATGACAGTCCATAAAACATGTCTCGCTAATTGAGATAGATTTTTTCCCACTAGGAGAAACAAAGTCAGTTCTACATCCTGCTCCATAGAGAAAAATTACTACAAACAATTGAACAATAAATAAAGTTAAGGGCATTATCCCCAAGAATTGAGGTACAGACAATACGAATTTTAACCACCGAGACAAATTTGATTTAAAAATTAGAATCACTGCTGTAATAGAAATAATTAGGACTAAAATCGTCAATAAAAAACTACTAAATAAGCCTCCTCTGAGTGAATATTTAGAATTTCCCGATAACCAAATCAAGCAGGTCAAGGATATAAAACCGAATATAGATAGTAAGTATATGTAGAAAGTGGGACGATTTATGGGAGAGACATTGATATTCTTTTGAGTATTCATATAGAAAATTTTCGTGAAAATATATAAGCAATCCAGAAAACCAAGTTGGAGATATTAGCTATCATCAAATATAATTTTGATAATAGTCACAGTTTTTTGGTAGTTAAACCAGAAGTAAGCAATGCCCAAATCGGTTAAATCTGGGACGTTTACACCATATCAAAACAATGATGAACACTCGATAAAGAGGAAAATAATACTAGTTTATGACTTCAAACGACTGGCAGTGAGGAGAACGATCGCAATCCCCAGCGTATAAGCAACCAAATCTCGCCAGTCGAAAGTAGATCCAATTGTTAAATGAGCTAGCTGGGAGTTTCGCCAGCCTAAAATATCAATGAGATTAAGAAACTGAAGCAACTCAATCAAGTAGGCAAAGATGAGAGTTCCAATAGCAACCTTCCGTAATGGAACTGCAATAAAAGCATGAACAAAGTAAGCAATCACCATGACAATTGAAACGTCGCCCAGTAACGGTCTAATCCAATCATCTCGGAAGAAGAGGGCAATTATCAAAACTATTGCAAATAGAATCGCAAACAGGGTGAAAGAGGTAGGATTAAATCTCAACCACTTGAGATTACGGAATTGTTTAGGCACGATTGATTTCCTGGGTTTGATTCGCCAGGATTGTAACATTGTTCTTTAAAATTGGACTAAATTGATGAATCCAATTAGTAAGCGATTTGATTTGTAGTCTATTACGATCGCAATTAGTGACAGTTGCGATTCCCTTTGATAAAAGCAGTTTTAGGGATTGCACTGCATTTAACCCCTGGAGAACCAAATCCACTATATTGATCGAAACTTCCTTGAACCTGCAAATCTGGGGGGAGCTTGGCAATGCTAGTTTTGTACAAGAAAAGGTTTCCGTCAACCACCATTGCATTGGGCAGTTCTTCAATGTAAGTACCGCTAATAGTTAGGTCGCCTTTGACAGTTAGTTGATTGGGCAGTCGCTTGAGATTACCTTCCAGGGTAACGTTACGATTAATGATGCTTTGATGAAATCATGCAGCATAATTGTGCTGAGTTATGGCATCAGTCACCGCCTGATTTCGTTCGTCAATTTCTGGTAACAGGAAAACAATCTGATGCAGTCGAGTTACCCTATCTCCTGAAAATTAACGCCCTTCCTGGACTATTACGAATTGGGTTGTATCCTCCAGAACAAGAGACTTACGGATTATTTTTGACGCAAGAAGGACATGAAGTGAAAATTCAAATCTGCTTACAACCGTTGTTGACTTATGTTGTAATGGAACGCTATACACCGAAGCAATGGTTACAAATGCATCTCAATTTTTTAAATGAAGAGATTTACAAAATCGAAAAATCGATCTCAATTTTGAATTCTCAGCAAAGTCCGTATCTTCTTTTCCAACAATATTTAATGGGTTTGACAAAGGATAGATTGAAGCAGTTTATTGAAAATTGTCCCGCAATTCCTTTAGAAAGAAAACGAGATTTGCTAGATGAGATATGGTGGACATAGTAAAAACGTTTGTGATGCAAGAAAAATGAATTGTTAACTAATATTATAGATTGCTTGATAAGTGCATTTACCTATATTTAGGTCATGGACATAAAATAGTACTTTCTGTATGATATTACAACAATTATTATTAGAAACAATTTGATTATATGAACCGCAAACAATTATACTGGGCAAAAGACTATACTTATGAAGCTAGACAAAAAAAGATTGGTTGGCTAAATAAAATAATTGAGTCACTACATGAGCAACCAGAATTAGGAAAATATGAAGACGATGAAGACTCACAAGAGCTATTTACCCAGGAAACTATCACAGTTGCTCAACGTTTATAGCATTTCCCAATCTGGTGAAGTACATTTTCAAAGCTGATAACCTTGTCCCACAAGATTTGGGTGTACCTCAGTAGCTTAGGAAAGGCTATAATGAAATTAGTTATCCAAGAGGAGCCGAATAAACAGGATATTCGTGAGTTATATATATTGCTGAAAATTTATAAACATATTCGTAACTCCGCTTGGGACGATATTTGTAAATATGTGGAAAATTTGCATTGGGTAGTAAATATTTGGGAAACATTTCAGAATGTAATTGAATTAGATATCTGGCATGGTTGTGAGTATCAACGTTATTCAATTAAAGAACCATTAATTACTGAGGGTAAATATATCAGAGGTAGCTCTTCTATTGACACGCACGGTCATATTGTATTCAAATTAGAACAGAATTTAGAAGACAATAAGATTAAAATTATTTGGCAAATCCCAAATGAGACTGTTATTCTTGACGAATATATTCCACCATCAATCCAAGGAATTATCGATGGGCTGATTAAATATTCTCATCTAGAAAATAAAGCTTTTTCATCCCTTAAAATTACTGTCTTTAATGGCAGTTATCACGAATATCACTCTAGGGAGTCTGATTATCGTATAGCTGCTGTCATCGCTTGGATGAATGCTTTAAAAACTGCTGAATTCATACCTCTTTAATGGTTAAGGTTGGGGAAATTCAATCATTTAACCATTATTACAGCATTTTTCACCTATTTGAACCAGTTGCTGGATGAGAGATAAGCATGGAAAAACCTTTGTTCTAATTGATGGATATACACTAGCGATCGCACAAAGCGATTCAGGTGTGTTATTCTCTGGTCGCCACAGTCGCAAAGCCATAACCCGATATGACGATTCGCTCCTAATTAAGTTTTTGGCACGTCATGCCCAACATGATACTTTTTGGCAGTGCTTTCAGGCGCGTGAAATGTATAAGAATGAGGATAATCGCTTCTTTGTTAGGAATTGCCAGCAGCTTATTGGCGAACGCAGTTGGAAATTACCGCAAGTTTATCAAAATTGGGCGATTTGGGAACTGATAGATCAGCTGTTTCAAATTCATGGCGAGTCTTACAATGAACCGATTTGTTTATGGCATCCAGGGAGTTACTATCCGATGTACGGTATTCCCTATGGAACTGCATTGAAGGTGATACAGGTTGCGCGGAATTGGAGCAATCTGCAAGAAATCGAGGGAATTGAACTGCTCAATGAAACCCAGTGGAATTTACGCTTTGCGTCTGCTGCGAGTCCTACTCACTCTTTACTAATCCCGCAGATTTTGTCTGAGATTGAGGAAGCCGCTAGTATATATCTACTATTTTTTGAAGAAAAAGCACGCTTATATACACCCAACCAGGTTGCAGCAATTCGATATGAACTGCTGCATCAGATGGTGATCGCCAACCTACTCAACCGTGAAATCTCACCAGAAATTCTTGCTTGTCTAGTTGCTTATCCAAATCTGCAACGCTGCGTCATTCAAGCTGAAAAACTATGGCGTTATTTAGATGGTGCTTCTGTGAGCCAAGAAAAAAATAGTTTGTGTTTAGATTGGATGTTTTTTGATCCACCACTACCTCAACCTGACTTTCATCAGCTTTGCTTACAGCATTTTCAAAAAGCAAAATTGCAATACCCCTATACGATTCCCTTTGAAGCCGATGGGAAGCAATATCGGCTGGTGACAGGAAGTGTACATCACAATGCGATCGGCTTGTTAACGGTTTTAGAAATTACGATGCCGATAAATGCGAATGCCTTATTTACCAACGTGAATGAGCCGACGTACCTAGAGTTAGTTGTCTGGGCTGCGCTGGAATCCTGCTTACCCCCCATCAAAGATTGGGAAATGTCTGTTGATTGGAGAGGAAGAGAAGATGAGTTGGTAACTTTAGGAACAGATCCTTCCTTACCAAAAGCTGAATTTTTCTTGAACTGTTTAGCATCTCACCTGGCAAGACTCTGGCAACATGGGGAGCGAACGGCGTTGAAAAAAGGATTGCTCCCTTTGCAAAGTTATTTCCCAAAGGAAACCTACTTTCTCTACTGTCGAGGTCAGATGCTACTATCCGGGGAACTGCGATTTCACTATGGGGAATGGTTTGATGGGGGCTTTCTCCGGCTTTTTCGGGCAGAACAAGGGGAGTCTTAACAATTCAAAATTCAAAATTCAAAATTAATGGCGATGGCTAGAAGGGCAAGGTGTATGGATTGCAAAGCACTAATTTACGACGGGGTAAGGAAACAGGCGATTCTCCATAGGAGACACTTCGTGAACGCACCAATATACCCTCATTCTTTGGTGAAGTGGGATATTTCCCAACAACCCCGGATAATTGGACAAATCGAGTTACCCTATGATTTTGAATCAGTACCAAGTATTGTTTTGTTACCGGATGGGGAAAGGTTTGCTGTGGCTCCTTCTGAGGTTACGCCAGAATTTGGGATTGAGATTCGTCGCTGGGATGATTTTTCCGTTTTGCAACGAGTTGACTTACCCCATGCACCCTATGAGGAGAATTCCCAGGAGGATGAGTATTATGGACATGGTAAATGTACTCATATTTCCTGGTTGGGATTAACACCTTGCCAGGGCTATTTATTGGTTGGTGAGGGTTGGGGAGATATTTATCTAGTTAATTTAGAAAGCGGTGAGCAGATTCGTTGGTTGCGTCGTTGGCGAGATTATAATGCTGCTTTTGCCATCGATCCACAAATGCAGTTTCTCATTGTTAATTCTGTAGACATGGATGAGTCCCATCAATTTTACAGAATTGACAGTATGCTTGAGGATAAATTGACCTATTTGGGGGAATATTCAGGTGGTGTGCGTTGTCATCGTGGCGGCTTGAGTTTTAGCCCAGATGGTCAGCATCTGGCTTATACTGCATATCGATATCAAGGTGTTGATTTATTAAGTTTTCGGCTTGAACGCTCGATATTAAGCACTTTATCCCCGCAAACGCAGGAACCACTCCATGAAATATGGAAAAAATGGGAAAAATCGTCACAATATCGGGAGAAAATGTGGGGTCAATTCTTTCGGTTGTACTATGACCATGATGGATTAAATCCTTGGCAAAGTAATATCGTTTGGCTGGGTAACAACAGGTTATTGTGTGGTGTAGGGCAAATTCTGGCAGTGCTGTCAGCTCAGACAGGGGAAATAATAAAAACCTATGACGTGGATGCAGTGGTTAATACTTTGGTGTTTGACTACACATCTTTCCAAGCAATTGTTGCCACCAAGCAAGGGATAAAGGTGGTTGCGATCGCCTAATCAATGTAGCGGTAAAACCTATGATAACAAGTGAAGACATAACTGGCGGTGATTGAGATGGGTGTTTTCAAGGTGAGTAAATGTGGAAAGTTGAATATCTGAATGCAGAGTTACTCGATCTCAAACTTTGGGGCGAAGGTTGTAGGCTGTATCAGATTCGCTCCTTCGGGGATGATGAGATTTGCTTGATTCAAACAGATGATACTCCGCAGGAGTCGCTATGCGAACGCTGGCAAGTTGTTTATACCGAGCGTGGTGCGGTTCAACAAGGCATCACCGTGCCAAAACGGGAAAATTGTACGCTAAGGCTAAAAGCCTTTCTCCATAGGCATCTTAGCCACCCATTTTCCATTTTGAATTTATCTCATCCCCCCAATTCCAGAACCATCGCACTCAGGGCAAATCCAGCCACTATCACCATACAAATAGCCTAAGCCTCCGCAGTGGCAGCAATTTACGTATATCCCATCATCTTCAAAAAATAATTCAGGCGTAGAAATACTATCAGGATCATCGGCGAAATCTGGAATTCCTAGAGCTATTTCTTGAGTGCGATCTGAATGATTTTTTTCCATTACAAAATTCCCTTTTCGTTACTTGATGGATAATCTTGTTTTATTGTTTTTCAATGCTATGGCTGATGCTTTACCTAAGTGGCTGATTACCCTAATTTTATTGGTGCAGAGTAGTATGTATTCCCTGCACCTTAGTAATAATTAGGAAAAAAAGTGTTTTTTATATCCACATAATTAAGCTATATACTGAAATTATTCTGAGAAATTTGGTAAGTTTTTAAACGCTAATTGTGCTACTTCTTCGGCTCGCCCTGATGTAACTTTCTGATACCGTAATGTTGTCTGAATGCTTTCATGTCCCATGAGCGCCCTAAGTTCTTCAATGCCCATTAATCCCACTCGCTCTGTAGCAAAAGTATGTCGGAGGTCATGAAGTCGAATCCCCTGGAGTTCTGGAATGTTCTCAATTAAGCTTTTCCAAGATTGATGCGCCATCCGGTATGACAGACGGGAGACTACAAAAGTTTTTGGCTGTTGAGCTGTAAATAGTGCTGTATGGTTGGGATGTCTATAATATTTAATGTAGTGATTTAGACCAAAAGAAGCTACTTCACTGTAAAAACACCACCGTTGCTTATTACCTTTGCCAATAACCTGAAATTTCCGGGCTTTGAGGTCTATGTCATCTAAATTTAGAGCCAGTACCTCAGCAATCCTAGCGCCACTGGTATGCAACAAACGCACCAAGGCAGACATTCGCACATCTGTTTTGATAATTTGATACAGGACACTTAACTGAGCAGGAGTAAGATAACGCACCAGTTCATCTGTAGTGTGTTCTCCTTGCTCTCGAATGGGTTTGCGTCTTGCGAGTCCCGCAACTGGATTGGATTTGAGATATCCCATATCAACAGCGAAGTTGAATAAAGCCGTGATTACAGCTTGATGACGGTGGTGTGTAGTATAAGAAACATCGGTTAAATGATTGAGATATTCCACTAAAACTTGTCTGTCAATGATTTCTATTGACCATCGCCCATACTCCTTGAGTAAGGGGAGAATCGTAGACTCATAAGAACGCAGAGTACTTTTGGCTAGTCCTGGACGTTCTAAAAACTTGGTGGCTAAAGCAGCTAAAGTTATCATTACTTTAGAGAGCTTTTGGCAATTTATTTGAATAAAAGTGTAGATATATATTTATTATTAATAAATATACTTTTAGATATATTTTGATAGTGATAACAGAACATTCGACACTTCCCACGGGGGAAGAAGGGCTTGCTAATTACGTCCAGAGATTGCGAGGTCATCTTTGTTTAACCCAAAAAGAGTTGAGTTTCAAAGCGGGGATACATATCCAGACCATCCGCAAAATTGAAGGTGGACAAACTTCAAGGCTCAATCAAAAGGCTAAAGGTGGTCTGGCTTCGGCGTTAGGGATACCACCAGAGTACTTGGATGCAGCAGCGAAGAAAGTCTCTCCAGAAACCATAACTTCACTCAAGTTTTGCCCCAAATGTTGGACTCCAGGAACTACCCCTGACCCAATGTGGACTGACTTCCGGTCAAAGTATTGCTTTGCTTGTGGTACAGCCTTACGGAATCGCTGTTCCCGTTGCAATGAACCAATTATGTCGCTGAAATTCAAATTTTGCCCTTACTGCGGCGCGAATTACAAACAAAATCAAACTATTGCTTGAAATCAAATATACAGGTATTTAATTGGCAACGCGCGAACTTTTATCTCCAGCACAGCGACTACAATTTACTGAAATTCCCGATTCTATTACCACAAGAGATATAGCTCGCTACTATACTTTTAGTAATGATGAACTCAAAATTATCAAAGAGCGTCGTAGACCACACAATCGTCTGGGTTTTGCCGTACAGTTGTGTTACCTACGCTTTCCTGGTCGTGTTTGGAACCTAGGAGAAATAGTACCGGAATCTGTACTATTTTATATTGCATCTCAATTAAAACTTGACCCAGCAATAATAACAGAATATTCCCAAAGGGATACAACTCGACGCGAACATTTAGCAGAAATTCAAAATAATTTTGGATTTCGGACTTTTAATACATCTATATACAAACAACTCTCAAAATGGTTATTACCATTTGCCATATCCTCAGATAAAGGGATGGCACTTGTAGGAGCGTTAATTGATGAGATGCGCTTGCGCCAAATTATTATCCCAGCTATTTCTACAGTAGAACGTTTAGCCTGGGAAGTCAGAAATCGCGCTCAAAAATTAGTATGTCTTGAGTTAACTAAAAGTTTAACAACATTACAAAAGACAGCACTGGATAAGTTATTAGTTGTCGAGCCTGGTAAAAAGCTGACTGATTTAATTTGGCTGCGTCAACCACCAGGTCAAGCTAATCCGAGAAACTTTTTAAAATTAGTGGAACGACTAGAGTTTATTCGCCATCTTCATCTCGAAGAAGAATGTTTGAAACGAGTACACCAAAATCGTCTACTGCAATTTACTAGAATTGGCGCGAAGTCTACACCTGCTCACCTATCTAGGTTGGATGAATTGAGACGCTATGCTATTTTAGTTGCTTTTCTCATTGAATGGAGTGCCTCATTGGTCGATTATGCCATAGGTATGCACGATAAAATGATGAGTAAATTGTTTAATAAAACTGAGCATCAGCATGGTGATAAGTTTCAACGTGATGGCAAAGCAATTAATGAGAAAGTCCGATTATATGCTCAAGTGGGTAAGGCGCTAATTGCGGCTAGAGATGAGTCAAATGATGCCTATCAAGCGATTGAATCTGTATTGGATTGGGAAAAATTTATCACTACTGTTGCTGAAGCAGAAAAGCTAGCCAGACCCGCAGATTTTGATTATCTTGAACTGCTTGATAACCGTTATTCACAGTTGCGACGTTATACACCCAAGTTGTTGGAGGTGTTTGAATTCAAAGCTACCGGAGCTAGTTTACCAGTGCTAAAAGCTTTGGAGATAATTAAAGAATTAAATATATCTGGTGGTCGAAAAGTGCCGGAATCTGTGGACACTAGTTTCGTTAAACCTCGTTGGTCAAAACACGTATTTAAGGGCGATACTATTGACCGTCACTACTATGAGATGTGTGCTTTAACTGAGTTACGCAATGGTTTGCGTTCTGGGGATATTTGGGTAGCAGGGTCGAAGCAGTTCCAAGATTTTGAGGATTATCTGTTAGCAGATAGTGCATGGCAGTCAATGCGTTCTTCTCACACAATACCTGTGGCAGTAGCGACAGATTTTACTACCTATATTGAACAACGGTCACTCGAATTATCTGAACAATTATTGCTTGTTTCTTCTTTAATGGCAGAGAAGAAACTGGTTGATGTCAGGATAGAAAACGAGATGTTAATTATCACTCCTCTCACCAATGCTGTGCCGAAGGAGATTGATGGATTTAGTAGAAAAGTTCATAGTTTACTGCCAAGAATTAAGTTGACTGATTTGTTAGTAGAAGTTGATTCTTGGACGCAATTCACTAAGCATTTTACGCATTTACATTCGGGAGAACAAGTATCCGATAAGGTTGTTTTGTTAAGTGCTTTGCTTGCTGATGGTATTAATTTAGGTTTAACGCGGATGGCTGACGCAACTATTGGGATGTCCTTTGAGCGTTTAGCATGGGTGGCAGATTGGTATATTCGAGATGAAACTTATTCCAAGGCTTTAGCAGAGGTGGTAAATTTCCACACACAAGTGCCATTTGCTGCTTATTGGGGTGATGGGACAACATCTTCTTCTGATGGTCAACGGTTTAAAGCAGGCGGACATCGCAGTTTTAATGAAGAGATTAATGCCAAGTATGGTAAAGATAGAAGCGTGATTTTTTACACGCATATTTCCGACCAGTATGTTCCGTTTCACGTTAAGGTAATTAACGCCACGATTAGGGATGCAACTCACGTTTTGGATGGTTTGTTGTATCACGAGAGTGATTTACAGATTCAAGAGCATTATACGGATACAAGCGGCTACACTGAGCATGTGTTTGCGATGTGCCATTTATTAGGGTTTCGATTTGCACCTCGAATGCGAGATTTACCTGATAAGAAATTGTATACTTTTGAACCTACTCCTGCTGATTCGGTTTTGGCACCCTTGTTAGGTGACAAGATTAATGTGAAATTGATTCAAGAGTCTTGGGATGAGATTCTCCGCCTTGCTAGTTCAATTCGGACGGGGACGGTGACAGCTTCTTTGATGTTGAGGAAATTAGCTTCCTATCCTCGCCAGAATCGTTTAGCTTTAGCTTTGCGGGAGTTGGGGAGGATTGAGCGGACTTTGTTTACTTTGGAATGGTTGCAGAGTCCAGAATTGCGGCGGCGGGCGACGGCGGGTCTAAACAAGGGTGAGGCGAAGCATACCCTCAAAAGAGCGGTGTTTTTTAATCGTCTGGGGGAAGTACGCGATCGCTCTTACGAAGACCAGTTTTATCGGGCCAGTGGTTTGAATTTGGTCATTGCTGCAATCGTTCTTTGGAATACGGTGTATTTAGAAAAAGCCGTGGATTATTTGAAACAACAGGGATTGGATATCAGTGAAGAATATTTGCAACATTTGTCACCATTGGAGTGGGAGCATATCAATCTCACTGGTGATTATGTTTGGAATTTGAAGCAGGCGACTAGTTTGGACAAGTTGCGCCCTTTACGGGTTAAGGAAAATAGGTATCGCTGAAATGCCTATACAGTATAGGTTTCAGCCTTAGCGTACAATTTTCCCGTTTTGGCACGGTGATGCCAGCTATGGCTTCGGCTTGGTCTGCAATGTATTGGTCGAGTTCGGCTTGAGCGAGTGCTTGTTCGTCCGGGGCAGCATCAACAACTGTCTCAACCCTGATTGCTTGATACTCGGCGATCGCACTCATCCAGGCATCCTTGCACCGCTTGTCAAGTACCTCAACTGTGCAGCCGACATCACAATAGATTTGCTTGAGCCGGGCTATGGATTTGTGTTGCAGCTGTTGATGGGTGTATGTCCGGTAAGTCATAATAGTAATTCCTGTTAAAGGGCTAAAAGGCGATCGCGCTTGTTTGCGAGACGGAGCGGTCGTCTTTTGTTATGACTTTACTATACTAATTTGGTTAGTAATAATCAAGCAATATCTTTAATTTTTTGAGGTAATTTTACTAACGGACAACCCAAAAAATCCTCAAGGCTGACCGAAAGTGCTTGACATATAGCTTCTAGCTTTTCAGTAGAAACTGTAGGGGCTGAATCTCTTGGGCTTGACTGTGGGTATTCTCCACGCTCTAAATGTTGAATTAATTGATAGGCACAGCCAGCACGTTTAGCTAGAGACTGCATAGACTCTTTGTCTCGTAATATTTTTAGCTTCTTACCCAATTCCTTATTCCATCGAATAGATGCTATTAAGCTTTTATCGATAATCATTAATTCATTACCTAGTTCACCAATTGGATTAGTAGACATGATACATTATAGTACTAACTAAATTAGTAAAAGAAGACAAAACAAACCATTTAAAGTATGACTGCGATCGCTTGCAGTCTTTGTCATGCAATAAAAAAAGGAGATTGAAAGATTCAACAATGGCTAAACCTCAGACCTTGCAAGCAGTGTTTTACTAGGGGACATGAATAATAACCCTAGTAACAGCCCTAGTAAAAATCGGCGACGAAAGGGTGAGGGGAACGGGTCTATTTACTGGCGCACAATCAGTAAAAACGGCAAGGACTACCGCCAAGCTTACTATCACTGGCAAGAAGAAGGACACAAAAGGACAAAATACATTCCCAAAAGATTACTAGGGGAAATTCAAGAAGCCGAAACCGCAAAACGCCCAGTCTTAGAGATATTACGATTGTTGGGTGTTGAGGTAAACCCTAGTAATTTACTAGGGGATAAACCAATAAACCCTAGTAATACAACTAATGAAACAAGCCCTAGTAATGATATATCCCCTAGTAAAATGCGACGAAACAAGGGGGAGGGAAGCGGCAGTATTCATTGGCGAACTATCACCAAGAATGGCAAGGATTACCAGCAGGCTTACTATCACTATGAGTTTTGGAGCGAAGGCGATCGCTTGGTCAAGTCATCAAAGTACATTCCCAAGGCCTTACTGAAGCGAGTAGAGCAGATGGAGCAACAGAAGACACCTGTTAGGGAGATATTGCACGTATTGGGAATGATGAGATAATGATGTTGAAGCTATTATAGTAACTGCAAAGTACCTGAATAGACCCAGAAAAACAAAGCGTAGACGCTGCATCGGCTTGTTTTAGACATCGCTTGCATCTTGAACGCAAAGTCGAGAGGGCGTTTTTTGAAGTGGGGAAAGCATTGACAGAATTGCGGGATCGCAGACTGTACTGTTCTACTCATCGCACATTTGAGGAATATTGTCGCGATAGATTTAGCCATAGTCGCCGCCAGTCTTATCTTCTAATGGATGCAGCTGTTGTTTTTGATAACTTGGTTGAAAAATGTGATCAATTTGATCACAAATTGCCAACTAGAGTTGGAAACTGGCGGCTAATGCAAGGATTACCAGCAGGCATACTACCACTACAAGTTTTGGAGCGAACGCGATCACTTAGTGAAGTCATCAAAGTATATCCCGAAGCGGTTACTGAATCGCATTCAGCAGATGGAGCAGCAGAAAGCGGCGGTTAGGGAGATTTTGAGGGTGTTGGGGTTGGTAATCGGCTAAGGGGATGCGGCGGGTGCGGATGATCTGCGATCGCATTTAGATGCTGCGGGAGAATGAGAACTTGGAGGAAGCTGATCGTGCTGTGCTGAACTATTTAGGATAATTAAAAAGAGCGTATTCGATGTATTTTTAAGGGAAATTATTCAACTTTCTAGAGTCTAAATTTAAATAGTTATGTTATTTCCTATAATTTTCGTTCTATTAATTTTTTCGTTAATTCTTTAACTATATCTATAGATAATTCAAAACCACCAAAAACTCTCAATAGAGTATTAATAGCTTGTCTTACGTACTGAGCTAATTCTAAATTAGAAGTTTCTAAAGGTACATTAATAAATGAAATAACCTCATCTTGATAAGCTAAATCACTTGAAACAGAGTAAAATTGAGGTTTTGCCCAAGAATATAGCCTACGTCCTCTTAAAGAAGACCATTTGAAAGCGAAAGCTAATTGTGTTTGCGTTGGACTACAACCCATTGCTTTTGCAAACTCAATACTAACTGCCATTGCTTCGGCAATTCTAACTGTATGTAAACAAGCATCCAGAAATTTCATAGGTGGGATACTATCTTTATTAGCCAGATCATCTTCTAAAGCTCGTATTAGAGAAAATTTACCTTTTGGATTGAGGCGCATAAAATCAATGCTTTTATTTAAGTCAAAGTTAATTATTAAAGCTTCCCATGTTTCATGAAATACAAATGGCTCTTGTTCTTGAGGAAAACCACGACTATCAAGCCATATAGGCCAACCTGTATATTTGGGATTACTAGAGCTTAAAAGATTAAGAAAATTCTGATTAGCAGAGTGTAAAGGAACATCTCCAATAAGCTTTAAAGCTATTTCCCAAGTTCCAGACTGTGGCAAATTTACTTTACGTTCTTTTATAATATCTTGAAATCTTTTTTTATTTTCTCGAAGAGAAATTTGTAGTTTTTCCTCAAATGATTCCTGTAATTTACCTTGCTGATTAATTAATGTTTTCTCAGTTGTTTTTATTTTCATTAAATTTGACAACCTTAAAAGTGTTTTGATTCTAGCTAATAGTTCATCTATTGTTACTGGTTTGCGAATAAAATCATCAGCACCTAAATTTAATCCATGAGCTATATTTGGTGCATCATGACTAGTAATCAGCAAAATGGGAATATAGGATTGTATTTTCATTTCTTCTCGGACACGTCTTGTGACTTCATAGCCATCTATTCCAGGCATCATCAAATCCAATAATATCAAATCTGGTGGATTAGTCTCAATTTGAGACAGTGCATAAATACCATTTTCTGCTGTGCTAACTTGATATCCTTCTTCTTCTAATATAGCTTTTATTAGATAAATAACATCAGGTGAATCATCAACAACAAGGATAGATGGACTGGCTAATGTTTGTGTAGAAATTGGTTGAGTATTGGACTGAGAATTTTCTATATAATGATAAAGATGATTATCTAAAGCTAATTGTTCGGGGATTGACAATTGTAAGCCAGCAATCTGTAATTGATTTTCTTCCAATAATATTGTTGTTAGCTTTTCTTTTGCAGTTTTTATGTCTCCACGAGCGAAACTTTCCATCCCTTGACTATATATCAATAAATTATTAAAACCTGCCTCTTTCAAAGGTTCAGCAAATACTTCAACTAAAGAAGAAAGCCTTAATACTTCTCCTATATCATCTTGATATACGTGCTGACTTAATACCTGTACCAACTCGTAAGCTACTTCATCAGGATTTGTATAGACTAATGCTGTCCATTCTTGTGCTTGTCGTAAATCACAAGTATCTTCATCATCACTGGTTAGTTTTTGTGCCACGTAATCTAGCAAAAATTCTGATAATTCATCAAATCTTTTTTGACCAAATTCTTGTTTTAGTTGATGTAATAATAAATTTCGATCAGTAATATCCATCTCATAAATTTCATAGCCTACTTGATGACACAAACGAGACAATAAAACATG
This sequence comes from Nostoc carneum NIES-2107, assembly GCA_002368155.1. Lineage (GTDB taxonomy): Bacteria > Cyanobacteriota > Cyanobacteriia > Cyanobacteriales > Nostocaceae > Aulosira > Aulosira carnea. Next base: position 200,226 of record AP018183.1, read on the forward strand.
AGCCACTCCTATCCAAGGTGCTTCAGGAACAAAGATAGCCCAAATGTGATAAAGTAGATCTGGAGTCAACACTATCGGAAAAGCTGCATGACACAGCAAATGTAAATTTTCTTTACCAAATTTATTAGCAAAACCTTCTATTCTTTTAGAAGAAACTTCTGTAGCACGCTCCTGTTTTATTCTTTTTGCATTTGCCATAAAGCATTCCTTACAAATTTAAGCGCAAGTCTGTAACTTGTATTGAAGTAGAGATATTTAAGCTTAATTTCCTAAGAATATTTTTACGATATCTAGAAATAGTATTTAATTTAATACTAAGCTTTTCTGCAATTAAGGCATCATCATAACCTTGTATGATTAAAGGTAATACTTCCAATTCTTTTTCCGTTAAGGAAACTGATACTAAATTACGTTTAAAGTTGTTATTAAAATTGTATATATTTTTCGTTTGAACGACAGCATCCACAATTGCTTTTTTATTACTTGTAACTTGTGCGATTTCTAGGAAACTATTTTTACTTATAAATTTACCTTGTAATACACTAATAGCTGCTTTCATTCCTTGTGGATTCATTTCAAACATTGGTACGAAGCGAGCGATTTCTTCAGATGTGGTCTGTCTCCATAATTCATCTGGTACAGGATTAAGCCAAGCAAAATGACGTACTGAGCGATGTAACTGCTCAATCCACATCTTAGTCTTATTAATTCGCTCTTGATCAAAATTCCCTCGTGCTGCCCCAGCATCACTTACAATTAATATCGCAGATTGTTTTTCAATCTCTCTCAGCAGATCAGAAATAGGTTTTGCATCAATCAATGCAGGATTTTGATACAAATATTGATCTGGATAATCATGGAAGTAAAATACATTAGTTGTTCTTAATTTTCCTCCACGTCGGGCTGTTTCTACTAACTGCCGCGATAAGTCATGGAATGGTACCATTGAGCCTTCTTGGTCAATTAGCAATATTAGATCACTTTGATTGATGCGTGGTGGTATAAGTACAGGTTGTAGATAATTTCCTTCTCGTCCAATTTTTGCTACTGTTGCCTCAACATCTAATTCTGTAGCTGCTCCTTGACGTACAGAACGGCGCAAAGAACGCCAGCATTGTTTCATTTGTCGCTTAGAAACCGGAAAATATTCGGTTAAAAGCATATAGCGAGCAAGCTTATTTTTTCTATCTTTAGGATTATTCTGCGAAACTTGCGCTGGTTGCACAGGTTGCATCGCAACAGAAAGAGTATTTTCTAAATTTTGTAACTGATTATCGCTTATATATTCTTGTGTTGCAGGTATCTCCTGTTGATACAATATATTGGTTTCATTAACCTTTGATGATTCTATATCTGGAGAATTTTCAGAAGTTTCTGGTATATTAATATTAGAATTTGTGGGTGCTGATTCAACCTGTTTCCACATTAACTCAAATAACCATCGAATTAAGTAACTTTCTTCTTCAGTCTTTGCCCATAACATACAACAAAGCTGCTCTAGTTCTTGACGATTATTAATACCAAATCCACCTTCTAAACTACGCAAAAACACTAAATATTCTTCAACTCCTAATGGCAAGCCATGCCGTGAGCGGAGGCTATTAAAAATATCCAGCAGTGGGAGTTTTTCAAATTTCATACTTTAAATAACGCAGATGGTCTTCCCATTTTTTTAACAAAATTTCAGGAAAAGGTATTTCTCCTTCTAATTGTTTCATTACCTCATCTTTAGGAAACTGTCGCAAAACTGCAAACCAGTCTAGCAATTCACTCGTACTAACCTTTTTACCAGCTTTTCCTTTTTCCATCTTCTGCCGCAGTTCGCTAAATCGCTGTACCGCAGCTTCTACTAAATCAGGGGAGGATACCGAAAAATGTGATTTGACAATATTAGTTAGCTGTGAATATGGAAATTCAATGTAATAAAACAAACATCGCCTTAAGAAAGCATCAGGTAAATCCTTTTCATCATTGCTGGTAACAAAGACAATGGGAGGATAAATTGCTTTGATTTCTTCCCCTGTTTCTTCAATTGTGAATCTTTGCTCATCTAACTCTCGCAACAAATCATTCGGAAAGTCAATATCAGCTTTATCAATTTCATCAATCAAAACTACAGTACGCTTTTCATTTTTAAAAGCACGTCCTAAAGGGCCTAGCTTGATGTAATTATTTAAATTTTCGACTTTGGAATTACTTGTTTCACCTATACGAGAAAGTTGAGCATCATGTAAACGAGCAACAGCATCATAAGTGTAAAGTCCATCTCTCGCCCTAGTTGTTGATTTGATATACCAAGCTTCGTAGGGTAAATCTAATTCGTGAGCAACTGCTTGTGCCAAGGTGGTTTTACCGCATCCTGGTTCACCTTTGAGCAACAACGGGCGTTTTTCTAAAAATATGGCGAGATTAACAGCTTTGATGAGTTCTTGCGATGGTATGTATGGGGCTAATCCATACCTTTGGCAGTCTTCGGCTGAGATGGTCTTGCCAGCATAATATTGCTTGCCATTAGAGGTGAGTACACTTGCTAAATCAACCATTTTGCTAACCCTCCCTCCCAGCTGTGACCGCAATGACAGCAAATTTCTTCATAAACAAATTCTGGGATACCATTTTCTGTTTTTTCTAACAATATTTTGGCTGTTAACCCAGTAGGTATTCGCAGACTCTCCATAGCCGTCACCATATCAATCCAATCGTCTAAAACATCCAGTGGAAAATGACTAGCAGGTGGTAAGTGTAGAGGGATACGGGGATACTCTGGCTCATCAAATTGCTTTGCTAAAAGAAGATTTGATTCACAAACACTGCCACTATTGTCTACTAGAAACATTAATAAATGTGTATTCTGTTGAGTAGCAAATGAACTTACTTGAACTTGTGCCAATAGCGGTTCCCAAAATTCTTGCAGCCATGCTGCTAGCACCTTTGGCGGCATATAATCCACAGTGGAAAATATCAAAATAACATCTTGAGTATAAAGCCGTTCACAAATTCTATGAGTAATTTCTTTTGGTTCTACATCTTTCGGTAAACGGAACCAAGATGCTAGTTGTCGCCATAGGTGAAGGGGACTTCTGCCTGCACCGTTATGACTTACGTCGATTTTAATTGGCGAAATATTTTTCCACTCCTGCTTCAACCGCAACAAACGATTTACTAAAAGTTGTTGCCCGCAATAAGGTTCACCGTGAACTAAAAAAGCAGCAGTTCGGTGTAACTCCATAACTTTTTTAACTAACCGTGCCTGCGATTTAAAATCCATTTGCAACAGTAAGTCAAATAGCAAGTGCGGTGGTGTTTGGAAACCCTGAAGCTCTGTAAGAACTTCATCAATCTGTATCTGGCTATCTACTCCGACATCCTTACGAATTTCTGTTAGTAAGGCACTAATAGCAGTTTTTCCAAGACTAATTTCGCCAAATTCGTGGAGTTTTTTTAGCATATCCGTGATAAAAATATCCACGGTCATATCCCAGTCTAAGCGATTTAAAACAGGTGCATTAATTAACGCTCTGTTCAAATAGCCTCGACGCTCTTTTTTATCTTCCATTAAGGGTCGGAGTAAAGGCAATAACTTGTGAATGATATCGCTACTTATTGCCATCGCCTAACTATCTCGATAAACAGTTATAAATCTCTGGTGCATTTTTCTGGAGGTCTTTTAACAAAGCGATCGCACTTGTTCCGGCATTGCATAGATATCTGCGTTGAGTATTTGGTTCTAGAAGCATTCCTCCGCTATGGTGTATGCCAACTACTTGAAAATCATCATCGAATACAGGGGAACCAGATGAACCTGGTTCTGTACTGGTAGTATATTGTAATACGCTATTATCAGCGTAAGCAACAAAATTATTCTGAATCGAAATTTTTTTTATATGACCACCAGGATGTTGAATGATTGCCACACGGTCATCTCGCCGCATCAACTTACTTTTAAAAATTAAGGGTTTACCAAAGTCGGGTTTATCTTTTAGGGTAACTACGGTATAGTCCAGTTCTTCATTAGTGTAAAAAGTACCTCCACCTAAAGCTCCAATCGTCTGGCTAGGACATTGCTTACCGTTAACATCCAGTTGGTAATTAAAGCTATAATCACTTTTCTCTGCTATTTCTTGACTGTTAATAACATGATTATTCGTCATTAATAGCTCAGGTGCAATCATAAAACCTGTACCTAACCCGTCTGGGGTGGCGATACGGACTACTGCTTTTGATGCTTCCAGAGCCAGGTTTAAAATGTAAATATCGCGTAATGTGTTTTCCCCAATAATTTTTTCCTTGATATCAGCCACACTGTCCATTCCCTTCCAATTGTTGATTCTACGGTTAGGACTGGCTGGAACATCAAGTGGGTATTTTTGAAACAGTTCTACAATAAAGTCTGTATCTTCATCCCCAGTAAAAGGCTGAATATAGTTGAGGAATACAGCCAAGGCTTCTTTATCGTAAGCAACTCGTCCAAATTGAGCCAAAAATCGCACAACTTCCACAGCGACACCCATCGGTGTGCCATCCAAATCTAACCTTCCTAGTATTACATCTGCTTGGGCTACACCTTGTAATGAGCCTGCAACTAAACGACGGCGATCGCGCACGTTGGCGAAGTCGGGTAAATTCTGAACAATACGGGTAAGCTGCTGGAAATCAGTTGTGGATAGCTGTATAGTCACGGTTACTGCATTTTATAGAACGAACTACTAACACATTTAATTTAGCTTTATATATAAATGATTATATTCATCTTTAACATTTGCATTTTTCTATTTGACAATTGGTAGAAAAAATAATGTTTCAATCCTTAATTTGTCCTGGCTATTCATAGTACATTTAGTTAACCCATTAATTAGAAGCCGTCCAACAGCATAGTATTTTTCAAATAATTCTTTATCTTCTGTACCAAACTGCCATTCATGCCCTAGATTCAAGTATTTTTTCATTATTTGCTTTAAAGATAGAGTCCAAGATTCACCATGAGTTTTCCACCACTCTGAAAAACTTTCTTCTGAGTCATAGTTAAAACTTAATACCTGATGCCAGAGCCTTAGTATACCGCTATAAAAATCGATATAAACTACATTTTTGGCTGCAAGGATCTGACATGACTTAGCTACATTAGTGAATGCGTGACTGAATTGAATCATTTGTTCTCGAAATCTTTTACTGAAAGGAATATAAGGAGTAAAAAGTCGAGAACATACAACCAACCAGTAAAGTGAATGTTCTAAAACAAATAATTGATCCATTATATTGTTGCTGCCTTCGTTTAAAGCTATGTATAAATTAAGTGTAGAAATAAAATTACTATTTAAGACCAATGACTGGGAAATTTCGTAATTATAAATTAAATCAAGATAAAAACCACGAGCTTGAATTTGCGAACAAAAATACAACTTAGAATTTGATTTATCTAACACCCACGCTAGAATCTTCTGTATTTTTTCATTGTTAGATACTAAAGAGTCCATTACTTCCTTGGCATTTAAAAGTAAAAGTTCTGGGTCTTTTACCATTTCAATACTTAGTAGAAAAACTTCTTTCCAATATGGATATATAATATATTCGCTCAAATTATTAAATTGTCTATTATCACAAAACCATTTTGCTACTAAATATTCTTGAAATGTTAAATGTGAAAATGACCATACGTTATGCGAACGCTCAATTAATAAACCATGTTGAGACTCAATCGCCCGTAAAACTCTTTGACTATGCTTACGATCAACTCCCAAGAACGCTTCAATATACTCTTCTACCTCCTCCCCTTCAAACAGCACAAACTGCTGTTGTTTAAACCTTTTTACTGCCAAAGAACTTAAAAGCTCTAACTTCCGCTCCACTGACAAATCCCGATAAATATCATCTCGATAAATTCCTCTTTTTTCGTCCCATTGTTCCAAGAATAACTCCAAACCTTCCTTGTATAATTTGGAACGCTTCGAGTAAAATTTCCCTGTATGGTGGAATACAATACAAATCAAACTGAGTAAAATTGGCGTAATAGCTAATTCCTGAATTGGCTTGTTGTCTTCCCGAAATAACTGTTCTAGAAGATCCTGAGTTTTCGTTTCTCGTTGTTTTGGGTCTACACACACCGCCCCAAACCATTTCGCTACGAATACTCTCACTTGCTCTTCATTAAAATCAGCCACTTCTACACACGTAAAACGTTGTGATTGCCAATTGAATAAATCGGACAGAGTTTGAGTGCGACAAGTCACAACTATCTGTACCTGGGGATAAAAACGAGTAAACTGCTTGATTTCCTTAGTGATTTGCTTGCCAGTTTCCCCTGTAACTTCATCCAGTCCATCTAATAGGATTAATGCCTTACCCTGATTTAAGACGAATTTGACCTCTGTATTGCTTAATCCCCACAGTTTCCCTAAAAACTGCTCCAGGTTATAAGCATAAATCCTTCCATCATCTATAAAATATCGTATTTGAATCAACACAGGAATTCGCTGTGCTTGTAACTTTCCAGCATTACATTCAGTTACGATTTTTTGCAGATATGTTGTCTTTCCCGAACCTGGTTTACCCACTACCATTAAGTTAGTATTTCGCTCTAATAAAGATAAGCCTGGTATTCGCTCCTGTTTTTTGCCTGAACTAATCCGATCCAAGCTGCGGTAATTAGAATTATTTTCTGTAAAATCTTGCCACAAATCATCAAGTTCTGATCTACGGTTACTGCTGACCTGATCTAAAATATTGACATCAACAAATAAATGAGACAAGGAAACACTACAGTTGACTGCCCAAAGGGGTATTTCTCCATACTGACTTTGAATATTATTATGCAATTGCTGACGCACTTTCTGCACTAGAATATCTATTGATTTGCTATCAGTTTGTGGTAAAGATAGCGAACTTAGCTCAAGTAGAGGACGTAAATTATCAATCCGTTGCTGTACATCTGTACCTACTTGAGATCGCACATATTCCAACAATGCCCAAATAGCTGTTTTTCCTGGTGCTAATTCGCCATAATCTGCAAGCTTACACAACATATCAGGAATAAAATTAGCTACAGAACCACTCCAGTTAATGTGTTGCAACACAGGTGCATCATTACCTAAAGCTAAAACTAAAAATGGGCGACGGCTTCTCTCATCTTCCAAAAAAAGACGCAATAAATTTACTAACTCATTGATAGTTTTGGATTCTAGTTTGAGGTTTTGAATATTTTTAATATTGGAGTGCGCGTAGTAAATATTGTAGACATTTCCCCCCATTTGCCCAACAGTTACTGTATCAGCATTAATCAAACCACCAGCAAACTGTGCATTACGTAAGTCGTTGTTATTGACTTGCTTTGGTTCTTGTGAATCAGGCATGGGTTAAGTCTAGTAGTTTTTAAATTTTATGTTGTAAATATAGCTTTAACATTAGTATTTGATGATACTTTTTAACTTTGCAACTTAATTCAGTATCTAAAAAACTTATTTAGGTTTTTAGTTAAATGTATAGTAGCAATTATCTTATAATAGTGTTAACTACTTTGTAATAACAATTAATTTTGAATATAAAAGTGGCAATCTTGAGATATGCCCATGAGAAACCGGATTAAGGAATTTGTTGATAGTAAAGGGATGAGTGTTTATCAGTTCTGGCAGGAAACTGGGATCAGCCGGACTACTGCGTATAACTTGTACAATAATGCCTCTCAGTATCCTGCTAGAGATGTCATGAATGCAATTTGCACTCGGTACGGAGTACAACCAGCTATTTTGCTGAAATGGATACCAGATGAGGACTTAAAGAATGGCAATTAATCCTGCAACTATAGATCTTCTTGCTTTGCCTTCAGTATCCCTACAGGAGCGATCACAGTTACCCAGCACACCTTGCATTTATTTTGCAATAGATTCTCAAGGTGTAATTCAATACATTGGCAGAACTGTTAATCTTCAAGGAAGATGGTTAAAACATCATCGCTACAAACAGTTAGCACAATCAAAAGATGTAAGGATTGCTTACTTGTCTATTGAACCTGATTTGTTGCCTGAAGTTGAACTTGCATTAATAGAATGGTTCAATCCACAACTGAATCAGACTGAAGTAATAGCTGATAAAAAGCGAATGTCGCTTTATTTGGATGAGGCATTAAAGTCTGACTTGGAACGGTTAGCCAAGATTCGGAAGCGTTCTCTATCAAATTTGATAGAAGTTATTTGCGAAGAAGAGCTAGAACGCGCTAGGAAGAGTGGAGAATTAAAGGATGCATGACTTTAAGTCATCAATCTTTACGCTGTAACTTCATTTCAGCAGCAGTAGAAACTGTAAATAGTAGGTCATATTTACATAAATTGAGGCAAACAGATACTAGATACTCTAATGGAACCGACTTTGAGTAAATTAGAGCTAATTTCAGTATTAGTATGGTTAACACCTAATGAGGAGGCATTATAAGTCAATGAGCAGAAATATTTACCGTCATTGCCAGCAAAATGACATTTAGCAGAGCAATATAAAATCCTTGTGATTGCTACCCTGCTGGAAGGCTCCGCCTACATTCTGCTCTCCTTCCCCTACAAAGACACTAGGCGAGCGGAAACGCTTGAGAGCGAACACTCCATTCGCACATTTGTGTAACTACTTAAGTATTTTTGTTCCTGCTCAAATTAACGTATCAATCTTGCCATCACTTGAGCTAGAAGAGGTGGATGAATGGACAACCCACCCCGTAAGCGCAAAAAAGCCACCTCTACATCCAGTGACTTACAACCAGCAGTTAACCCACAAAATAGCTCTCCTCAGGACAATCAGGATGTAGTAACCATTGATGTTCCTGCTGTTGAAGTTCCAGAATTAACTCCAGAGGAACAAAGCGATCGCCTGCACCTGGAGCGAAAAGTTGAAAGAGCGTTTTTTGAGGCAGGTAAAGCGTTGATGGAATTACGCGATCGCAGACTCTATCGCTCCACCCATCGCACATTTGAGGAATATTGCCGCGATAGATTTGGTTACAATCGTTCCCGTTCTTATCAATTAATTGATGCGGCTATCGTTGTGGACAATCTTACTGAATGTCCACAATTTGTGGACATTTTACCAACAGCAGAAGGACAAATTCGCCCACTCACTAAGCTAGAACCCCAGCAGCAACAGGAAGTTTGGCAACAAGCAGTACAGAAAGCTGGCGGTAAAGTGCCGACGGGTAAAATCGTCAAAGATATCGTGCAGCGCATCATGGAACGCACCCAAGTACCCAACAGCTACCAGTTGGGTGAGGTATGCCAAATCTTAGCAAAAGACAATCCCGAACTCAGGGGCAAAGGCGGTTGCTGGGCAATTGTCACTCAAGTGAATGACTTCACTTGCACCGTGAGGACTTTGGATGGAGAACTGACGGTTGGGCTGAAGCATCTGAAGTCTTACGAATACTTCCCTGAGGACTGTCAGCAGATGCAGGAGATATGCGAGCGTATTTCACGGGTGTATTCAAGTGGGCTTGAGGAATCGGTACAGAAGTTTTTGGAGTCCTTGGGGAAGCTAAAGCGGGTTTATTTGACGGGGTTGGAGGAGAAAGTGTTGAGGGTGCTGGAGACTGAGATTAAAGACTGATGCAATAATGCTTTGGGTAATTTATTGTGGTAAGGGTGAAATTTTGGTACTGATTATCAGAGAAAGAGCGACACTAGAACAAGTTGAGCAAATGATGCAAACTTTGAAAATTTACATTAAAGTTGCAGTAGATATAGAAAGAGGAATATTAGCTGGAGGAGGAGAAAAACACGCTTTCTGTGAAGCAGCATTGCTCGAAGATGGTAGTAGACAGCGAGATATTTGGGGTGCTGATTGGACTCCTTTTAATCAATCAATTGCTTATGAATCAATTATTAACATTCGCCCCAGTCAGAATAATCGCTCGATGCTAATTCAAGACCCAGCAATTCAAGAACGTGTTAAACAAATCACTCAGGAGTTAATTGGTGGTTATGAACCGGAAATTAGATAAAAAACAAGCAAGATTTCAAAGCGAAAATACATCAAATCGCTTAGGACATATAGCTTCTAATTTAGCCAGGTTGAGAACATTTTGTAACACAGCTTACCCGGAAGCAGTTGAAAGTGTGGCAGATGAAACTATGTATTTTATCGAATGGACAGCAGCAGACATTGAACCGGAATATGCCGAAGAATTAGTCAACATTCAAGTTCAACTAGCACGGTGGAAATTAAAGTTTGATAGTCTTTGGTCTGATGAGAATGAACGCAGAAATATGTCCGAGCAAGCTAGTGCTTGGTCAGCGCGAGTATTAGATATGTCAGGTTTGTTGTCCGAATCTATCTAAAATTTTAATCGCGATCGCATTTCTGGAGAATGCTTTTGCGTTACCTTCTCTCAATTGAGCTCATTGCGATTATGTGTCGGCAATTGAAGCACTTCAGAAAAACGTGAATACTTAACAGCTTAGTTCACCATGAGTTTACTCAAATCAATGATGTGAGTGCAAAGACGCTGAAGTAACGCTGCTTCATGACTGATGACTAAAATTCCCACTTTATGTTCTTTGGCATATTTAATTACTACCTGCCAAATTAGAGCTTGAGTGTTAGCATCTAGCATTGCCGTCATTTCATCTGCAATCAAGTATTGTGTGGAAGAATTGAGCGATCGCGCCACTGCAATTCTTTGCAATTCACCCCCACTGAGTTCATGAGGATAGCGATTGAGCCAACTTTGGTGAATGCCCAAAGCAGCGAGTAAATCGGCTGAAGGCGGTTGTCCTTCTGCTAAAATTTTACTGATTCGCCAACGTGGATTGACAGCTAGTTCAGGGTTTTGAAAAATCAGCTGTACAGGACAATAACTACTGCTGGGTAAAGGTTGACCATCATAAGTTACCTTTCCTTGAGTCGGTTGCAGATATCCCGCTAGGAGTTTACCAATTGTAGTTTTACCCAAACCACTCGCCCCAGTCAAACCCACAACTTCGCCTCTGGCTAATTCCAAACTAAAATTTTGCAAAATCCACCTTTGCTGGGAATGGTAACGAAAAGATAAATGTTCAGCCTTCAACATGAATACACCTCACGGGTGCGCCCCGTACTATCCGAACTTGGGGTCTAGCTTCTAAGCAAGCCTGTGTTGCTAGGGGACAGCGATCGCCAAATAGACAACCAACAGGTAAAGCCTCTGGGCTGGGTTGGCTACCGGGAACTGGGATAAAGTCATTTTGGGGAAGCGATCGCCACAAGGCTTGAGTATAAGGATGACGCAGATTTCCCGATGTAAAATCACCAGCTTTCGCCACTTCTAGAGTTGTCCCTGCATAAAACACAGCCACTTTATCCGCCACTTGCAACGCTGCTTCTAAGTCGTGGGTAATTAAAATTACACCTTTACCCTCATTAGCAAGTTCCCGCAGATGATTCAACGTCTCTACTACAATGTCTGCGTGCAGCCCAGGAGTAGGTTCATCCGCAATTAATAACTCAGCACACCCTATTGCTGCTGTAGCAACTAGCACTCGCCGTGCCATACCTCCAGAAATTTGAAAAGGATACTGCTGTCTGTACGTTCGCTTATTTTTGAAGTGTGAGAGGAATTAACGCCTTACTGTTAAAGGAAACAATACGATTTTGGATCTCCTAAAACCATCACCGTGTAATACTTGGGAAAAGGAGAACGAGCTTTACCATGTATTACATGGTAAAAGAAATTGCGACTTTGCGTGTATTACAGGGATGAAAGAAATATATTGAGAGACTGTTACCGGAAGTTAAGCTCTTCAGTGTAATACATGGAAGAGTAGCAATATTCAAAGTTCAATTTACGGTGTCTTACACGGAAATTGCTAATATTGAAATGGGACTTCAATTGTGTGTATCCTCCTTCAGGAGTGGTACAGGTAATTGAGTAAGATGAATTATGTCGAGCGCACCACTGAATCTATCTGATAAAGGGATTCAGGCATTTTCATTAAAGAAAGAATTTGTTTTTGAAGCGCGTTAATTGGTGTGATGAAGATGGTAGAATCAGGTAAAAAATAAAGAGTTAAATTACAAAAAGCCTTGAGCATTTGTTCAGCAGATGGGCGAGCAGTTTTTCGCTTTGGATTACCGTCATAAAGACCTGCCAAAGATTGTTGGGTTTGCTCAAGAGCCAGCCGTACTACAAACTCCATTAGAGTAAATACACGCAAAGCTATGTTCAACAGGAACATTAAGCCAGTGATTCGGTCAGTATTTTGAAAGTAAATGGGTAGGGCTGGCAAAGAACCCCTTTTAAAACGGTGAAAACCTCGCTCTAAAAGCCATTCATCCCGATAATACATCACAGCAAGTGGTAAACTCATCTGGCTACTATCGGCATTAGTAACATACAATCGCCACCCTGCCAAAGTTTCTGCCTCCTGAATTGCAGTATCTATCTTCTGGATATGAAGTTGAAGACAAATATCTGTCAATTCCTCTGTGGTCGAGTTTTTTGATGGTCGTCCCCGTCCGAGATGACGAGTTTTTTTAGTGATCTGTTCTGTAATCATGGTTGAGAAAAAATTTTTGACACGATAGCGCTGGAGAATGTTTTCTACTTTATGGGTGAGTAGCTCCCGATCTGAGCCTGGCTTGTTAGCTAAACTTTGGAGAGCGGTTTCAGCAGTCAAGATGCGTTGCTGTTGTCCACGTATCATTGATGCGGCAAGGCTTTGGGAGTAAACTACTAAGTAGCGTTCTAGCCAACGCACCCATTTGTTGGTTTGTTTGTTGAACCAAAACTTACCTAACTCCACTTCAAAACCTTTTCCCACCGCAGGTTCTTCTTCATCTTGTCGTGGTAAACGAATGGGCACAATTTCCGCTGGTGGGTTGAGAACCCATTGCTGAAGATATTGAGGGTGTTGCCCACTCATGGCTACAGGAACGCAGTAAATACCCCTAGAAGCGGCGATTTGAGCGCGAGTTGCAATCGACCCAGCTTTACAATCAGCGATGAAGACAAACTTTTTATGTCCAATCACTTGTGCTATTTTTTGCCAAGTGGGGAAATATAATGGGTCGTCAGCTCCATTACCTTCAAGGGTTGTGCTGACTAATGGCATTCCCATTGGGTCAAGGGTTGCCAATAATTGACGGTATTGCAACAAATCTGGGCGTTTGTCCTTGGAATAGCCATAACGTAATATATTTTCTTCTGGAGAATCTCCCTGTTGATGATTCACGCTAAAACTAGTCGTATCGGTTCGTGCCACTTGTGTGGGCAATTCGTAGGCGCGAATCAGATTTTGTCCTAACTTGACCTCTATTTCCTGCGTTGCTTGTGTTTGCTTACCTAACTCTTCGACTACCCTTGCCAATCTGTCATCACTGGTATCTTTTTCTCCTATCGACCACCCTGTACTTAACTCTAAAATCCTTCGATGTGCCTTTACCCATGATTCCACTGCACACAACCGATGGTCTGATTGAGTAATTATGTATGTCAGTAACAATACACTCAATTGACCATAACTCATGCCTTTGTGGTTTCCGTGTGGTTTTTTGAGTTTTTGGTCAATACATTTAGCTATCCCCATCTGAACAAGCCATTCCACGATGACGGGAATATCGTCAATCCGCTCAGAACTTATGTCCACTGTTTTCCCCGCTTACTGATACAAAACAGCGAATTCCTACTGTTGTGTATACTCGCTATTTAGTACCACAATAAAATGATTGAGGGCTTTGAGTGCTGCTTTGTAGCCCGGTGATTGCTTACCTAACTTCAACTCCAATATTACTTGGTTACGTAAACTTTCGAGTGTTGCCACCTTTAGAGGCATGGTCGCAACTTCAACAACACTAGTTTTGGCTTTATGTGCCAACTTTTTTTCCCGTGTAATACTTGGATGAGCATTCCTTCTAATCACCTGTTCAACGTAATCAGCTCTAGTCATACCCAAGCATTCGGCAGCGATCCCCAAAGCCTTCCAGGTTTCATCCGTTAATCTTAAAGAGCGCACTTGACGATAATCATCGTCTTTGAGGGCGAACTTCCCTTGAATATCCCGCTTTAACATTCGCCTCATCCGTGTATTACATCGTAAGTTTAACCCCAAATTAGTGAAGTTTAAAGTGTAATATTCAGTATTACAGATGAGATGTTAATGAGCCATAGCTTCCATGTAATACATGGAAAGGGCTTTTTTCCTTTTTCCATGTATTACACGGTGATGCTTTTAGGATATCCAAAATCGTATTGTTTCCTTTAACAGTAAGGCATTAATTCCTCTCACCCTTTAAAAATGAGCGAACGTACAGTGATAACCAATTCCAGTTGGACTAAAATTTCCAGCTATATAGTTAGTGAACAGAGCCGCCATTAGGAAAGCTGCAACGCCACTGAACAATTGGAAATCTTTGACCAGAAAGATATCCCGCCATGCACCAATCGAACAAAATCGAGTCCGTTGTATCATCACACCAACCAACAACCCCAATCCCAGACTGAGAAGCACTGGTGTATGTTGAGCGCCAGCCCCCGCTGTACTGAAGGCAATGAAAGCAGGATGGCTTACCAGCAGAATCAGCAAGCCCACTGTCATTAAGGGCGCTATTAGTCCCACCACTGGAGCTTGGTTAGCGTTACTCCCCAGAGAGAAACCTTGCTTCAAGAAAAATGTCCCTGTTCCGATTCCAGTCACGAATCCTGCTAGCGCGATCGCACCATTGAGATCGCCTCCAGCAATGCGAAGTATGACTCGAATGGGACACCCTAAAAACACCAGCACGCCAATCATGACGAACGCACCTAAGATAAAGCGGAGTATGGGAGAAGAACCCCCCCGCGATCGCCATTCTCCTACCGCAACAGAAATGCCAAATGCCCCCAGGACAAATCCAATTATCTCAGGTCGGATGTATTGTGCCAAAGGGTTGTGGTGCAGTTGCAACGCACCAGCCGTATCCCGCAAAAAACAGGCTGCACAAATGCCCATATTTGGTGGATTTCCCCAGTTGACGGCTAGCGCCCCCAATGTACCAAACAGAATTCCTGTTAGGATAATCCACCTATTTGAGGTCAATAATTGTTTAATATTCACCTTCTCCTCCTTCTACTAATAATGAGGAGTTCATCTGTGGAGAGAAAAAATTACCGAGCAGATTTTTCACCCCATCTCAGGGGTTTATCTGAGTACAGCTAAGCAGTCAAGATGTTAAATGATTTTAGTGACATATTAAATTTACAAAAAGATTTTGAGGAAGTTGTGAGGAAATAAAAAAGGCGATCGTCTTTTTTCTGGTTTTAGTGTTGAAGTTAGTTGAAACCTTTTTTAGTAGCTTCTATAAACTCCGTACCAAAACCCTATCTCCACCACTGATTGTAGCTCCTAACTTCGTCCTCCATTGATTGTTCCACTTCAACTCTCTTTAGTAAGGCGATCGCTTATCAAAAATTTATTCCACTTACCACCAGTCCTCTCACTTGGCTATAAGTAAAACTAATTATTCCCAATTTATTTGGGAGTAGTATAGATCAATAAAGAAGTGTTTCAATAATTACATTTGATCAGGGATTTTCCTTAAAATAAAAATAGAAAATAATAAGTAAGTCGGTAGAAATAAATCAAAATATATTAAGAAACATAAATAGGCTTGGAAACTTTACCAATGACAAATGACGGCCTTAATTAGCTAGCTTTGTTTGTCCCGACCTACTTAATTAAGTCCTTGCAAAAACCTCAGGAGGCGAGTAGTATGCAAAGGGCTGTAAATAGACATATTTACAAGAAAATACTTGTTTATACTTTAGCAAGTTTTTTGGTGATTTTTTCTGCTCTTCATCCGTTAAATTTAGCTGTAGCCCAAAACATCAACTCAGCTATTGAAAAAATAGAACAGGCTTTAAAACAAAACCCCAATGACCCAGAGGTAAACCTAGCCTTAGCTACTGCCTATTTCCAAAAATACCAGGAGACTGGTAAGATTAAAGACTTGGATACAGCGATTCAAACTGTGCAAAACGGAATTAGTTTAGAATCAGAATTTGCTCCTGCTCATTTGGTTTTATATAGGTTGTTAACTGAAAAAGCAATACAGCAGAGTAATATCAATTTATTGAATGAAATCAATCATGAATATCAAGAAGTTTTGCGGACTTTTCCTGATTCCGAAAGTCTCAAAGTAATTCCTCATCCTAACCTGATAGCGGGAATGTTGTACTACAATCTTAGCCACAAGGAAGCAGGAGATAATGAACAAGCTAGATATGCAGAAAAAGCTATTATTGAAGTTCAGAAAGCTATTAATGCTCAACCCGCTAATGCTAACAATCATCACTTCTTGTCAGTAATTTACTTTTACCAAGATAAAAATGATTTGGCTTTATTGGAAGCGAAAGAAGCGAACAGATTAGCTCCGAATGATGCCGACAACTACAAGTTAATTGGTGGCATCTATAATGACAATATTCATCGTTCAAAAGATTGTTGGGATACTGATGCCATTACCCAGGGAATTAAAGCATTTAAAGATGCAATTCGGCTGGCACCAGAAGATGCTGATTCACATATGGGTTTAAGTGATTTTTATATTCATCAGGGAGCTTATAATTTGGCTGTGGCAGAGAGCAAAATAGCTGTCAGACTTTCTGCTAGCCCGCAGCACCATAGAAAATTAGGAGACGCGTTGTTATTTGTTGGAGATTACGAACAGGCAGTTAAAGAATATAACGAAGTTCTGAAAAGAAATAGCTCCTACGTAGTAGCACATGCAGATTTAGCTTTTGCTTACTTCCTACAAAATAAATTTGAGGATGCCGTTAAGGAATATCAACAGTATACGAAGCTTGTGAAAGCACCAGGTGCCTATGCAGTCTCATATTATAGTTTTGCTTTACGGCATCTCGGTAAGAATGCAGAAGCGCAGCAACTACTAGAAAAATATGTGAAATACCATCGAGAAGGAGAATGGCAATTACAATTATTGAATTTTAATTTAGGCAAGCTCACAGACGCAGAATTGATTGGTAGAGCTAGAAATAAATGCCAAACAACTGATGCCTTGTTCTTGATTGGGTATAAGTATTTGCTTGCGGGTGATAAGTACAAGGCACGGGAATATTTTCAAAAAACTGTAGATACACAATTTTTTTGCTCCTATCACTATATAAATGCTAATGCCAGATTGAAAGATTTAATACTTCATTGAGGAATAGAAAATCAAGAAGCAATAGATGTCATTGTAGTAAGTACAAAGCGTGCTTACTACAAATGAATGATGTTTTAGTTAATTTTCCCAACGAGATTCTCAATAATAATTAATAACTGTGAGAGGAAATATGTACCCAAAACAGTTTAACATCAACTTTCTTTGCAATATCATCAGGAGTCAAAGACAAATTTTGCAAAGAACGACAGCAACAATATTGTCAGCAGTGTTACTGATGGGTACAGAAACTCGCATGGCTCCAACGAAAACTCTGCAACCAACCAAGCAACATACCTCACAAGAATTACTCTTTAACAATGCAGACAATTCTTACCGTTTAATCAGTAATAAAAACAGTATTGAAATTACTTCACCGTCTCTAACTTCTCAAGTCCGCAGAACCGTTTTAGCAAATGGACTGACTGTTTTGACTAAGGAAGTTCATACAGCACCAGTCGTAAGCTTACAAGTTTGTTATCAAGTTGGTTTAGCTCATGAAGCACCATCCGAGAAGGGGATTGCTCATTTAATCGAACACATGTTATTCCGAGAAACCCAAGTACGCCCAGTTGATTTTCGACATTTGTTAACGGCTCTGGGTAGTGAGTTTAACGCCTGGGTCGCTAATGATTATACATGCTACGTTGATAATGTCGAGTCAAATAAAGTTAACGCACTGCTGACTCTAGAAGCTGACCGGATGCAGAATAGCGTGTTTGATGATAACGGCATCACTCAAGAAAAACAAGTTCTGATCGCTGAACTGCAAGCTACAGAAAATATCCCCAACTACCGCCTTTACAGTGCTGTAATGCAATCAGCCTTTGCCAATCATCCTTACGGTCAATTTCCCACAAAAGCTGATTTTGAAAAGATTACAGTCGAGCAAGCGCGGAACTTTTACCGCAAAAACTATAGACCAGATAACGCCTTGATTGTAGTTGTGGGAGATTTTTCAACTGAACCAACTCTCAAAACAATTCAAGAAAGCTTTGGTAAGATTCCCAAAGGTAAGGGGATGACAAGCCGAGAAGAAAACGCGAACAAATTGGCTTTTTCTCCCGCCCCATCCCGTCGCAAATCTGTTGTCATCAACCAACCAGTAGGACTTCCTTTGCTGGCACTAGTATATCCTTTACCAGATCGCAATCACCCCGATATATCTGCTTTAGTGGTAATGGATTATATTCTGACTTCTGGGGCAACTTCTAAGCTTCATCAAGCTTTGGTCAGGTCTGGTTTGGCTAGTGAGGTGGTAGGAAATACAAATTTATATAGTGATGGCGGATGGTACTTTTTAGGAGTGACCGCCAATCTAGACCGGAAATTGGAAAACTTTGAACGGACTATTGAACAAGCGATCGCCAATTTACAAACTCAAGGTGTAACGGATGAACAGTTAAACCGAGCGAAGAAACAAATCCAAGCTGCGACAATTTTTAGCAGCCGCAATCTTAATAACCAAGCAAGTCTATTAGCTTACGACCAAAGTACGACTGGAGATTATCGTCAGACAGACCGTTTTTTAGAAGCTGTTGCTCAAGTGACTGCTGCTGATGTGCAACGGGTTGCCAATCAATACTTGAAAACAGAGAACCGTACTTTAGGATGGTTAAAACCAACTAAACAGACAGAAGTTTCTGGCAGTCTCAACATTACAGATTTTAGCCGCATTACCGCAGACTTTCGTCCCACAAAACCTTTCTCATTTCCAGAGGTCGCTAAGTATTTGCCGCCGTTCCCACCATCAACTGCTAAATCCCAGCAAGCCATACCACAGCAGTTAACTTTATCTAATGGCTTGCAAGTTTTACTCCTACCTGACTCCAGCAATCCATCTGTTTCCCTTCGGGGTTTTGTTCGCGCTGGTCAAGAGTTTGACCCGAAAGAAAAAATAGGTCTGTCTACTCTTACCGCTATGAACTTATTCAACCAATCGATTTGGCTTGTTGAAGAGTTTGAAAATAGAGGAGGATTTGGACTCGCAGTGCAGCCAGACCAAGAAGGTATTTATATTTCTGGGGTAAGCTTAAAAGCCGATTTACCCTTCTTGCTCGAAACGCTCGCAGATGTGATGCAATATGCTTCCTTTCCAGCAGAATCTTTAGAATCTAGCCGTCAATCTTATCTAAATACTTTAAATGCGCGTGCAGAAAATCCAGTTGATGCTGCCAAGCAATTGTTTCTACAAGCAATTTACCCCGCCAATCATCCCTTGTCTGCGCCTCCCACTCAAGCAACTCTCAAAGCAATTAGTCGAGAAGACGTTTTAGATTTTTACCGAAAATACTACCGCCCTGACACAACTGTACTAGCTTTAGTCGGAGACTTTAATCCAACTGTTGTGCGATCGCAACTAGAAGCCATACTCGGCAATTGGCAAGCTAGTAATAATGCTCCTTCTGCCTCTAATTTGCCATCGGTTTCACCTCCTAATCAAATCTTGCGTTTGCGAAAAAGACTGCCAAGCCAAACCCAATCACTGATTTTCATGGGTTATCCAATTTCTAGCTTGACAGAATCTAAATTTTATGTGTTAAAAATCCTCAACGAAATTCTGGGAGGTAGTTCATTATCCAGCCGTTTAGGAAATGAACTTCGCTTCCATCAAGGATTGACTTATACAATTGGCTGTAATCTCCAAACTGGGCAGAATTTCGGTTTGTTTACTATCCTCATGCAGACTGCACCAGAAAATACCGAAAAAGCAATTGATATTACTTTGGCTGTTCTCAAGCAGTTACAAGAGCAAGGGGTGAGTAATTCTGAAGTTGAGATAGCGAAACAGAGTTTAGTCAGCAGATATCAACTGGCTTTAGCCGATCAAGATGTTTTAGCTGAGATGATTCTCAACAACCAAGTCTATGGATACAAACCGCAGGAACTGCGTCAACAACCTCGTCAAATTCAAGCTGTTACTTTGAATCAAGTTAACCAGGCTGTCAAGGATTTCATTCACCCAGACAAAATTATTGTCATCAGTGTAGGTGCGAACTGAATCGCTGTTCTAGGGTGTCCTCACCCCCATCCCCTCTCAAATTTGGGAAAGCAGGGTGGTTTCATACATCTGTAGAACAATTAAAATCTCGATAAAGGTGTTGTGGGTGTGGGTTCGCAGATAAGATGAAATGTGAACAACGAAGTTATAGGGGTTCCAGTGTGGGTTCGCGCATAAGATGAAATTCAAACTACGAATTTATAAGGATTCCAGCCTCTCTAATTCGCGCATAAAGTGAAATCAACTGTAGGGTAAGGGTTTGAGCTATCTAGCCAATTCGCGCATAAAGTGAAATTTTACATTTATCACGGCAACTCGTAGTGTTTATGGCAAAATTAGTGATAATTTATACTTATTTTTCCATGTTATGTAGGAAAACTGCTTGATTATGGCACGAAGTGGGCGATCGCTCGAATGCTGGAGAGTAAGCTCATTATGCTTTGAATCATAATATGGTTCTTGGCAACTTTTGGTGATCTTGGCCGGGGGAAGGCAGAGGGCAGTCCCAATGAAAAAATTTCATCACCATGAATGAAAATGTGGTAGCTTCCAAGATAAGGCTGATACAAGCGAGGTTGTTTCCTTATTAGAGCACCAGAGCCTGAAGGGCAGTCTAACCTGGATATCGAGAGGAATTACCAATTGTCGCCACTGAGCAATTTTTTGGTTTTAGTGAGCACGCAAGTCAGAATCTACTATTTAGATATCCACGTATTAGCCCCCTATCAATTTTGAAAGTTGTAGTAGATCAAGAGATATGCAGGTAGTCTACAATCGTTGTGCAGGACTAGATGTACACAAAAAGACGGTGGTAGCTTGTGTAATTACCCCAAAGTCTTCGTCCGGATGGCACAAGGAAATACGTACATTCACTACAATGACTCAGGACTTGTTAAAACTTTCTGACTGGTTAACAAGTCACTGTGGGTTCGCAGACTTAATGAAATTTTCCGAACGCAATAATCAGGGTTTTGGCGTATTTGTCTCAGACTAAGTGAAACGGGATTCGCAGACTAAGTGAAATTTACCTACCAAATTCGCAGACTTAATGAAATTTTCCGCCAAACTTACGGTTAATGGCTGAGTTTATTACTTTACAAGGATTGTAGCTTATTACAGCCTCAAATAAATGCCAGATGAACCCTTAAAAGTTTGAGGCTAAATTTAGCCCAAGATGTCTACCTGCCAAGCTATTGAGGCTGTACTTCAATAAAAATTTATTTCACTTAGTCCGAAATAAATTTCATTTAGTCTGCACAGATTTCACTTAGTCTGCGAACCCACACAGTCACAACTAGAACAAGAGGAAAGTCAAAATATAAGGTATTAATCGGAGTTTTTGTCGTATAAAAGATAATTGTTTCTTATTTTGTATTCAGCGGGAGGTTTTGTATAATCTGAGGGTGTCATTCCGCACCGATTCCGCACCGCGATCGCCATAATAATTTTGTGAACATCCCTGAATTTGAAAACTTACCCCCGATTAAGCTCATTCCTCTTGAGCATGATGATCTGACAATCTACAAGCAAAAAGAAACCAGAAGACCACCAACTGATATCAGGTGGGTGAAAGTATTGGAATTTTTACGCAGCAACAATCTCGCGCTTAACAGTCGCAAGCTTTATGAACGTGAACTCAAAAGGTTTTTGGGATGGACGCAATTGCACTATCATGAACTGCGATCGCGTCATATAGGTTTGTACAAACAATACTTGATGGAAGAAGTCAGCACTGATGCAGGTAAACCACTTTCCAAAAGCAGTATTAATGCAGGACTTGCTGCTATCAAGAGTTTTTTCAAATGGTTGAGTCTCACCTACCCAGAGATGATGACTACAAATCCCACACAGGGGGTCAAGTTGGAAAAAGTACCTCTGCCACCTGCTCAAAGTTTAACAGCAGAACAGATGGAATCAGTGTGGTCAGCTTTGGAATATTTAGAAGAAACAAAGGTTCGGGATACCGCACTGGTTCATATTCTCAGTCATGGACTCCGCGCTGGGGAAGTGGTGAATTTAAATGTCGGGTCATTTGATGGTAAGTTGCTGTTCTTACCTGACACAAAGACCGCCCAACCTCGCTTGGTACCTTTAAGAAAAGAAAGTAGAGAGGTGGTTGCAGAGTATTTGCGATGGCGAGAGGGACAGGGGGAAGTTTTAACTAGCCTCAGTCCACTGATGATTTCGCATCATCCATCATATCTTGGAGAACGCCTTTCTTATCACGGTATTTACTTTGCTGTGGAGAAAATTGGGGAGTTAGCAAGCATTGAAGATTTACATCCCCACCAATTTCGGCATACCTACGCCACTGATTTATTGCTGTTAGGTGTAGACCCGACTCATGCGCGAAAGCTGACGGGCCATACTAGCGAGAAAGCGTTTCGACGCTATACACTCCGCAGTGAACAAGAAGCGGCGATCGCTGCTTACTATCGGGCCATAGGTGAGGAAGAAGTGGAGTAGGAAATGCCAAAGCCACTAAATCCTAAATGTCAGTTATGTGCTTCCTTACCGACTGCTAAAGCAAAGGTGTTGCATGGAACACAAGGAGATGGATGCTGGAATCCGCGCATTTGCCATAATCGCCGCTCATTTTACCGTAGCCGAACTCAAGAGAATAAGAGCATTGATTCGATCACAGTCGAACCACCTGCTACGTATTTTGCTGTGCTGTATTTATACAAGGAGCCAGGAGATAAACCATTACATGCATTGGGTGCTGAACTGTGGCTGGGGCAAAAACCGATTTGTCGCTTGGAACCAATTCACTGCTTTGGGCTGACTGCTGGCAAGATACGCACCTATACAGATAAGGTGTTGCAAGCTTTTGCCAAAGAATATGGTGTCTCGCTGTATCAATATAAGGATATGTTTGAGATTAGCCCCAACCACTGTCCAGTGCGTCCTTGTCCGCTACATCCGGAATCATAAAAATGACTATATACCGTCAATTAACGATTTGGGATTTGCTTGATGAGATTTCAGTTGCGCCGCCAAACTCAACGCTAGCTCCGGTATGGGATTGTTTGGATGCAGAACTCCAAAATTTATCTGTGGAAGCACAGTTAGAAACTGCTGCTGTTGCGTTCAATCAAATTGCAGATATTCTCAAATCTCGGGCGGTAATGCTGTTGCAAGATGTGCGCGAGCGCAATAGTCTTGAGGGGCCGATTGTCAGCACTGATATCTTTGCTGGGTTGGTGCGAACGACAATGCAGCTTGATTTGGATGATTTGATTGAACCTCCCATACCACAGACTTTCAAACCACATGGCCCGCATCAGTTTTCAAATACTAGCTCTCAAGGTGATTCAGTGGTAGCACCTGTGGAGAAAGAGAAAGTTTTAGAAATGTTGGAGGAAGTCAGGACTGTAGAAGATGTTCACAAGCTGGCGGGTGATGAAGATGTGTACAAGTGGCAAACTGCGATCGCTTACTACCTTGCAGATATTCAAGATGAAATTTCGCTCCCTCAACTTCAAAATGCTTTGAAAATGCCGATTGTTGAGGTATGGTTAGGATTGCTACTGGGTGGATTTACTGTGGAGCAGCGTGGGGATTTTTATCAAAATCAGAATATTTGGGTGATAACAAATGATAGCCAAAATAAATGAAATAGCGGTTTTTATGTCATAAAACTCGTGCTCATCTCATACCCCAATCAACTCCAGTAACGCCTCTGTAGATATCTTGCCACTGATATCAGTACCTTCGAGCAAGCTGTCTGCCAAATCTCGCTTGTGGTGATGCAAGGCCACAATCTTATCTTCAATAGTATCTTTTGCTACTAAACGATAAATAGTCACCGGGCGTTGTTGCCCAATGCGATGGGCACGGTCTGAGGCTTGGTCTTCTACGGCGGGATTCCACCAGGGGTCCATGTGGATGACGTAATCGGCAGCGGTGAGATTAAGTCCCGTACCCCCCGCCTTCAGGCTAATCAAAAATACATCACCTGACCCAGCCTGAAAAGCATCCACCCGTTTTTTCCTTTCAGCGGCTGGGGTACTGCCATCTAAATATTGATAATTAATACCTTCCTTATCCAGATAATTGCGGATAATCTGCAAATGGTCAACAAACTGACTAAACACCAAAGCCTTATGACGATTCTCCAGTAAATCTCCCAGCACCTCAGCAAAAAGTTGCAATTTCGCGCTGGATAGTTGAGTGTCAGGCATCACGAGACTGGGATTACAACAAGCGCGGCGCAGTTTCATAATTTCTGCCAGCACTTGCAGATGTTTCTGACCAGCAGTTGCATCAGTTTCGGTCAGTTTAGATATTGCCTCACGGCGCAACGCTTCATAGAACGCCATTTCCTCCCGACTCAACTCTACGTGTAACAGAATTTCAGTACGGGAGGGTAATTCTTCCAGCACTTGATTTTTGAGGCGACGTAACAGGAATGGTTGAATTAGTTTTTTGAGTTTGTTGCGTACAAGTTTATCCTGAAATTTCTCAATGGGGATAGCAAAACGTTGATTGAAGCTTTCAAAGGAACCCAGGAGCCCAGGATTGATAAAGCGGAATAAATTCCACAATTCGCCAAGGTGGTTCTCAATCGGAGTCCCAGTGGTAATTAGTTTAAAACTACCTTTGAGATTCATTGCAGCCTGGGAACGTTTGGTAGTCATATTTTTGATTGCCTGGGCTTCATCCAGGACAATCGTTTGCCACTGCACCTGAGAGAGCATTTGCGATACTTCTTCCTGCTGCAACAGACCATAGCTGCACACCAGCATATCAAAAGGTTGTAAGGTAGAGAGGAGATTTTGGCGGTTTGCGCCTGCAAATTGCACAATATTAAGAGTAGGAGCAAACTTATGGGCTTCACTCACCCAATTCATACACACCGAAGTGGGGGCAATAATTAGGGTTGGCCCCTCATGGGCACGCATCAGGATAACAGCCAACGCCTGCACGGTCTTACCGAGTCCCATTTGGTCTGCCAAGCAGGCTCCCACACCCCAATGTGCTAGCCGCGCCAGCCAACTAAATCCTTCCATCTGGTAGTCGCGCAGTTCTGCTTGGAAGGTAGAAGGGAGTTGCGGTTGCAAGCTTTGTACTTCCTTCAAGCGCTGGATATGTGCCTTCCAATGTTTATCGGCTTTTACCTTACCTACCTCATCGACAAAATCCTCTAAGCCTAATGTTGCTAAGGGGTGAAAGCGGATACCTTTACTGTGCTTTTCTGAAAACGATCGCAATTCATCAAGACGTTTGCGAAAGGCTTGGGTTAAAGCCAAAAATTGGCCATCTCCTAGGGGGATAAAACGACTGGGAGTTTTATCCAAGAGTTCTAAAAGTTGCTGCATATCCAGCACGAGGTCTTTATCCAGTTTCAACTCGCCAGTAGCTGCAAACCAATCTTGCTGGCGTTGAATGGACATCTGAAAATCTTTGAGGTCTGCTTGGTGCTTAACACGCAGTTTTTCTCCTTCCGGCCATTCTAGTACTACAGTATCCTCTAATGCTTGCAGTTCTAGCAGCAGTTCCAAACAGTCTTCTGGGTCTTCTATGAGCCATTCTTTATCTTGTTCTTCAGCCTCAGTCAAGGTAGGACAGGCATTGATTGCGGCATTGGCAAGTTGCTTTTCTTCCTGGAGATTACGTCTGGTTTGCAGACGCTTACCGTCAATCTCTGCAATTACAGTCTCACCACCCGTACCTGGGCGGTAGTAGGGACCACCTTGAGCAAAGGGGCGAGACAGCAGAGATACTTTCAATCCAGTATTGGCAGGTAACAGGTGAATGTGGGGTATAGTCTGAGCTGGTACTTCTTCTGCTCCCTCCAGTCCGCCACCAATGTCAGAATGGACGGTGACGATGCCAGAGACAGCATTAATAGCTGCTAATACTTGTTTCTCGGCAGTAGCAGGTACGTTAAGCCGATTTTCCTTGCCAATAATCTCAGCGATGCGTCGGTGTTCGGCAGTAATTTCAATTACCTTGATGCGGGTTGGGGTTTCCTTAATAGTGAGGATATGGGCATCACCGTGCCAAAACGGGAAAATTGTACGCTAAGGCTGAAACCTATACTGTATAGGCATTTCAGCGATACCTATTTTCCTTAACCCGTAAAGGGCGCAACTTGTCCAAACTAGTCGCCTGCTTCAAATTCCAAACATAATCACCAGTGAGATTGATATGCTCCCACTCCAATGGTGACAAATGTTGCAAATATTCTTCACTGATATCCAATCCCTGTTGTTTCAAATAATCCACGGCTTTTTCTAAATACACCGTATTCCAAAGAACGATTGCAGCAATGACCAAATTCAAACCACTGGCCCGATAAAACTGGTCTTCGTAAGAGCGATCGCGTACTTCCCCCAGACGATTAAAAAACACCGCTCTTTTGAGGGTATGCTTCGCCTCACCCTTGTTTAGACCCGCCGTCGCCCGCCGCCGCAATTCTGGACTCTGCAACCATTCCAAAGTAAACAAAGTCCGCTCAATCCTCCCCAACTCCCGCAAAGCTAAAGCTAAACGATTCTGGCGAGGATAGGAAGCTAATTTCCTCAACATCAAAGAAGCTGTCACCGTCCCCGTCCGAATTGAACTAGCAAGGCGGAGAATCTCATCCCAAGACTCTTGAATCAATTTCACATTAATCTTGTCACCTAACAAGGGTGCCAAAACCGAATCAGCAGGAGTAGGTTCAAAAGTATACAATTTCTTATCAGGTAAATCTCGCATTCGAGGTGCAAATCGAAACCCTAATAAATGGCACATCGCAAACACATGCTCAGTGTAGCCGCTTGTATCCGTATAATGCTCTTGAATCTGTAAATCACTCTCGTGATACAACAAACCATCCAAAACGTGAGTTGCATCCCTAATCGTGGCGTTAATTACCTTAACGTGAAACGGAACATACTGGTCGGAAATATGCGTGTAAAAAATCACGCTTCTATCTTTACCATACTTGGCATTAATCTCTTCATTAAAACTGCGATGTCCGCCTGCTTTAAACCGTTGACCATCAGAAGAAGATGTTGTCCCATCACCCCAATAAGCAGCAAATGGCACTTGTGTGTGGAAATTTACCACCTCTGCTAAAGCCTTGGAATAAGTTTCATCTCGAATATACCAATCTGCCACCCATGCTAAACGCTCAAAGGACATCCCAATAGTTGCGTCAGCCATCCGCGTTAAACCTAAATTAATACCATCAGCAAGCAAAGCACTTAACAAAACAACCTTATCGGATACTTGTTCTCCCGAATGTAAATGCGTAAAATGCTTAGTGAATTGCGTCCAAGAATCAACTTCTACTAACAAATCAGTCAACTTAATTCTTGGCAGTAAACTATGAACTTTTCTACTAAATCCATCAATCTCCTTCGGCACAGCATTGGTGAGAGGAGTGATAATTAACATCTCGTTTTCTATCCTGACATCAACCAGTTTCTTCTCTGCCATTAAAGAAGAAACAAGCAATAATTGTTCAGATAATTCGAGTGACCGTTGTTCAATATAGGTAGTAAAATCTGTCGCTACTGCCACAGGTATTGTGTGAGAAGAACGCATTGACTGCCATGCACTATCTGCTAACAGATAATCCTCAAAATCTTGGAACTGCTTCGACCCTGCTACCCAAATATCCCCAGAACGCAAACCATTGCGTAACTCAGTTAAAGCACACATCTCATAGTAGTGACGGTCAATAGTATCGCCCTTAAATACGTGTTTTGACCAACGAGGTTTAACGAAACTAGTGTCCACAGATTCCGGCACTTTTCGACCACCAGATATATTTAATTCTTTAATTATCTCCAAAGCTTTTAGCACTGGTAAACTAGCTCCGGTAGCTTTGAATTCAAACACCTCCAACAACTTGGGTGTATAACGTCGCAACTGTGAATAACGGTTATCAAGCAGTTCAAGATAATCAAAATCTGCGGGTCTGGCTAGCTTTTCTGCTTCAGCAACAGTAGTGATAAATTTTTCCCAATCCAATACAGATTCAATCGCTTGATAGGCATCATTTGACTCATCTCTAGCCGCAATTAGCGCCTTACCCACTTGAGCATATAATCGGACTTTCTCATTAATTGCTTTGCCATCACGTTGAAACTTATCACCATGCTGATGCTCAGTTTTATTAAACAATTTACTCATCATTTTATCGTGCATACCTATGGCATAATCGACCAATGAGGCACTCCATTCAATGAGAAAAGCAACTAAAATAGCATAGCGTCTCAATTCATCCAACCTAGATAGGTGAGCAGGTGTAGACTTCGCGCCAATTCTAGTAAATTGCAGTAGACGATTTTGGTGTACTCGTTTCAAACATTCTTCTTCGAGATGAAGATGGCGAATAAACTCTAGTCGTTCCACTAATTTTAAAAAGTTTCTCGGATTAGCTTGACCTGGTGGTTGACGCAGCCAAATTAAATCAGTCAGCTTTTTACCAGGCTCGACAACTAATAACTTATCCAGTGCTGTCTTTTGTAATGTTGTTAAACTTTTAGTTAACTCAAGACATACTAATTTTTGAGCGCGATTTCTGACTTCCCAGGCTAAACGTTCTACTGTAGAAATAGCTGGGATAATAATTTGGCGCAAGCGCATCTCATCAATTAACGCTCCTACAAGTGCCATCCCTTTATCTGAGGATATGGCAAATGGTAATAACCATTTTGAGAGTTGTTTGTATATAGATGTATTAAAAGTCCGAAATCCAAAATTATTTTGAATTTCTGCTAAATGTTCGCGTCGAGTTGTATCCCTTTGGGAATATTCTGTTATTATTGCTGGGTCAAGTTTTAATTGAGATGCAATATAAAATAGTACAGATTCCGGTACTATTTCTCCTAGGTTCCAAACACGACCAGGAAAGCGTAGGTAACACAACTGTACGGCAAAACCCAGACGATTGTGTGGTCTACGACGCTCTTTGATAATTTTGAGTTCATCATTACTAAAAGTATAGTAGCGAGCTATATCTCTTGTGGTAATAGAATCGGGAATTTCAGTAAATTGTAGTCGCTGTGCTGGAGATAAAAGTTCGCGCGTTGCCAATTAAATACCTGTATATTTGATTTCAAGCAATAGTTTGATTTTGTTTGTAATTCGCGCCGCAGTAAGGGCAAAATTTGAATTTCAGCG
Organism: Nostoc carneum NIES-2107; assembly: GCA_002368155.1. GTDB lineage: Bacteria > Cyanobacteriota > Cyanobacteriia > Cyanobacteriales > Nostocaceae > Aulosira > Aulosira carnea. Next base: position 229,492 of record AP018183.1, read on the forward strand.
ACATAATTGGTTCATTGCAACGGGAACAGCGATTCCGTAAGGCTGTACCACAAGCAAAGCAATACTTTGACCGGAAGTCAGTCCACATTGGGTCAGGGGTAGTTCCTGGAGTCCAACATTTGGGGCAAAACTTGAGTGAAGTTATGGTTTCTGGAGAGACTTTCTTCGCTGCTGCATCCAAGTACTCTGGTGGTATCCCTAACGCCGAAGCCAGACCACCTTTAGCCTTTTGATTGAGCCTTGAAGTTTGTCCACCTTCAATTTTGCGGATGGTCTGGATATGTATCCCCGCTTTGAAACTCAACTCTTTTTGGGTTAAACAAAGATGACCTCGCAATCTCTGGACGTAATTAGCAAGCCCTTCTTCCCCCGTGGGAAGTGTCGAATGTTCTGTTATCACTATCAAAATATATCTAAAAGTATATTTATTAATAATAAATATATATCTACACTTTTATTCAAATAAATTGCCAAAAGCTCTCTAAAGTAATGATAACTTTAGCTGCTTTAGCCACCAAGTTTTTAGAACGTCCAGGACTAGCCAAAAGTACTCTGCGTTCTTATGAGTCTACGATTCTCCCCTTACTCAAGGAGTATGGGCGATGGTCAATAGAAATCATTGACAGACAAGTTTTAGTGGAATATCTCAATCATTTAACCGATGTTTCTTATACTACACACCACCGTCATCAAGCTGTAATCACGGCTTTATTCAACTTCGCTGTTGATATGGGATATCTCAAATCCAATCCAGTTGCGGGACTCGCAAGACGCAAACCCATTCGAGAGCAAGGAGAACACACTACAGATGAACTGGTGCGTTATCTTACTCCTGCTCAGTTAAGTGTCCTGTATCAAATTATCAAAACAGATGTGCGAATGTCTGCCTTGGTGCGTTTGTTGCATACCAGTGGCGCTAGGATTGCTGAGGTACTGGCTCTAAATTTAGATGACATAGACCTCAAAGCCCGGAAATTTCAGGTTATTGGCAAAGGTAATAAGCAACGGTGGTGTTTTTACAGTGAAGTAGCTTCTTTTGGTCTAAATCACTACATTAAATATTATAGACATCCCAACCATACAGCACTATTTACAGCTCAACAGCCAAAAACTTTTGTAGTCTCCCGTCTGTCATACCGGATGGCGCATCAATCTTGGAAAAGCTTAATTGAGAACATTCCAGAACTCCAGGGGATTCGACTTCATGACCTCCGACATACTTTTGCTACAGAGCGAGTGGGATTAATGGGCATTGAAGAACTTAGGGCGCTCATGGGACATGAAAGCATTCAGACAACATTACGGTATCAGAAAGTTACATCAGGGCGAGCCGAAGAAGTAGCACAATTAGCGTTTAAAAACTTACCAAATTTCTCAGAATAATTTCAGTATATAGCTTAATTATGTGGATATAAAAAACACTTTTTTTCCTAATTATTACTAAGGTGCAGGGAATACATACTACTCTGCACCAATAAAATTAGGGTAATCAGCCACTTAGGTAAAGCATCAGCCATAGCATTGAAAAACAATAAAACAAGATTATCCATCAAGTAACGAAAAGGGAATTTTGTAATGGAAAAAAATCATTCAGATCGCACTCAAGAAATAGCTCTAGGAATTCCAGATTTCGCCGATGATCCTGATAGTATTTCTACGCCTGAATTATTTTTTGAAGATGATGGGATATACGTAAATTGCTGCCACTGCGGAGGCTTAGGCTATTTGTATGGTGATAGTGGCTGGATTTGCCCTGAGTGCGATGGTTCTGGAATTGGGGGGATGAGATAAATTCAAAATGGAAAATGGGTGGCTAAGATGCCTATGGAGAAAGGCTTTTAGCCTTAGCGTACAATTTTCCCGTTTTGGCACGGTGATGCC